>CAJWGB010000167.1 GCA_913031625.1 uncultured Planctomycetaceae bacterium | reverse complement strand
CCGCCTTAGCCGGCTCCGGCTGCATGACCGCGATGTCTTCCTGCACCATCTCTAATTCGACGACTTCGGCCTTGCCGACAGCCATTCGCAGAAGCTCGCTAATCGCCTCGCCCAATTCACCGACCGCAGTGCGTCGCAGATCACCGTCCTGAGCGTGTGCAGCGGGTGAGCAGGCAAAAATCAGCGTTGCCAGCACCAGACACAGTGAAAACCGTCTGAGAGGGAACAGGCGAAACCAGGTAGTCAACGATACATTCCCGGGAGAGTTGGGTGGAACCGGCCCACTGGAGAGACCCCGCTGATGGGGATTCTTCGCCCTTTTCGGACGAAATGCAAACGGATTCGAGAGAGAGAGAGAACGGATGGAGATTTGTTACGCTTACACGTAACAGCCAGTCGAAGAATTTTGTCTGGACATTCGGAAAACATCACGTGACAGAAACGAAAAAACTCTAAATTAATTTCTGACATCTTTCAGACAATTTGAGTCTGCGCAGAGTTTGGTCTCGGGAGTATACTGCCCGGGTTGTCGGGTCACCCGGTTCAACACCCCGCTGAAGTCAAAGAGGCTCCGACCGGGCGTCTCAGAACTGTGACTCCCTCCATCCAGCACACTTCGCCCGCCTGCAGGCTACAGACCGGAGATTGTGAGATGAGTACATCCAGTATCCAGCTGCCCCAGGATACAAGGCAGCAACTGGAGTCGTTCCAGCAACTGGTCCGAAGAATCAAGATTGCAGAAGGTATTCTTGCCGGCATCTTTGGGCTGGCGGTGTCCTATCTGATCGTGTTCGGACTCGACCGATTTGTCGATACAAGTGCGGCCATTCGCCTGATCACATTACTTAGCGGCTGTGTTGGTCTGGGATTCTTCTTCCCAATCAAGTGTCACCGCTGGGTCTGGGGTACTCGCCGGATGGAACAGGTTGCCACGCTGGTCAAGCAGCGATACCCAGGCCTGGGTGATCAACTGCTCGGTGTGGTTGAACTGGCACGGGACAACGCCGAGGTCGGCAGTGTGGCACTGGCGAAGGCTGCTGTCGAACACGTCGACGAGGTTGTCCGCGACAAAGATCTCACTGACGCGGTTCCCCGCCCGCACCACCGACGCTGGGCTATTGCGGCAGCAGTGCCAATCCTCCTGGGAGGCATCGCTCTGGCCGTTGTTCCAGATGCAGCCATCAACGCAATGCAGCGATGGTTGATGCCATGGAGCGACGTTGACCGCTACACGTTCGCGCAGGTTGAGCAGCTTCCTGAATCAATGGTTGTCGCCCACGGCGAGCAGTTCTCGTTCTCTCCCAAACTGTCGAAAGAAACGGAATGGGCTCCTGAGTCGGGCACAGTTCTTATCGAAGGCCAGAAGCCATTAGTAAGCGAACGCGTTTCCAGCAGGGAAGGGCAGCACTACGATTTCACGGTGCCACCTCAAACTCAGTCCGGAACCATGAACATTCGGATCGGCGATGTCCGCGAAGAAATTGCCGTGCGGGTTGAATCTCGACCTGAACTGGCAGAACTCACCGCAAGTGTGCAGCTGCCGGACTACCTGCAGATCACCGAACCTCGACATGCAGATGTGCGGGGCGGCGTTGTTTCAATCGTCACTGGATCAGTTGCTTCGTTTGACGCACTGATCAACCGTGAGCTCGATTCCGCCACGATCAACGGAAGCGACACTCCCGTTGACAGTCAGCAGGTTGAAGAAGATGTCACCGACGAAGACGGAAAAGTGGTCTCCCGGATTGTGCATCAGTTTGGGCACCTCCAGGTTCCGGCAATGGACATTCACGAAGACCAGTCCTTCGAAATTCAGTGGGTCGACAATCTGGGACTTTCCGGAAAAGACGGTTTTCGCCTTCGTGTGAAAGCGGTTGAAGACAGCAGACCAAATGTCTCGTTGCAGATGAACAGTACCGAACAGGTCGTTCTGGCTTCCGATGTCGTCAGCTTCAACCTCAACGCAAATGACGACTTTGGCCTGAAGGAAGTGGGGCTGAAATGGCGAGGGGTCGCTGATCCGCTGGCAAATCCCAGTCCGGAAAACGGTGAAAAGCTGGGCGCCGCCGGCGGGCCGGACGTTCCCGTCGTCAGTCAGGAAATTACGTTTTCTGCAGAGAGTGAAGGCATGCGACCGCAACTGGTCGAAGTCCGAGCCTACGCGGTTGACTACATGACCAACCGCGAACGGTCTTACTCGCAGCCAATCCTGCTGCATGTCATGTCACCGGAAGAGCACGCGATCTGGATCACTGAGAAACTGCGTCGCTGGGCAAGCCTCGCAGATGACGTGTATGAAGAAGAAGTTCGTCTTCACGACGCCAACCGCGAACTGAGACGAATGGCTCCGGGTGAACTGAACACCGCCAAAATACGACGTCGCATCGAGCAGCAGTCCACTGCCGAACGAGCGAACGGCCAGCGACTGGGAGCAGTCACCGACGTCGGCGAACAACTCCTGCAGCAGGCCATGCGAAATGAACAGATGATGGTGGGCCACCTCGAAACCTGGGCGGACTCACTCGAAGCACTCAAGAAAATTGCTGACAACCGCATGCCCAACGTCGCTGAACTGCTGGCTGCCGCCGCGAAGGCTCCCGGAAAACCCGGTAAGCCAGGCGAGGGACAGGCGGATTCCAAAGGCACAGAGATGGCAGGCAACAACCGCAGTGACAAGACCGGCAAAGGCGGAGGAGAATCCAGGCCGTCCGACGATAAGTCACCCAATCCACCTTCACTGGTCGATGTTGAGTCCGGATTCAACAAGGACGAAGAAGGTGAAGAATCCAGTGACGACGAAGAGAGCCAGGGCGGCAAAGGACGCCTGTCACTCCCAACAACCGTCCTGAATGGTGGCCCCAAAGGAGAAAAAGGGCCGCCCCAGTCACCTCAGGAAGGTGTCAACGAAGCCGTTCAAAATCAGGAGGACCTGCTGGCTGAGTTTCAGAAGGTCCGAGAGGACCTCCAGAAGATCATGGATGACCTGGAGAACAGTACCTTCGTCAAACGACTGAAGGCTGCGTCTCGACGGCAAATGGAAATCGCGGACGACCTTAACCGAACGCTGTTCGATGGATTTGGTATCAGCAACAAAGTGCTGGAAGACCGTCAGGCCAACAAAGCAGACAGGATCGCCGAACGGGAAGACGCTCAGAGCAAGTCCGTCTGGCTGATTCAGTCTGATATGGAAGCGTATTACGACCGCCGCAAGCAACCAAAGTTCCTCAAGATCATTGAGCAGATGGAGGACACCAAAGTCACCACCAGTCTGACGGGTGTCGGCGACAGGGTTCGTCAGAACCTGAGTGGTGAATCCATTTCTCGAGCTGAATTCTGGTCTGACACACTGGACCGCTGGGCGGAAGAGTTAGTGGAACCAAGTCCAGGCGGAAGCTGACCAGGCTGTAAATCGGGCGACAGTTTGCCGCCCTTTATCGTCCTGGAAGTAATGCGTATTCTGGATGCAGAAATGGACCTGCGAGACGAGACTCGGTCGGTTAATCAAAGCTACGAAGCTCTTGTGAACGCTCAGAGAGAAGATGAGTACGAGGATCGCGCACATGGCCTATCGAAGACGCAAAGCGAGCTTCAGACACGACTGGAAGATGTGATCGCAGACATTAAGAACCTACCTGAAGGTGCTCAGAAATTCGGTAAGGAAATTCAGTTGCTCAGCGCAGCTCTTCAGCCAATGACTGATGCCGCTGATACTCTCGGAAACGCAAACACCGGACCTGCTGCCATCGCTGCAGAAACGGAAGTGATCGAATTGCTGCTGCAATCCAAGCGAGCGAATCCGAACGGCGGAGGTGGTGGCGGCGGAGCTTCACCTGGTGGTGGTGGTTCCGGCGACACAGATCGGGCTGCTCTCGCTCTGTATGGTCCGGGCGAAGATGCACAGGCAACCATCACTGAACGAGTGGGTGAGCAGGCGACCGGTATCTCAGGGCCAGGCGTTCCTCGAGAATTCAAAGACGGACTGGAAGCATTCTTCCGTGCCGTTGATGAGCAGTCCCGGTAACCGGGCCGTCGGAGAGTCATATGAAATCGCTTGCATTAAGTGCGACTGTTGCAGCAGCCATACTGTTGTCTGCACATGTGGAGGCACAGGATCCTCAGCTGAGATTTGGATCCCGCGTCCCACAGGAAGTTGAAATCATCTATGAACGTGGGCTGTCGTGGCTGGCCGAACAGCAAAAAGATGACGGCGCGTTCGGCAGCCAGGTTGCCAGTCACGGTTATGGTTCTGGCGGAGCCGGCATCACCGGCATGTCCGTGATGGTGTTCCTAGCCAGCGGTGAAGACCCGAACTTCGGTAAGTACAGCGAGAACATTCGCAAGTGTGTTCGTAGCCTGATCTCTCAACAGGATGCCAGAACCGGCTACCTGGGTAACAGCATGTACCACCATGGATTTGGGATGCTTGGTCTCGCTGAAATCTACGGTGCCCTGGACGAAGACAGTCTGTGGCGCGCCGGGGACAAGCAGAAACGCTCCGTCGGAAAGGCATTGGAACTGGCTGTCCGCTGTGCTGTCACTTCTCAGAAAAACAATCAGTGGGGGGGATGGCGATACTCACCGGAATCTCGTGATGCCGACACTTCGGTTTCCGGAGCAGTCATGATGGGACTTCTGGCAGCTCGCAATGCGGGCATCAAGGTTCCGGATGAATGTATCACCAAAGGACTCGACTACTTCAGGAAGATGACGTCTGCCCGCGGCGGGGTTGGCTACTCCGGAGGCGTTGGCGGTCTCGGTGGTTCAAAGAACCTGCAGGCAATCGCGACGCTTGTCTACGCTGTTGGCAAACGCAAGGAAGAGAAGGAGTTCAAGGCAGTTCTGAAACAGACCGTGGGTAACCTTGAGCACCGTGAAGGAAGTTATCCTTTCTATTTCCGGTACTACATGGCCCAGGCACTGTTTCAGGGCGACTTTGAAGCATGGAAGTGGTGGAATCGGAAGACAATTCGCCAGCTGACAGAGATGCAGAACGACGATGGCAGCTTCCGATCCAGCCACGGACCAGTCTACGGCACCGCCATGTCGCTCCTGGCGCTGGCGCTGAATTATCGCTTTCTCCCGATCTACGAACGGTAGTGATCAACACCAGATCAACTGCCCCGGGGAACCTCCCATGAATCTGACTCTCAAACTGCGCTGGTCACTCCTGTTGACCGGCCTTTTTCTTGTCCCCGCTCAGGCTGCTGAAGTTGGTGAAGGCACACTCTACTGGGGCAACGGCGACTCGCTCAAAGGGCGACTGATCTCGGCCGAAGGGAACGTGCTGAAGTGGGCGGCACCGGAGCTGTTTGCCGACCCCCTGGAGATCGATCTGTCAGTCCTCTCTGCAGTTCGATTTCAGCAGGCAGACGAAGATGCTGCCAATGATCCCAAAGAGTTTCGAATCACGACGTCTGACGGAAATGTCCTGTATGGACAGATCACGGCCGTTGATGCTGAGACAATCAGCTTTAAAAGCAAACGCCATGGGCAGATGACACTGAAGAAGAACGGTGTCCTGAATCTTCGCCGCAGCGCAACTGATGAACTCCTCTTTCAGGGGCCGAACGGCCTTGATGGCTGGGCCGCCCGCGGAACAGGGGCAAAGCTCTCCGACTGGAAAGAACTCAATGATGGCAGCCTGCAGACTCTCAAGGGCGATACAGGCATCTATCGTCGCATGAAGTTCCCCGATCGCTGTGCTGTGGAAGTCGTTCTGGAGTCTTCGCGCATCCCGGATTTTGTCCTGGCAATGGGCGGTCGAGTGGACGAAAACCCGCGACTTGAAGTCTGGGGCGAGATCCTTATCTGCCGATGTGGACTCGACTTTGTCGAGCTTCAGGAGCTGAAGGAAAAGAAAGTACACCTGCACATCTTTACTGACTTCAAAGAAGAGGTCATGGCCGTCTACAGCAGCTCCGGCAAACTGCTGGGCCGTACAGATGCAAAAGGCTGGAAGCCGCCAACGTCAGGCATCATCTTTGAGTCTGTCGACGGAGATCTGGCAATCAAGCAGCTGCGAATCTCAAGCTGGGACGGCCGACTGCCAAAAGTCCTGAAGCCCGGTGAGAATCGGGTTCAAACAACCACAGGATCAGTCCACTACGGTGAAGTGCGAGACTTCGACGCGGATGGCGGCAACCTGGTTGTGGCAGCCACCAATGAAGAAACCGGAGAGGCCAAAAACGAGAGCATTCCAATCGGGACACTGACGCATGTTGTCCTCTCGACGGAGGAAAATGGAACCAACGATGAAGGCCGGACTCTGGTCTCATGGAAAGACGGCGGCTACCTGACTGGTGACATGGTTGCGTTGACCCACGAATCTGTCAGCCTGAAAGTCTCATACAGCGATGAACCGGTTAAGTGTTCTCTGAGCGGAGTCCGCCGCATCAGACTGCCAAACTCGGCTAAAACTCAAATTCAGCCGGACCGCCTGTTCTTTTCTGGTGGTTCACTCCACGGCAATCTGACAGTTGAAGATCATGACTCAGCTCCCATTCGATGGAAGCCCGTGGGCGGCCTGAACGCCACAACTCTGGTTTCCCGTGGGAAAGCTCGTTTTCAGCGTGGTGCGGAGCCGGAACAGCTGAGCATTGACACCGAAACGTATCCGGATGTCGTGTTTCTGAACGACGGTGATGTTCTTCCCTGTGCCATTGAACGCTGCACGAAAGAAGCCATCCAGCTTCGCACTCCGGTTTCAGCAGTCCGACAGATTGCGTGCAACCAGATCAAAGCCGTTGAACTCGGGTCAATCACTCGCATGAGACAGATTGGGTTTGAAGATGCCGACTGGAAACGCACAGTCGGCTCAGCCACCAGGACAGCCGAAAAGCTCGCCTTCCGTGGCAATTGCACGATCGGCAACCCTGAAGTCCTGACTGGTAACTCGGTCAGCTTCAAAATGCGCTGGACTCCACAGACGTATGGCACCGTAACCACATGGCTCTACGCCGAAAAGATGAAGGAACCCGAACAGGCAACTCCGATTGTGTTTCAGCTGGGAGCAAAACAGCTCACCATCACCAATCGTCCACCAGACCAGAATCAGCGGGTCTTCTTTGGAGCGCGTGGCGAAGTCCAGAAGAAAGACGGCATTGCAAAGCTGCAGGAAAGAGATGCAGACATCAAGATGGTGACGCGTGACGGCAAGGTCACTGTCTTCGTCAACGGAATGGAAATCAAGTCCTTTGAACTCAACGAAAAGGGGACCGGATCCCGGGGCTTTATCTTTGATGCCAAAATCTCTCTGATGAGTACTCGGTCGAGTGGTTTCGAGGGCCGAGTCACAGACGGCAACGCCAGGATGTCTCCACTGGAGATCACTCGGTTCGGCGTCCGCAGCATTTCCGGAACTTCGGCTGCTCAGTTCATTAATGCTGAAGCTCGAAGTCGCACACTCACGATTCCGCGTTTTCGACGAGACGACCCACCAACTCATGTGCTCCTCGCACCGAACGGAGACCTGCTCCGCGGACGCCTGGAAGAGATCACAGACGAGTCCGTTGTCTTTGAGTCACGTCTTGAGACGTTCCGTTTTCCACGTGCTCGAATTTCTGCTGTCGTCTGGCTGCAGGAAGAAGAGGCGACTCCCGTATCGCGTGCCGAAACTGCGGTTCAGGCGCAGCTGGACAATGGCTACACCCTGACCATGACTCCCGAGCGCATGAAGGATGGGCAGTTGATGGGGCATTCTGATTTGCTTGGCGAATGCCGCATTCCAGCAAAGTCAATTCGTGACCTGTTCCTTGGCAGCCCGGATGGTCGCCAGGAGATCCTGTCATACGTCTCATGGATTACATCCAGTGCTCCTGAACCTCAGTGGGAGAAACAGCCCGATGACAGCGGCCAGAGCAGTCATGAACACATGATCGGAACAGTGGCAGATGACTTTGAACTTAAGACTTTTGACGGCGGTACCTTTCGCCTGAGTGACCACAAAGAGAAAATTGTGGTCCTCGATTTCTGGGCATCCTGGTGTGGCCCCTGTGTGAGAGCTCTTCCTCAATACGTAAACGCGACTGCAAAATTCGACAAGGAAGAAGCCATCTTTGTGGCAGTGAATCTTGAGGAGTCACGCGAGCGGATTCAGGAGTTTCTGACCACCCACAACATGTCGCCGAAGGTCGCCATGGACCGCGGTTCTGTGATCGCTCGGCGATTCGAAGTCGAGGGAATCCCTCACTCTGTGATCCTCGGCAAAGGCAATGTCATTCAACACGTGACAGTGGGAGCTCAGGAAGGGCTGCAGGCAGCCACAGAGAAGAAGATTGCAGACCTGCTGAAGGCCACGCCAGCAAACTAAGACTGTTTCACGTGTGTTCAATGCTTTTGTTAGCCGAGACACGTAAGCGTCCCGGTGAAACGCACTGTCATTCCGCTCGTTGACACCCGAGGCCTCACGGCCTTCGGCTCAGCCAAATTAATTAACGGAGCTCAGAGAGACTTCCGGTGCTGCTTCCAAATGTGTCCGTCTCAATGCCCATCTGCTGCAGCATGGTGACGAACAGATTGCAAAGCGGAATGTTGTTCTCTCGAGAATAGGCAAGGTGACGTCCGTGCCGGAACCCACCGCCGGCGAGCAGAATTGGGAGGTTGGTATTCACATGAGTATTCGAATTCCCCATGTTGCTGCCAAAGAGCACCATGGTGCGGTCCAACAACGAGACTTCGCCGTCCTTCGCAGCCTTGAGCCTGTCGAAGAGCCGTCTGAGTATCTGCATCTGACGAACATCGGCATCTGAAAGCTGGCGCACCTTATCTTCAGCCTGCCCATGGTGACTCAGATTGTGGTAGTCGGCCGTGGTCTTTTCTTCCGCCGTCAAATGGAATGCGGGTGTCGCAAACGCATCGACCATAAGCGTAACCAGACGAGTCGAATCGGATTCGAGTGCCAGACGAGCGACAGACAGAATCGTTTCAAATCGTTCAAATATCAATTCACGCTGAGGGATGTCTTCGGGGGCGGACTCGCCAGGATCCGGACGCGGAACATCTGCCCAATCCTGAGCCCGCTGCAGCCGCCTTTCGACCTCCCGAATGGAGTTGAGGTATTGATCGACTCTCCGTCTGTCCGCAGCGCCCAGACTATTGGAAACTGATCTGGCATCGTCGAGCAACGCATCGAGAATGCTTCTCCTGTTCTCCAGATTCGCTGTCTGACGTTTCAGGTCCGAAGGATTGTCGTTGAAAAACAGTCGTTGAAAGAGCCTGGCAGGACTATCTTCGGCAGGCAGAAGAGCTCCGTCACGTGTCCACGCCAGACTCCGATTGGCCTTGTCGATATTCACTCCCAGGTTGAGGCTGGGAAAACGAGTGACAGGTCCCAGCTGCTCGGCAGCCAACTGGTCGAGAGAAATCGAGTTTCTGAAACCGCTGCGCGTCGGGCCTCGAGCCGAAGTCAGAAAACAGTTCTCGGTACTGTGGCCGCCGTCCACATCCGGATGGGAAAGCCCGCTAAACACCGTAAAGTCATCGCGATGCGTCGCCAACTCCATGAGGTACGGAGAGAGCTCGTAGTTGACACCACTCTGCTCGGGAAAGAACGGCGCGGGCAGAACCCCAAGATTGTTGGAGATCAGCAGCATACGATGTGGAACGGCCTGCTCTTCAGCCGCTCGTCCGAGAATCGGCAGCGCCAGAGTGATTCCCGCGCCGCGAAGAAAGTGTCGTCGAGGGTGACTCATCACCGGCCTGCTCCTGAAAAGATCCAACTCTGCACCAGCCCAACCAGCAGATCTCCCGCTCGGTAACCGTCCGCCTGACAGGCGTCGAGAATTGATTCGATCTCTGATCGCTCCGAAAACCGAACCGGAGAGCCGGCAGAGTAAACGACCAGCTGATGAAGCAGGTTTCGAGCCAACTGACGTTCATCTGACAGCAGCAACAGCTTTAGCTCATTGATATCAGCGAAAGACCGGCCGTCACGTAATGTTTCAGACGAATCAATCTGCCCCGTGAGCGTGTATCGAAAGTCGTGCCCCGCCGGATCGATACCAGTCACCGGATCGCCGGTCTCCAGACCTCGGTATCGCGTTCTCCATCGGCCAAGGATGTCGAAATTCTCAAGAGCCACACCGACCGGATCAAATCGGGCATGGCAGACAGCGCAGGAAGGATCTGCCTGATGTCGCGCAAGAAGTTCTCGAATTGTTTTGGTCCCACGAATGTCCGGTTCGACGGCCGCAATTCCGGGTGGGGGCGGAGGCGATGGCTGTCCGAGAAGACGTTCCATTACCCACGCGCCACGAACGACGGGAGAAGTTGCCGCACTGCCGGATATCACTTTCAGGACAGCAGCCTGAGTCAGCAGTCCGCCATAAGGACTGTCTGTGGGAAGTTGGACCCGCTGCATTGCAGATCCCTGTTGGTCAGGCAGCTCGTAGTGACGTGCCAGACGGTCATTAACATACACAAAGTCACTGTCAACAACGCACCTCACTGGGAGATTGTCCTGAAACATTGCACGCACAAACGTCTGCGTCTCACGTTTCATTGACTCAATCAGATAGTTGTCGAATCGATACTCAGGATACAGGCGGAAGTCAGGTTCATTGCGTTTCATGAGACGCAGATCCAGCCAGTAATCTGTGAAGTTTTCGACAAACCGATCAAACTCAGGGCTGTTCATCAGCCGCATTGTCTCTGACCCCAATGTCGGGCGACTCCTGAGTCCTGATTGTGTTGCCTGCAGCTTCAATGGCTGATCGGCCGGGCCGTTCGTGAGGAAATGAGAGAGTCGTTCAGCAAGGGCATGATGATTCTCTGGTCCGGACGATGGCTCCGAAAGAAAGAGGTAATGCCGTGAACAGAGAAACGCCTGATAGCCGGACAACAGCGCGTCACGAACAGGCACTCCCGACTCGATGCGTTTCCGGACAAGTCCCACAAATCGAGCCACGTCATGGGCCTGCAGTGGTTCCCGACAGGCGCGTTTGAGAAACCGGCGCATAAGCCGGGCACCTTCTTCCACAGGATTCGCTGTTTCTATCTGCATCCCGTGCTGATCGAACAGCACCCGGTGTGATGCCGGAGGCCATTGCGACGGCGGCAGCGGCCCTTCGATCTCCAGCCATTCAAATGCGACGCCTGGTTGCCCGTCTTTCGGAAATGGCGGATAGCGGTAACTGGGAGCAGCACCGTTGACGTTGCGCGCGAGTGGGACCGGGAGACCAAGAAGACTGTATTCAAACGTCTCCTGGGGAAGCAGCTGAATTGTCGTTTCGAAAACCTGTGGTTCCGGCTGCACATCCATGAGGCCACCCGTTGCGCGGACATCACCCGACACATCTGGGCCGGACGGCTTGCGAGCGCGAAACGTCATAGGGATCGGCGTTCTGGCAGGAGTAAGCTGGTAGCCCTTCTGTTGCAGGACGGCACGTGCTGAAAAACGAACACGGTACCGGCCAGGAAGCTTCGCCCGGAACCCCTGTGGATATCCGTAGTAGGGCCAATGGGCCGAGCGAAACAATGCCAGCTCAAGTTTGTCGTCCTCATGCGACTCGTCGAGGTATGCATTGGAGACTGCTTTATTCTGCACGGCAAAAAACATCGCCTCGCGCTGACCAAATGTCGATCTGCCGGAAAACAACTGAGTGCGTTCAAATCGCTTCTTTACGGATGCAGGAGGCGTTGCAGACTGCATAGCAGCAAGATTCAGAGCACTCCGCGTCGCACCAAGAAACGCTGCCAGCTGAACTCGCGTCATGTCCAGGACAGAGGATGTGCGATTGAACAGATGCTTCTCCCGGTCCTCGGGTAGCATGTCACGAATATCAAGATCCGGGAGCTTCAGCAGATCTCTGAGGTTCTGTTGAAACTCCTCGCGAGTCAACCGCCGCATGGGTGCCCGTCCGTTGCTGCGAATGTCAGCGGCGTCGGCCTCAGTGAGATGGGACGAGAGAATCTCGGTTAACCTTGAGCGATCAGCTGGGAGAAGATTATCTCCCTTGGGAGGCATTTCTCCCGCGACAACTCGGTCATGGATTCGAATCCAGCGGTCACGAATCGCATTGCTCTTCAGGTCAAAGCTCAGTGAACGAATATCCAGCCCACCCGGCGAAGTTGCGCCGGAATGGCAATCGGTACAATGTTCTTTGACCAACTGAGTGAGCGCTGCCGGTTGATCATCGCTCCTGCAGATCACAGAACTGCAAGTTGCCAGCACGACCAGCACAGCGGCAAGTGTCTGCCTCGCTTTGCAGATCAGATTTGTGCTGGCATACGGGAAACTCAAACTCGCGCTCCAATGAATCGAGTGGGATTTGTGTAAGGATCCTCACGTTTGTGGCGACATATCAGTGTACCGAAGTTGTCGGTAACCTGTAATTCTTCGGGATCTATTCAGCTGATCCCAGGCTTCGTGCATTCCCGACGAATGACGTACGGAGGAAATCGAATGAAATCATCTCTGAAACTTGGCACTGTTGCAGGAATTCCGCTGTTTCTGCACTGGACTTTCTTTCTCATTCCGGCATGGACCGTCCTTTCAGGACTCATGGGCGGAAGTTCACTCGTTGGCATCGGAGTGAATCTGCTGTTCACCGCTGGCGTGTTTGGAACTGTGGTCCTGCACGAACTGGGACACGCTCTGGCGGCCCGCAGATACGGGATTCAAACTCAGGACATCATCCTGATGCCGATCGGTGGCGTTGCCAGACTGGAACGAATCCCTCGTAATCCGTTTCAGGAACTGGTTGTGGCACTGGCCGGACCGGCAGTGAATGTCGTCCTGGCAGCGGTTCTGCTGGCGATCGCGATTCCCACGCTGGGAGCTGCTGGCCTGCTCGCCCCAGGCAACATCGCCGTAGAGCTCCTCGCCGGCATGATTGCAGTGAACCTGATCATGATCGCTTTCAATCTTCTGCCTGCATTCCCAATGGATGGTGGCCGAGTCCTGCGATCCCTTCTCTCCATGAAATGGGGACACCTCAGAGCGACTCGCGCTGCTGTAAAAGTGGCCCGAATCATGGCGATCACGATCGCCATTGCCCTGACCATTGCCAATCGGGCAAGCGTTAGCTTCTGGTCGTCGGCAATCAGGAACCGCAAAGAAACGTTTTCGTTCCCCTTGTTCCAGAGCCCGTGGAACGCAGCGGCGATATCGTTCAGATAATAGGCGATGCGGTGCGGTTCGCGCGCCAGCGCCGCCGTTTCCACAAGCCTTGGCCACCCTGCCAGCTGTCTCATCAAAGCCAGCTCCGCCTCGTCCGTAAGCGACGACATATCAGCTTGCGCGAGCGTCGAATCGTCAACCGAAAGCCCGGGTATCTGATCGCCTGCGTTTCGCAACACAGAACAAGCCCGGGCATGCGCGTACTGAACGTAAAACACGGGATTGTCGCGGGATTGTTCCAGTGCCTGCCTGAGATCGAAGTCGAGCGGTGCATCGTTGCCGCGGGTCAGCATCATGAAACGCACGACATCCTTGCCAACCTGATCCACCACTTCGCGCAGCGTCACGAAATTGCCGGAGCGCTTGCCCATGCGGCCGGAGGACAGGGTGACGAACTGGATCAGCGCCACATGAAACAAATCGCCCTTGCCGGTAAGGGCCTCGATAACGGCTCTGTCCGGAAAAGGCCTGTATATCTGCAGGCTCATAACTCCAACCTTGATGCCGCTGTCACGCATGGTATCGATTACGTCTCTGAGTTGATACGACAGCGAGCCTATGGCTACCGCGACACAATCTGCATCGTCACATCTGTACTGCTCGATAAAGGGGGTGCCGCCTCGGCCGAACTCCTCGCTGAACTCACGGTCAATATCTGCATAGACATCAAGTGCAGACGCAATAATAGGATCATCATCCATTGCTTCATAATCACGAAAAAGTGATATACGTTGTGCTTTTGCTAGTTCTCCGCTGTAACCGTGATAAGATCCTATTCCTCTTTTACCAGAATATAATCTTTGGTATCTATCCATAAGTGATCTAGAACCTGCTTGAATATCATCAGTATCAACTACTTTTAATTTTTTACCTCCAACATTACGTACAATAACGCCTGTTGAAAATAAGCGTTGTATTCTATCAAAAAATGTATCTTGTTTTGCCATTTTATATTAACCAAGTTATGGATTCTTTTTTGCCGGCTACTTTTTGTTTCCAGCCGTAGTCTTCTTCTGCTTCAACAGTGTAAACCCCAGAGCTTGCTCCCATTTTGTTCATTGTTTCTCTTGTTATCCTCATGTTTTCTTCATGAAGACGTAAACTAGTATCTCTAATCCAGAGACTTATTGCCATACTCATGACTAAGTCATCGTTATAGCCTTTAAAAGCTTCCGCTTTCCCATTATTAAATATAAAAACATATAATTCATCGATCAGTCTAATTGAATTTATTTTTACTTGTTTTTCTCTAATAAATTGTGATAATTTTTCTATGATAAGCGGTCTTGTTTTCATAGTAGTTGAAAATCCAGGTATTTGATTTCTGTCTTCTCTTCTATATTTGTTTGTATATTGTGTTTTTGTATCAACATACTTTAAATCTCTTTTCATCCAGAATAAATTTCTATATTCTCTATCTAGCAATACTTGTAAAACTGCCCAACCGACATTGTTATTCTCAACGACTAATACAGCATCATTATATTCTGTACCTATTGAAGCAAGTATTCCTGCATATCTCGTAGTATCTACTTTTGCTTTAAATTCTGCTACTTGTTCTAGTGTATCAATATCTAATATATGAAATGCTGAAAAA
>CAJWGB010000166.1 GCA_913031625.1 uncultured Planctomycetaceae bacterium | reverse complement strand
TCTGCTGGTCAAGTTCTCCAATTATGCGGATAGCGTCGAGATCCGGTTCCAGCATCAGCAGGTTACAGGGGTCCAGACACAAACGCGTCTCCGGCACGGTTTCCATGACGCGTCCAAACTGCTCCCAATTCTGTCGCGAGTGTTCAATGGAAAGACGAACGCCTGCGATGGCTGCCTCCTCCTGCAGTGACCGTAACTGCCGACTCGCGTGCTCCACGTCAAACCTTAACGCCGTGGTCAGATCCACCATCCTGAGGTGTGGCTGTGTAGGTGATAGTGCCTGTGCAGCCACAAGTGACTCTTGAAACAGTGCCGCCTCGCGATCACTCATGTGTGACAGAAACGGAATGTCGATCGCCAGATTGAGTCGTGTCTCCGGCACGCCGGATGCGAGTGAGTCAAGCTTCGTTGCGACCGGAATGAGACTTGAATCTTCGCAGTTCCCGAGACTTCCCTGCCGCAGTTCAATGTCTGAAAGTCCGTCTGCGGCCGCTCGTTCAATCAGCAACTGCAACGAAGTGCCTGACTTCAGCTGTGCGTCCCAGCAGTTTGAAACTACGCCAGTAATTTTCATGACTGCCGATTCTCTGGCCATTCGGGCCACGGGTGAAGAGACAACTGAGAATTGAAATACCGTCGTTCGGACGTTACTTCCTGCCCAACCCATGCCGGCTTTTCGAATACTTCGTCTTCACTGGAAAGCTCGATCTCGGCAATGACCAGTCCTGCGTTCGCCCCCTCAAATTCATCAACCTCCCAGTGGTGCCCGCCAATGGGAATGACTCTTCGAGTTTTTTCAATCAAAGGTTGCTCGCACAGTTCCAGCATCTGCCGCGCATCTTCGACCGGGATCGGGTACTCAAACTCGAGCCGAGTCGCACCCTGTGACTTCCCCTTCACGGTAATGTACGCAGAGTCGCCACCGATGCGGACTCGAACTGTTCGCTCGGCTGTTCGGCTCAGATAACCCTGACAGTATGCTTTTGGTTCGGCGACTTCCCAGCCTGCTCCACAGACAAGGAACTTGCGCTCGATCTCAACTCCCATGACTTTCCTGATCAGAATGTTAGATAGTTCAGTGTTTCCTTGTCCTTAATGAGCAGCCCATCAGGAAGCAATACCGGGGGCGCCCATGTGGGGCTGTCGGCAACCTTCCACGACCGCAGTACTTCTGTATTGGTTCCCTCACTGCTCAGCAACTTGAGTCGACCGTTGTCCAGCAGAACGAACACGTAACCGTCAGTCGTCAGGAATGTCGCGTTTTGTCCCTGACGACCTTCGCTGGTCCAGAGGATATTGCCGTTAGTGATGTTCACTGCGAACAGCTGCCCTTTTTGATAGTGGGACATGCCATACAGCAGATCTCCACTGTGGACAGCAGAACTCATGTCGAGGGCAATCTTCTTCTGCATCCAGCCGGTGGAGATTCGCCAGCCCGTCTGACTTCGTTCGGGAATCAGGCAATGCAGCCCACGATTCTCGGCTCCCAGGAGAATCCTGTCTCCGTGAAAAGTTGGCGTTGGCATATTTTGATTGTGGCCGACGTGGGGAAATGGGTGTCTCCACAGCAGCTTCCCGGTTGCAGACTCGACTCCGATGATCGTGTCGTGATTCCAGTCGATAATCTGTCGCACGCCGTGCAGAGTCACGGCAAGAGGTGACGAATAGGAAGCCCCTGGCCCCTCGAGTTTCCAGACTTCTTTACCTGTTACTGCATCAAGGGCCACCAGCACACCGGCGTCGTCTGTCCCGAATCTCATGATGACTCGACTACCGTCAACGAGCGGCGATGAGCTCGCGCCCCAATAGGGGTGGCTCTTGCCAAACTCTTTGTCGTAGTTGCGTCTCCAGAGTCTGCTGCCGTCGGTGATTTTCCGAGCGGTAAGTGTACCGGAGATACTAAGAGTGAAGATTCGTCCGTCTGCCATCACGGGGCACGACTTGGGACCCTTCCCGTGCCATTCGCCGCCTCCGCCCACTTTGAAAGGCGTTTCGTCTCCAGCCTGCCAGACCTGACTTCCAGTCTCCAGTGAAACACAGGTGAGCACCTCACGCCCGTCAAGGCGGCCGTGCTGGTACACACGTCCTTCGTGCACGAGGGGGGAGCCGTATCCCGTGCCGACCTTCACCTGCCATTTGCGACTCAACTGTGTCGGCCACTTTCCGGGAGCTTCAAATCCTGTGACATGACCGTCACGATTGGGGCCCAGCCACCCGGTCCACGACGGGTCGGCTGCAGACGTGTTCACCACGCTTGCGCCGGTTGCGATCAAGAGAACTGCCAAACGCATCGCCATCAAATGCTCCCTGCAAATCCAGTCTGGAGTCGAGTCTTCCCGGATTGTATCGGCACGTCTCCCATTTCTCACACGTGTCACATCCCTTGCGTCAGGGGATAGCGCGAAACTGATTGCCGCCGCGGGAATTCGGAACACAGGTGGGACCTGGAGCGTGAGACGGTTACACTACGATTTACTCCTTCTGCATGTCAGCCCTCATGAATCACCCTCTCCGTCCTGCAGTCCTCCTTGCGGCATTCTGCTTCTCGGGCACCTTGCTGGCCGATGACATCGAATTGATTCGATTCTTCGAACAGCGGATCCGTCCGGTTCTCGTGGAACACTGTTTCCAGTGCCACAGCAGCGCGAAGAAGAAACGCGGGGGTCTGTTGCTGGACTCGCGAAATGGCATCCTGAAGGGAGGCGACAGCGGTCCCGCAATCGTTCCGGGTAAACCAGCGGCCAGCCTCCTCGTGGAGGTGTTGGAGTACGAACCGGACGGCATCCGCATGCCCCCCAAAGGCCGGCTGAGTCCAGGCGTCCCTAAGGATTTCCGAAGGTGGATTGAAACAGGGGCGATCTGGCCTGACTCCCAATCACCTCCAGAGACGCCAGCTGGGCAACAGAGCAGTGATGCCAGGCACTGGTCATTTCAGCCAATCGTGCGACCAACTGTGCCGAAGAGTCCCCATTCACAGTGGCCGCGAAACGCAATTGATCACTTCGTTCTCAAACGCATGATTCGTGAGGGCCTTCAGCCAGCGCCCACTGCCAGTCCCCACGTCCTCGTTCGGAGGCTGTCATATGATCTGACCGGACTTCCACCGTCGGCAGGGCAGTTGCAGTCAAACGTGACGCGTCCGGAACTGCAGAGTCCGGCCAAAACGATCGACGAATTGCTCGCATCCAAACGCTATGGCGAGCACTGGGGAGGGCATTGGCTCGATGGTGTCCGGTATGTGTCTGATGTCGGCTACTACAACTTCAGTGACCTCGGTTGGCGCTATCGTGACTGGGTCATCCGCGCACTGAACGCAGACATGCCCTACTCCGATTTCGTCACGCATCAGATCGCCGGAGACCTCCTGCCACCTCCCAATGGACAGGATGTTTACGCGGACGGAATCATCGCCACAGGCGTGCTGGCCATGGGGAATTACGATGACCAGGAATCAAATAAGGAACAGCTCTACGCCGAGGTCATTGATGACCAGATCGATGTTGTCAGTCGCCAGTTCCTGGGACTGACCATTTCCTGTGCGCGTTGCCACGACCACAAGTTCGATCCGATTTCGACCGCGGACTACTACAGCCTGGGCGGCATCTTCATGAGCAGTCGTGTCCTTAAGGCCGGTAATCGCATTGGAGCGCCAAGATTGCAGATTGCCCTCAACTCAGAAGCCGATGCCAAACGCCACCACGAGTGGAAGGCTCAAATCGAAGAGCTACAGAAACTGATCGAGGACGTTGAGACTGCTGAGAAGCCGCCTCTGGAAGCCGAACTCCAGGAACTGATCGCCAAGTCACTGTCCCCTCCCGGAAAAGCGATTGGGATTCAGGAAGGCGGATACAGCGACAGTCGGCACACTGGAATTTCAGACATGCCAATCTACGTTCGTGGCAACCCGCACCAGCCTGGGAAGATAACTCCGCGACAGTTGCCCGTGGTTTTTGCCGGAGCAGACCAGATTCCAATCAGCGCGCAGACGAGTCAGTCTGGCCGGCTTGAGCTCGCACGGTGGATCGCATCGTCGCGAAATCCGCTCACTGCTCGCGTCATCGTGAATCGACTCTGGCACTACCACTTTGGACAGGCGCTCGTTCGGACGCCCAATAACTTTGGGTTTCAGGGAGCACGGCCCACGCATCCGGAACTCCTTGACTACCTTGCTTCTGAACTGACCGACTCGGGCTGGTCACTCAAACACATTCATCGCCTGATTCTGAATTCTGCCACGTGGCAGCAGGCAGCGATTTCGGTGGCAGACACTGAGAGTCAGGATCCGGACAACCGGTTTCTTGCTCGGGGGACAATCCGCCGGCTGTCCGCGGAACAGCTGCATGACTCCATTCTTTTTCTCTCCGGTCAGCTGCGTGAAACAATCGGCAAGGGCGGAAATCGACTGATCTACCGCCGTGTCGGTCACGAGTTCCACTCCCATGCGGCCAGCCTGTTCGACGCGCCTGCTGTGGGAACAATTGCTCCCGTGCGAACTCAGTCCACGACCTCAACGCAGTCACTCTACCTCCTGAATGACAGCCTTGTCAGCGATGCTGCCAGGCGAATCGCCGGCCGATACCATGACCTTTCCACGACCGAGTTCGCCAACGCTGTCTGGGCTCATCTCTACGGTTGCCCACCAGGCACAGCCGAAATCAAAGCATCCATCGCGTACCTCGACGGGAGGGAACAGGACAGACGCTGGACGTGGGTGCAGGTTCTTCTCTGCTCAAACAAATTTCTCTACCTGCAGTAACAAGCTGGAAATCAGACAATTATGTTCCGCCCAAATCGACATTGTGGCCGAATGCAGGCAAGCCTCTCCCGGCGAGAATACATCCGGCAACTGGGAAGTGGGTTTGGTGGCACAGCGCTGGCGGCCCTTATGGCAGGAGAAGCGGCCGGCAGTGGGCCAGCCGGTCTCCATCACCCCGCGCGTGCGAAGCGAATCATCTGGCTGTTCATGGGAGGTGGCCCTTCTCACGTCGATACGTTCGACCCTAAGCCGTTGCTGGCAAAACATGACCGACAGGAAATCCCAATCGCGCTTCCGTCACATCTGCGTGATGCCAGTAAAAAAGTTCTCGCGTCACCCTTTAAGTTTCGGCAGCATGGTGAGTCCGGTATCCCCGTGAGTGAACTGCTGCCCAACATGGCAGAACTGGTGGATGATCTTTGTGTCATCCGATCTATGCATTGCAACAGCATCGACCATACCGGAGCCACTTTGCAAACGTTCACCGGGATGGTCTCTCTTCCACGTCCCGGAATTGGCTGCTGGCTGCTCTACGGTCTGGGGACTGAAAACAACAATCTGCCCGGTTATGTCGTGATGGGCCCGGATCAGCAGAGTGGCACTGCAACATACAGTTCTCGATTCCTGCCGGCGGAGACTCAGGGGACTCGTGTCGAGTGGAAGCCGGAAGAACTGGGAAATGGTGCCGGTGCCTTACCAAACCTTCGCAACAGCAGCAGTTTGACTCGTGAGGAGCAGCGGGAACAATTGACGCTGCTCGCCGAACTCAATCGGCAGCATGGAAAGCAGAGTCCGAATGACGATGTTCTTGAAGCCAGAGCCGCTTCCTTCGAACTGGCGTTTCGGATGCAGATGGCGGCTCCGGAAGCGTTTGACCTCTCGTCCGAAACTTCTGCGACCCAGCAACTGTACGGACTCGACCGTGACCAGACACGTTCTTTCGGAACGCGGTGCCTGTTGGCTCGACGCCTCGCAGAACGGGGGGTTCGCTTCATTCAGGTACAGTGCGGAAAGGGCGATGGGCTCGATTGGGATCAGCACGGCGATCTGGAGAAGGGGCACCGGAAGAATTCGGCCGCCACAGACCAGCCCGTTGCAGCCCTGATCCGCGACCTGAAACAGCGAGGACTACTGGAGGATACTCTTGTTATCTGGGGAGGCGAGTTTGGTCGAACACCGACCAGTCAGGGCACAAATGGGCGAGAGCATCACCCTCATGGTTACACCCTGTGTTTGGCTGGAGGTGGCACCCGGAGTGGAGCAATTCATGGTGCTACGGATGACTTCGGCTGGTTTTCCGAACGCGACAAGGTGCACATCCACGACTTTCATGCCACGATTCTGCATCTGATGGGCATAAATCATACGAAACTTACCTACCCGTACAGTGGTCGTGACTTCCGTCTCACGGACGTGCATGGCGAGGTTTGCCACGAGATTGTGAGCTGAATAACGAACAGGATGGCAAGGGTAAGTACGCCTGTACACGAGTAGGCTTTGCCGTTGGGAGTTAAGAGTCGCGAAGCTGAGAACTAAAGGGTTTTATCTGTTGTTGTCGTCTTCAGACTGGGGTTGCGAATAACATCCGTTACACTTGCTTTACTTGTTTGCAGCAACTCCCACCATGAATTTGCACGTCGATATTTCTCCAGCTTTGACTCCACATCATGCTGTCGCTCGACGGCGATTCCGGAAACTAATGAATTTCTGTGTCGGGCTGCCGTTCAAAACTGTTTCACTTTTTTAGGGTCAGAGCCCAATGACAGTCTCATTCGCGAAGTATGGCAATCGATACGGATTTCAGGTCCGTGTGATGCGCCAGGGCAAGACACACTACGGATTCGTTCCCTACAATGGGAATGCGAAGGATCCATGGAAGACCTCAGCCGCCAAAAAGGCACGAGCCATCGAAGCGGAACTGAAAGAGAAGCTGGGACCACCAACGCTTCCCAACCCCAAGGGGTCCATTCGCAAGGCGAAGCCAAACGCATCGACTCGCACGAAGTACATTAGCCGTCGAAACCGTTCCGGCATGGATCTGCTGGAAATCCGTTATCGCAACGAAGAAGGAAACTGGCGCTCCACCGAAATCAGCGTTAAACGTCACGGTGGGTTCAAGAAGGCTCTTGATTACGCCAGGCAGATTCAAGAAGAACGACATCATCTGATCGATCCAAACGCTGGGTAGTCGCTCCTACAGCGAACAAATGGCCGTGTTGAGGCGTTCTGCGTCCACACGGCCTTTCTTTTTAGATTCGACGTTTGGTCGGAAATCGTCGTCTGAATTCTGACCAAAGCAGTTGCGGCCGCTGCGTTGGATTCTCACGAATTCAGCGACTAACGCGTGTCTGAATTCCTGCTAACTCAACGACGGACGTGAATTCTGAACTTGTTTCCGGATCGCCAGCAAGGAGCACACAGGGGTGACTCTTCTCCTGAACAGCGTCAGCGAGATCCTGACACAGTTTGATGTTGCGGTCCTCGATCAGTACGGAGTGCTGCACAACGGCGTGGAAGCCTATCCCAATGCCGACAGTGCACTGCGGGTTCTGGCCAATGCAGGCGTCTCGATGGTCGTTGTTTCCAATTCCGGTAAGCGAGCAGACTTTAATCGCCAGCGGATCGCATCGCGGGGGCTCACGGCGGATCTCATCACCTCAGTCGTCACTTCCGGCGAGATACTGTGGGAAGACTTCGCTCAGGAGACAGTTCTGTCCGGGCCAGGCCCGTGGAAACTTCTGTCGATTAATGGTGCTGCTGGTGATGCCGAGGCATGGCGAGCGGAACTCACGAGTCTGATATTTGTTGAAGAGGTATCGGAAGCAGACGCTGTGGTTCTGATGGGGCTGCCTGACGGCGACTCCTTTGACGAATTCACCCCGATGCTTCGGGCAGCTTATCAAAGACGGCTCCCGGTGATTTGCTCCAATCCAGATCGGCGATCTCCAGCCCCCGGACAGTTCGTGCGGTCACCCGGTAATGTTGCTGCCATGTACGAAGACATGGGGGGCACTGTTTTATGGTACGGAAAGCCCTATCCTCGAATCTATGAAGCAGTCCGCTCCCAGTTTCCAGAGGTGTCCCGCGATCGATTCCTCATGGTCGGAGACAGTGTGGAGCATGATGTCCAGGGGGCACAGGGCGCAGGATTCCGTTCTCTCTTTGTCCGGAATGGCATTCACTTGTCTGACTTTGAAGACATCCCTGACACAGAGATTACCACCGTTATTGACAGCCTGAGCACACAGTACGAGGTGCGACCGCCGGATTACAGCATCGCAGAATTTGGCTAATATCCAGGCCACACCAGTCAGGCCGAGTTTGGATGTTTCAATGATGATTCCCCAACAGTTTCTGCACCTGTCAGCGCAGATAGGCAGCAACCCATTGCTGGTCCAGGGCCCCGGCGGCAATACCAGTGTGAAAGAAGATGGGCAGATGTGGGTCAAGGCGTCCGGTACGGAACTGGCCAATGCAGAGACTCAGGACATCTTTACTGGTGTGAGTGTTGAGAAGGCACTGGCAGAACTGGACGGAGTGGGCGACGGCAGTTGCCGCAGCGCACTGCTCGATTCGGGGGCCACGTTGCGTCCCAGCATCGAAACAACGTTTCATGCGTTGTTGCCGTATCGATATGTGTTTCATTTTCATTCAGTCGGTGCGATCGCCCATGTGATCTCCTCGCAGGGCAGGGAATGCCTGAGGAAAGCTCTGGCAGACTTCAACTGGCGTCTGGTCCCTTATCGAAAACCTGGCATTCCACTGACAAAGGCCATCCGTCAGCAGCAGGAGGCGGATGTAAATGTGTTCCTGCTGCAGAACCATGGCATCATAGTGGCGGGTGACGACCTTGAAGAAACCGCAGGCAGAATCGAAGCGATTGAGCAGCAACTCAAACTACCGATTCTGGCTGAGTCTTCGGAGGCGATAACAGGTAATCTTCCGGAAGGCTGGCAGTGGTCTCCGGATCACTGTTTCCTTGCCACCGACAAAGTGACTGCTGAGCGACTTCGGGCCGGATCATATTACCCCGACCACGTTGTCTTTCTCGGTCCTGCGCTCCCCGTGGTCGCGGAACGCGAACGCCTTGGCACTCTTCCTCAGCAGTGTCCTGTCGGTGTCGTTCAGAACCAGGGAGTCTGCATACGCGAAGACGCCACCTCCAGTCAGCAGGCAATGCTCGGCTGCCTCGCAGACGTACTCAGCCGAATCCCGTCCGACTGGACACTTGACCCAATCGGTACTGAAGCTGAAGTGGAGCTCCTGGACTGGGACGCCGAAAAATATCGGCAGGAACTGGCAGCGCGAGGTGAGTAGCATGCTGTCAGTTGGTATCGATGTCGGCACCTCTGGTGTGCGATGTGCGGCGATCAACCAACAGGGCGACGTCATCTGTACGACGAGTGTCGTGATGCCGAGCCCAATCGTCTCATGGGACCGTCCCGCACAGGATCCTCAGATCTGGTGGGACGCCGCAACTCAATGCCTCAGAGATTTGACCTGCGAACTGAATCAGACTGATTATTCCTCGGTGGATATCGGTGCCCTGGCGGTGGATGGTACCTCCGGAACAATGGTGCTGGTCGACAGTGACTTAACTCCGTTGAGTCCGGGTTTGATGTACAATTCAGCAGGTTTCAACGAGCACGCGGAATTCGTCCGGGAGGTTGCTCCTCCCATAAGTATCGTTCAGGGGAACGCATCCGGCCTGGCCCGACTCATGTTTATGCTGCAGGCATGCGGTTCAGCAGGCATCGTGGGGGTACTGCATCAGGCTGACTGGATTGCCGCAAGGCTGCGTGGGGAAGAACGGCTGTCAGACGAAACGAACAGTCTGAAGACTGGGTATGATCCGATTGAAGGTCGCTGGCCGTCCTGGATCGAGTCCCTCGTCCCTGTCGACGTGTTGCCTCAGGTCGTTCCTGCCGGATCCGGTTTCGGCATTGTGTGCAAAGATGCGGCCGCGATGACCGGTCTTCCCGAGGGAGTGAGGCTGGTTGCTGGTGTGACCGACAGCAATGCCGCGTTCCTGGCATCCGGTGCTTCACGACCTGGAGACGGAGTCACCTCACTGGGATCAACTCTGGCAATCAAGCTTCTGTCCAGTCAGCCAATCAGTGATCCCACGCGAGGAATCTACAGCCACAAAATCGGAGACATGTGGCTTCCGGGCGGTGCATCAAACACCGGCGGTGCTGTTCTGCGCAAGTACTTCAGCGACGATCAGCTGCAATCGCTGTCCCGTCAGTTGCAGCCAGAGATTGAGACGGGCCTGGCCTATTACCCGCTGGTGGGGCCTGGGGAACGCTTCCCGATTTCTGATTTAACTCTCCCTCCACGGTTGAGTCCGCGACCGACCGACGACGCGCAGTTCCTTCAGGGAATGCTGGAAGGCATGGCGAAGATTGAGCGGACTGGCTACGACTCATTGACCGATTTGGGAGCGCCCACACTTCAACGTGTCTTTAGCGCGGGCGGCGGAGCAGCCAATTCCGGCTGGACGGCCATTCGGAAGCGGGCACTGGAGTGCGAAATGATGGAAGCTGCCTCAGCAGAGGCAGCTGTCGGCACGGCGAGACTGGCCGCAGGACTCGTACCTGCATCGCACAGTACGTCATAGCGTGGGGGGGCGGCTCACCACGTGACGTCATTCCCCACTGCCGCTACCATGAGTCGCCGCCCATGAATTCCTCTGGAGTAACCTCATGTCAGAATCCAGCCGCCGTCGGTTCCTCAGTTCTACCATCGCAGCAACCGCCACTGCTGCACTCAGCAATTCACTAGAGGCGGCTTCCGGCCCCAGGAAGATCCGTGTCGGGCAAATCGGAACGAAGCACGCCCACGCCGGTGGCAAGATGGCAACGTTTCGAAAGTTCCCGGAGCTGTTCGAGGTTGTTGGGGTCGTCGAGCCGGACCCGGAGCGTCGTAAGGCAGTCAAAGATACTCCCACATATCGCGGAGTTCCCTTTCTGGCAGAAGCGGAGTTGTTGAAGACAGACAGCCTGAAGGCCGTGGCTGTGGAAACAGATATTCCACAACTCCTGCCAACTGCGCATCGATGTATCGATGCGGGCGTGCATATCCATCTGGATAAGCCTGCCGGAGTTTCACTGCCGGAATTCCGCCGGATCTGTGCGGCCGCCGACAGGAAGAAACTGGTCATTCAGATGGGCTATATGTTCCGCAGCAATGCGGCGTTTCGATTCCTGTTCAATGCGGTCCGGAAAGGCTGGCTGGGAGACGTCTTTCAGGTTCACTGTGAGATGAGCAAGAAAGTCGGAGACGGCACGCGACGGGAACTGGCGCAATACAAAGGCGGATCGATGTTTGAGCTCGGTTGTCACCTGATCGACGCCGTGGTTACCGTGCTCGGGAAACCGGATCGCGTCACTCCGTTTCTGCGCAACACACGCCCGGATTACGATAACCTGATGGACAACTGCCTTGCGGTCTTTGAGTACCCAAAAGCTACGGCCTCCATTCGCAGCAGCGTCAGTGAAGTCGACGGAGGTCGTCGCCGCCAGTTTGTGGCGTGCGGCACTCGCGGAACCATTGTCATTCAGCCGCTGGAACCACATGTCCTGACGCTGACACTGGAACGGGATGTCGAGGGCTACAAACGCGGGACTCACACCATTGAGTTGCCTCCATCCACCGGACGATACGATGGCGACATGACCCATCTGGCGAGGGCGATCCAGGGGCTGGAAGAACCGGAGTACGGCACGACGCACGACCTTGCCGTTCAGGAATCCGTATTACGCGCGTCCGGTATGCCGGTCACCTAAGCCTCGTTTGAGCGATGCCAGCTACCGGCTTCGGCAGCCCACAGCCGTTTAACCGGAGTCTCGCAGGACCCCGTGCCTGCTGGCGGTACGGCAATCCGGTATCGTTCAACGCGTGTGCCTATGGCTACCGGTTAAACAAAAATCAGCTGACAGGCGGTGCCTTAAACGGGCAGGTCCCGCCATGATTCAAACAACACGCGGTCTGTCACGGCATCTCCGCCCAGCAGCACGCGGGCTCCCTGACGTGTCATATGAACAATGCCCCCACGTTCTGATGCCTGAAACCCGGTCAACTGATCGGTGCCGAGTCGTTGGCTCCAGAAGTCGATGAGGCTGCAGTGAGCCGATCCTGTGACCGGATCTTCTTCGACTCCGGCGCCCGGAGCAAAGAATCTCGAGACTACATCAAACTCGTCACTGCCCTGAGCCGTCACAATTACGCCTCGAACATCGAACTCATTGAGGCGATCAAAGTCAACCTGCATATCGCGGACGATCTGCTCCGACTCGTACTGCAGAAACAGGTCAAACGCACTCCGTCCGCTGAAGAGCACCGGAATTACCGTTCCCTCAGTTGTGAAACAGTCCACCAATCCGCTGGCAGGCTCTTCTTCAGTCACAGGTGTGACGGGGAAGTTGAGCTGGACACGACTATCCACAGGTGCGGCCTCCAGGATCCCTGACCGGCTCTCAAACTTGATCACCTCAGACGCGGCGAGATTCTGTTCCCACAGCACGTGAGCCGACGCCATCGTCGCATGTCCACAGAGGTCCACTTCGTAGGCTGGTGTGAACCATCGCAGGTGAAAATGGTTATTGTCGAGGGGCCGCAGGAAAGCTGTCTCGGAGAGCCCAATCTGAGTCGCCAGGTTCTGCATCCATTCGTCTGTTCGGTCTTCGGTCAGTACGCAGACTGCCGCCGGATTACCGAGATAAGGAGGGGTTGCAAAGGCATTGACCTGATAGATCGAATCGAGAGACGACATTGGAAGTCCTGTGTATACAGCAGGTGAGCAGACGAGTTTACCGGGACGACACCAGGACCGGGGCGAGATTCGATCACACCGGGCAGGATCTGGCATACAATCTACCGCTCATCGACCTGACATCAAATGCGATTGGTTCGACGCCGCTGCCGGATTGGATTAGGCTTCCAGGCCAATTGACCGCCGACGCAATTCAGCGAATTCGGTGAAGGAGAAACAATATGCGAATTGCAACCCTGTTGCTGACTGTTTTGGCTCTGTCAGTGACACAGGCCGCTGAATTTCGAGTCGCAAACGTGTTTTCGGATCACATGGTCCTGCAGCGAGATCAGCCCGTGCGAGTCTGGGGATGGGCTGAAGGTGAAAGCAAAGTCTCCGTGGAGTTTGGCGATCAGCAGGCGATAGCAACGGCCGACGCGATGGGCCGCTGGCTGGTCACGCTCAAGTCACTTGATGCCAGTAGTGACGGTCGAGTCCTGACTGTGCGGTGCGGCGAGGAAACTCAGGAATTTGACGACGTGGTTGTGGGGGACGTCTGGATCTGCGGGGGCCAGAGCAACATGGAATGGACGCTGAGAGGCTCTCGCGACGCAGACCTTGAGGTTCAGTCTGCAGACACTCCTCAGATTCGTTTCATTCGGCTTCCCAAAGTGGCTCGAGCAACACCTCAGGACGACTTTCCTCTGACCAACGACATGAAGCTCGGCCGTTGGCAACGATGCATTCCCGAAGAAGTCGAAAACTGTACTGCCGTGGGATACTACTTTGCCCGCCGCATCCATCGGCGGCTAAGAGTTCCTGTCGGACTTATTGACAACTCATGGGGGGGCACCATGGCTCAGCACTGGGCCACGACAGAAACACTTCGCGGGATTCCAGAGATGGGAACCTACTTTGAAGCGTTTGAAACTGCACGCAGGGAATGGAATCGCCTGGGCGGCGAAGAAGGTGCTGCGAGGCGTTACGCAGAGGCTATGGCCAAATGGGAAGTCGCTCGCAAGAAGGCCGAAGCCGATGGGCAGCGGATACCCGGGCGGCCCAATGGTGACAGCTTTGGGAACCCCGCGCACAAACGACAGCCTGCCGGAATGATTAATGGCTGTCTAATGCCAATCAGAAACTGCTCACTCAAGGGCGTCCTCTTCTACCAGGGAGAGAACAACTCCTTTGGCACGAGTTGGAAGCCGTTTTACAAGAGCTACCCGGCCGTCGTTTCGGACTGGCGAAAGGTACTGGGCCGCGACGACCTGCCGTTTGGTCTTGTCCAGATTGCCGGCTGGAGCAATCGGCGTTCCATGACTTATGACATGAACCACCACACAAACGTTATCCGCGAGATTCAGTTTGACACCTGGCAGAAAACTCCCGACACCGGGCTCATTGTCACTTTCGACACCAACTCATCACAGTCCATCCATCCGGGGCGCAAACTTCCTGTGGGTGAACGCCTTGCCCGCTGGGCTCTGGCGGAGGTCTACGATGTCAAAGATCCATCCGGCAGAGACATTGCATGGAAGGGACCAGTTTATGAATCGATGGAAATTGAAGGAAACAAGGTCCGAATTCGTTTTGAAAAGGGAACGGCCGACGGACTGGTTTTGGACCAGGACGTGGATGTTGGATTCTGCATTGCTGGTGAAGACAAAGAGTTTCATCACGCTCATGCCCGAACGGATGGCCGATCGGGCGAGTTACTCGTGTGGCACGACGAGATTGAGAGCCCGGTCGCAGTTCGATACGGGTTCTCAAACCTGCCGACTGGCGGACTAATGAATCGCAGAGAACTGCCCGCCTATCCATTCCGCACAGACAACTGGCTGATGACGCCACACCAGTCAACCGGCAGCTATCTGCGCGGCCACGCGACTCAGGAATAAGGCCACTTGCCAGTCAGCTTTGAGGCCATCGGGCAATTTGGGGACTTCGAAAGCTGCCCATCGTGGAGGCGGGGTTTCGCCGACACACTGTTCGACGAAAACGAAGGCCACAGGAGATAACTAAAGCGCATCTGAGAAATCAGGAGCGTCTTTAAGTGAGGCAACAAGTTGATAGGCTGGTAACCCGACGCGTCACAGGACATTGCATCCGTCGGCATAAGTCGTTTGGCAGCCTTGCCTATTGTTAGCCGAGACGCGTGAGCGTCCGGGTCGAACGCACAGTCTGGTCGCTCGTTAATACGCAAGGCAGTCGGCGATCGAATAACAGCTTCATAGCGGAGCGGCGCAAGCCGCCCGGCTGAGCGGGCTTAGGAGTTGGC
>CAJWGB010000165.1 GCA_913031625.1 uncultured Planctomycetaceae bacterium | reverse complement strand
TGCTCGACATCGCGTCCTCCATCCTCGTCGCCGAGGCGGGCCCGGGGTTCAGCAAGGAGCTCCAGGAGACGATCAACCGCACGCTTCAGGAGATGTCGCCCGCGTACGTCATCGAACTCCTCTCCATGCCCCTCGAGGCGGAGAAGGAGCGAAAGGAGGGCTTGAGGGCGCTACGCCAGATACTGTGGGGCGGGTCTGTGGACGACGTCGGGTCCCTCAACGACCGCGACGCGTACGTTCGAGAGGTGCACCGGCACCTCACGAGCGAAGAAGTCGTCGACCTCTTCCTCGACGCGCCGTCGGATTCCCCCGCCGACGTCGACGAGATTTACAACGCCGCCATGGCGCACGTCGTGTGCGGGTACACGCAGCACAGGCCGTCGCTGCTGATGGACGCGGACGAGGTCCTCGACACAATTCGAATGCTGCGATACTCCGGACATGATGTAATCCTGTTTCATGTCCTGGATGAAGCGGAAGTCACTTTCCCGTTTACCGGCAGCGTAAACCTGATCGAGCCTGAATCCAGCAGTGAACAGATCGTCGACGCCGCCGGTATCCGTGCGGATTACCTCACCGCGTTGAAGGAATTGCGAGACAGGTATCAGCGTGAGTGTTTTTCGCTGGGCGTCGACTACGTTCCGCTCGACACCAGCATGCCGTTCGACAAGGCCCTAACGGAATACCTCTATCAGCGACAGGCGCGTTTCTAAAACCACGTTTCACTGCGTGCGACATATAAGCCCGCGGCGCCAGGAGGTACGACCTGCGGAGTAGACTCTGCCGGAAGCCCAATTCGCTCAGAATTCCTGCGTATGGCGTGGCGACCGAGCCCGGGCTGCAGATTCTGCCGAGTGGAGTAGCCAGCCTCGGTCCGAGGTTGGTGAGATTACCTCAGCTAAAGCCGTGACGTCAAAATCGTTACATCCGGACTGTTTTGACTTTGGTCAGACGGTCCCGACTCCCGATGACAATGCGGGGGATTTGTGTTCAGTCACGTCGAATGGGGGTTCGGCATGAACACAAACCATGGCGATTGGATGCGGGCAGGGGGAACTGGCTGTAATGGGGGGCGAATTGCGAATAAGTGCAGCCGCACGGTGTGCGCTCCTGCTCGCCGTACTGCTGCCGCCTGCGACTGCAGGTGAACAGCTGCGTGACATTGCGGAACGTGCAGGCTTGAAGATCATTCATGAAGGCACCTCGTCACGAGAGCTTTCCACCGCAGCCCTGAAGAAGATCCCGTGGGAGCGGATGTCTGAGAAGGCCCGCCGGAAGGGAAAGCAGGTCACCGATGACCTTTCCCAGTTTCGCCGTATGCCGGTCCTTGAATACGAAGCGGATCCTACGCTCTATCGCTACCTGATCGTTCAGCCGGACGTCGCCGTGAGCACGTGGCGGGCGATGGGAATCTCACAGCTGGAGATGAAACAGGCAACACCGTTCAGCTACACAGCGAACGCAATCGACGGCTCCCATGGAACTGCACACGTGCTGTGGCGAGATCCCAATCAGTGTCTGTTTGTGGTGGAAGGCAGCTATACCAGCCCCTTTCTTCCGACATCCATTCAGGCGTCGGCCCTCGTTTGGGTTCGATATCGATTTACGGAAATCGAAACCGGACATCGGGTCCATCAGGAGATTGAGGCTTTTCTGCACTTTCCATCTGCCACAATCGAAACACTCGCAAAGCTGGCTTCACGCGTGACCAACGTCATTATGGACCGCAATGTGTTTGAGGTGAGCCTGTACGCTCGCATGATGTCTCAGGCAGCACAACGAGACTCGGACTGGATCGAGAATCTCGTGCATCAAATGGAGGGAGTCCCACCGGAGAAGTGTCGCGATTTGCTGCTGGTCTCTCGCAACGTCGGAGGCACGCCATTACCGCCGGCACTAACAGCCGAGACTGCGGTCAGGGCTGAGCCACTCATTGCAGGTTCCGAGTCAGCACAGAGTGACCCCGTTCCAGTCCTGCCCCCGACCGAAGTCGAGCGATCGAAAGAAGGCCAGTTGGCTCTGCCCTTGAGTTGGGTCACATCATCTTCAGCAGGGCCGCCACAGCCCGAGAAGTCCCGCACTGCCATGGTCTCACTGACTGACTGGAAGACGACGACTGCCGCACAACAGGCCGTTGGCAAACCCCAAATCAGCGCCGATTTTGCTGCACGCCCTGATGGTGAGCTCCCTCACTTCGAAGTCCCGCAACTTCGAACAGGGCGTGCACAGTCGGCTGCGTCCCGCAATGTCAAACCCACACAGCACGAGAGTTGGGCGCCGCCCCGTTAGTGCTTCAGCCGCACAGACCGAAGCCCGGCCAGCATAGAACAGGCGAACGCTGCTGCCGGTGGCCGGGCCGAACGCAGCGGACTCCGGCGAGCGTCGGTGCTGATTCTGTAGTATGCCCCCTGGACAGCATTCCGGATGAATAGCTGAACAGGGTCAACGTGCCGTATGATGGACGGACAAACTACCTCTCAGGAGTCCGCCATGCGTCAAGCGTTTCTTTTTTGTCTGTGTGCTGCCGCAGCAGCACAGGCCGTTGCTCAACCGCAGGTCAGCGTGACCAACGTTCGCCGCATCTTTTACAACGGAGAACACAACGCGTTCACCGATCTTGTGAAATTCAACGACCGGTACTACCTCACATTTCGCAGTTGCCCGGATGGGCATATGGTTCATCCAACTGCTTCTGTGATTATTCTTGTCAGCGACGACCTGAAATCGTGGGAGCAGGTTCATCGGTTCCGGGTCCAAAAGCGGGACACCCGTGACCCTCACTTCCTCGTCTTTCGCAATCGACTCTTCGTATATACGGGGACGTGGTACAGCGGTGAAACCACTCTCCCTCCCGCAAAGTGGGACATGAACCAGCATCTCGGATTTGCTGCGTGGTCTGATGACGGGAAGAACTGGACCAGCCCCGTCATGCTGGAAGGAACATTCGGCCATTACATCTGGCGTGCTGCCACCTACAACGGCACAGCCTATCTCTGCGGCCGCCGAAAGACTGGATTCGAGATGAAGGCACGAGGCGAAGGAACGGACGTGCAGTCAATTATGCTCGAAAGTGACGACGGACTCATTTGGAGAAAGCGTGCCGTTTTCCAGGAAGAACGCGGTGACGAAACCGCGTTCCAGTTCCTGGCGGACGGAAGCATTCTGGGCATCGGCCGCCGCGCACGCTCGAATGCCGAGATTCTGCGTTCTAGCCCTCCGTGGACCGATTGGAAACGGACCGACCTCCCGTTTCGAATCGGAGGACCGTTGTTGGTGAAATGGAACGACTACTGGGTTGTTGGTGGAAGAAAATATGCCGCAGAGGGAGCTCGAACAGCCATGTACTGGCTGGTGGGAGACGAGCTCAGGCAGTTTGCAGAACTCCCGAGCGGCGGGGACACATCCTACCCGGGGTTTCTGCAACTCAGCAGTCGTCAGGCCTTCATGACCTGGTATTCATCCCATGAGAAGGATGAACGCGGACAGTCCATCACCGCTATCTACGGTGCGAACCTCGAGATAACATCGTCTCCGGAGGATCAGTAAGGCAGTCAGTGGAATCACGCAAAAGTGGCGGCGTGCGAGTGGCAGATTGGAACAATTCAACAGCACCGGGACGTCGAACTGTGGTACAATTCTGACAGAGACGATCGTGACCCTTTTCAATCTGAATCGTCTGACTGGTGAACCCGTCACACCAATTAAGCGGAAGATCGATGCGAAATATCTCAGAAATCTGCTGCCTTCTCGCCGCTTTGATAATGGCTGAGCCGGTAGACGCTCAGGTGTACGGCAACTCCCGACCTCAGGCCTCTGCGCGTTCGGGCATGACACGCCGCGCAGGAACAGGCATTACTACGTTTTCGATTGGCCGCGGCACACAGTACCAAAGCACGCCACGAGTCATCGTGACCGGCCCAACCCTGACTCAGTCGACTCGTCGGGTCTACTCAAACAGTCGCTCGCCGCTCAACTCGTACAGCAGGATTCGGTCCTACGGAGTAAATTCCGGGTCGATTCCAATTCGCTCCTACCGTACAGCGCCCGTTATTCCGCAGGTGTACCTCAACTACGGAATCTCGCCAGGCTGGCCGTGGAATTACTCACCGTACCCAACAATCACAGCTCCTCCAATCATCATCCCGGGGGGAGGATTTGTTGTGCCTACAGTGCCTGTGACACCATGGCCCCAGACAACCATCATCACGCCTGTACCAGCTGCCCCCGGAATCCCCGCAGCCCCTGGTGTCCCTCTGCAACCCCAGTCGATTCCTGCACCTGCGATCACAGTCCCGGAATCGCGCGGGGGGGAACAATTGATTTCCCCTCCGGTTCCCGTTGACAACAGCCTGATCAACAACGAGTTTCCTGCTGCCATTGTTGATGAAGCGACCACACCAGCCGTCGACAGGATTCGCAGTCTGAGATATCAGGCATCGGGGGACAATGCGTTTCGGAGCGAAGAATATGCTTCGGCCGAAGTGTTCTATGAAACGGCCACAAAAACTGCGCCCGAACGTCGTGCTCCATGGATTCGCCTTGCGTGGTGCCAGGTTGCTCAGGGAAGGTTTGCTGAGGCAACTGTGAACCTGAAGAAAGGCCTGCGGATTCAGCAGGACCCGACAACGTCATGGGTCAACGGAGGCGAACTCTATGGTGACCAGCTGAATTCGGTGGCACGAGTGCATCATGATCAATTGTTGAAGTGGCTGGAACAGCGTCCCAAATCGACCGACCGACTACTGCTTACGGCCGCCTTTCAAAAACTGACCAATCGCCACAGTATGTCGCGAGAAGTTGCCGCGGCCGCGATCCGACACGGGCTGGAAGCAGACTTTGTGTCAGCCATGGAAGACCTGACAGAACATCGCGCTGCACGCGACAGACCGCCAGCCAGACAGGCCCCCCGCCACGAACAGGGAATCCAGGGGAAGGGGAGAGAACCAGCCCCGGTTACAACACCAGCTCCGGAATCCAATCGGCTGGATGAGCCCAAAGTCGGTCCAGAAGTAACGCCTCCAGTGCCTCCTGTCCCACAACTCCATGTCCCCGAAGCTCCGACGCCAGCTGTTCCGGCACCACAGCTCTCCGTACTCCAGAAGTGATACCGAAGCATCCACGGATTTTTTTGAAACGTTCAATCAGAGGCGTTACGGGTCTCTGGCAAGCGGGACCGGTAAGACTCCACGGTTCCGTGACACCAGGTCCAGCGGCAGAGCATCTCACCTGCTGAAGAAATAGTCAGGATAGGTCAATTCCAGACGGTCCTTTTGAGGCGTCCCATCGACCACGGATGCGTCAATCTCTGCTTTGAGGCGTTTCACATTCTGTGGGTCGCGCATTGGGTCAGCTGTCTCAGTCCGCCAACGCGACAACTCTCGCTGAAGTCGATTCAGGTGCTCCTGGTGCTCCGGTGACTCCGCAAGATTTGCGAACTCGTGCGGATCAGCCTGCAGGTCATACAGCTCCCACCGCGGTGGCCGACGCATGGTTTCATAGGCCCGACGAATAGAAGCGGGACCGCTGTCGATGTCTGCCTGTAAACCGGGATAGAAGCGGCGTATCGTGAAACTGTAACCAGGATTCTCAGTCTTCGGCTGCAGATTTTCGATGAGCTTATAGCGCTCCCCGCGAACACACCGCTGAGGAAAATAGTTGTGCGCAGAGTGGAGGTTGTATTCGCCAAACAGGTATGTGCGCCACGAAGAAACTCCCGAACCGTCGAGGAGAGGAACAAGGGATCTGCCAGGCAGGTCCGTGATAGCGGGACACCTGGCAAGCTCAAGCACAGTGGGCAGCAGATCCAGAGTGGACACCATTCGATTCTCGGTCTGTCCCCGATTGCCGCCAGGAAAGCGCACAATGAGCGGAACCCGCATACCACCTTCAAGGCACGTTCGCTTTCCACGCAGTAGGTCAGCACCGTGATCACCAAGATAGACGACAACGGTATCCTGCTCATGTCCTGTCTCTTTAAGAGTCTGAAGCAGCTCCCCTACGAGTTCGTCGAGGCGATTCATGCAGGTGTAGTAGTCGGCCGTGTCTTTCCGAAGCTCAGGCGTATCAACTCCATAATAAGCGGGACCTGAGATCAGTTCAGGGTCCACTCGAACCGCTGGACGGCCCCCTGCTTTGCGAAGAAAAGGGCGGTGTGCATCTGGAAAATTGACGCTCAGGAAGAACGGGATGTCACCGCAGCTGTCGATAAACTTCGCTGCCTCATCAATATAATTCTGTTGATTTTTTCGGTCGAAGTTGGACTTCCGAATCTCATGAAAATCAAACGGAAAGGCTTCTTTCGGATTTACGTGAAGCTTGCCAAGCAGCCCCGTCCTGTAGCCGCCCTCCTTCAGGCTGCGGATCATGTTGGGGGTGTCTTCGCGATACAGTCTGAACTTCCATGTAGCCAGGCCAATCTGACCATTCTGGTGAGGATAAAGTCCCGTCAGCAAAGCAGCACGAGACTGGCTGCACCCCGCCTGGGGGACCCACGCGCGATCAAATCGAACGCCATTCGCGGCCAACTGATCCAGATGAGGCGTCGTGACGAACTGATTGCCGTAGCACCCAAGATCAGGTCCGTTGTCCTCAGAAACGATGAACAGAAAATTGGGACGGGACGCGTAAGAAAAGTGACACAGAGTGAAAATCAGTAACAGGATTCGCATGGTCGGATCGTCTCGTCAGGAATGTTGCATGCCGCATGCTATGTTCACCGGAACCAACTGACCATTCCAGCGACCGGACCTGGTTCCCAACGGCTGGCCGAGCATACCTTGTTTCGCCCCCATTCTCAGTCTCACCGGACGGCAGATCCCCGTGGTGTGTCAGGACACCGAGAGGCAGACATTCGTATACGTTTGAGACTTTGCCGGCCTGAACGGGCCTGCCGAAGTCTGGCAGGGGCAGATAATCTCAGGCATTTCCGGGTCCGCAGATTTGACTGAAACGCTGCTGCCCGTCAGCGAAGATGGAGTCTCCAGACTGCTGAAGGTCGCTGTTCACAGACCTGAAGAGGCAAAGCTCAATCGAGAATTCCCAAAGTGGTGGCGTCATACGGGAGCGGACTGGTCGCCGGACAACAGCTCAATCGCCGACACAGCTGACATCGCCCCGGCAAACTGCCTGTCGAATCGCAGCGTATTTCGCAGACTCATGATGACCGGGACTGGCGAACGTCCCGTCACCGCTTGCAGATGTCTGTTGTCCTGGTAATTTACCGCTCCTCGACAGAAACAGCCCAAAAACCGATGCTGCGGATCGGTTTAAGATGGCCTCCGACAACACAGATGGAATCAAGCACAGAGTAATCAACATGCCGCCACTGCCCGAAAGTCAGATCTACGACTGTATAGGAGAAGACGGCTTCCGCCGACTGGTGGCCGCGTTCTATCGGCAGGTGCCGGATGACAGCATTCTCGGCCCCATGTATCCAGCAGACGATCTTGCCGGTGCGGAAGCTCGACTTCGAGGATTCCTGATCTTCCGATTCGGCGGCCCGCAGGACTACATCACAGAGCGTGGCCACCCACGGTTGCGGATGCGACACGCGCCATTCGTAGTGAACCAGGATGCCAGAGACCGGTGGATCCAGCTCATGAGAACCGCACTCGACGAAACGGCCCTGCCATATGAGGCAGACACGACGCTGCGAATGTTCTTCGACAGCGTGGCAACGTTTCTGATCAACCAAAGATAGTCCCGGGTTCTCATAATCCCGCAACATCGAGGGCAGCGTTGGAGCACCCTGGGGTGATTCACACTACAATGCCGTCGCGATGACGTTTGCAAATCCATACGCATTCTGGGGGCTGTTGATTATTGTCCCCATAATTGTCTGCTACCTGCTGAGGGTTCGGCTGCGCAGAGTCACCGTATCCAGTGTCATGTTCTGGGAACAGGTAGCAGAGGATCATCCTGAACGTGCCCTGCATCCGCAGCTCAGGCATTTTGTGTCGCTGCTTTGCCAGCTGCTGATTGTACTCATTCTGGTCCTTGCGCTTGCAGACCCACGACCTGATCATTCGACTCGTGACAGCGTTATCCTGGTGATTGATAACTCAGCGAGCATGGGGGCTGTTGATCCCGAGGGCACGTCTCGACTTGAGAAAGCGCTCGAACACGCAGGGAATGTCATCAACACGCTGGGACCTGAACAACAGGCTGCTGTTTTCTCAACGTCAGCAGATTCGGTCGTTCACTGTGGCCTGACGCATCATGCGAGAACCCTGCGCCAGTCACTGGAGGAGATTTCTCAGACAGAATCAGCCGGACGGCTGAAAGATGCGATCGAGCAGGCCGTTCAACTGGCTGACGATGTCGATGCCACAATCCTTCTGCTGACTGACTCTCCTCCGGAGAATCTCCCGGACCCGGTGGCTCCCATTCTGATTGGCACTGAAGCCAACAATCTGGCCATCACACAGTTCCAGGTGCGTACCTCATTGTCGACTCCCGACATACAACACGCGTTCATCGAGGTTCGTTCGTTTTGCGACAGAGCTTCGGACATAGAACTGGAGTATCGAGTGAATGATCAGCTCGTCAACGTCATCCCGTTGACCATCGAGCCTGACGGGTCGTGGACTCACGTTTCGGACCACCCAACAGGAACCGGTGGGATCTTAACGGTCACTCTCAGCCCCGCTGACGATTCCCTGGACGCGCTTAAACTGGACAACATCGCGTGCGGCGTGATTAAGGCCCCGGCACGATTGCCAGTGACTCTGGTCACCAAAGGCGGCTGGTTTCTGGGGCACGCAATCGATGCCTGTGAGTTTACCGACCTCACAGTCACCACTCAGATCCCAAATCAGGCAGATCCCCGGGGTCTGCTGGTAATAGACGCCGACTCGCCAGGCACCTTGCCCCCCGGAAATCTGCTGATCGTCCGCCCCCGACAGGCAACCAGCTTATGGGATATTTCGGAGCAGGTCCCCGAACCCCTTGTTGAATTTCAGGAGTCAGACGACCGACTCCTTCAGCACGTGCATCTCAAGAATGTGCTCATGCCCTCTGCGGTCGGTATCTCTCCCAAAGGCGAACACCAGCGACTTGTTGACTCTATCTCCGGCAGCCCGCTCTTTGTCCGATTCCCGCGCGAAGAAGGTGACGTGTATGTTCTGACGATCGACATCGATCACAGCGACCTGCCGCTCAGGACAGCCTTTCCAATCCTCCTGAACAACCTGATGTCAAAAATTGCGATGAAGGGATCGGACGACGACGCGGCAGTCGCCACAGGGACGACTGTGATCCCACTGAATTCTGATTCACTGCAGGCTGCAGCTGGCAGCCGAAAACTGACGGCTGTCCATATGGCTTCCGACTACGTCGCAGTTTGCGGAGGACTGACCGCCGATCGCAACAGCGCAAGATTCTCGCTGCCCTATGCCGGAGTCTGGGAGCTGCAAACTCAGGACTCCGACGCAGCCAGGCAGCTCATCGCCTGTAATCTGGCAGACGCCAGCGAAAGCAATCTGAAACAGGTCAGTACAGTGAAAGAGCAGGGCAGGAGTCTGCGTCAATCATCAGGACAACCGTGGTTTCTTCTCCTGGCAGTTGCGTGCCTGATTCTGGTCCTCGCTGAATGGACCGCGTGGCATCGCCGCATGATCGCGTAAGATGTTTCTCAGGTAACAGTCTGGGTCGTGAACCTCGCGAGAAGTCCCGCTGGTCGAAAACTCCGGCGATCAGACAACGGGACACAAGAGCTTTAACGCCACCTCATGCACCACCGTAATTCTTTTCCCAGGCTGCAACTGCGCTGCGTATTTGCTCTCTGAGATCTTTCGCTCCGTTTCCGATCCGCCTGCGGTCGAAACGATCGTACCGTTCCAGGATTTTCTTCAGTTCAACAACAATGGGTTGCCCCTGTTCCCCAAGTCCCTCCAGCACCTTCAGCAGACCTGGCTGCCACTTACTGCCTGAGATCAACCAGACGCTGTGCTGATAGTACGGTTCCCAACTCTGCAGGTAGGTCACAAAGTCACCGACCATGTGTTCATACACATCCGGCTGAAAGTGTTTCAGAATCATCATCGTGCGATGTGCGGCTTCGTGGATGCCACCGGTTCCATATCCCAGCATGACGTTGGGCGTGTGAGTGGTTGGGCCAAGGTCGCGGATCGCACGGCCTGTGACGGCGCGGCTGAATGCCACCCGATCACTCTTCAGAATCGTTGCGAAACCGGCATCATAGGACGAGCGGGCGTAGACATGTCGGGAGTCAGCATAAATCTGCGTCAGCATCTGGAATTCACCCGGAGTGATCGACTTATGCAAACCAATAAGCGCCCAGAATGCAGCTTCGCGCAGGTACCAGTCTTCGTGTTTTGAATACTTCAAAATCAGCGGGACCTGTTTCCGAATGTCCTGCGGGCGGCAACGCCCCAGCGCAAACAGAGCACCATCAATCTCCCACCAGGCTGAACCACTGCTGTTGAGCGTCTTCAGGATGGCTGGCAGAAAGTGCCTGGAAACATCCTCCGCAGCGGTTGTGCCGGCCATTGGACGTCTCCAGTTATCATAACCCGAAACTCCGTCGAAAGCCGCTCGCCGAACGCGAGGGTCTTTGTCCATCGCAGCGTTGGCGAGGATTGCGAGGGCTTCTGGACGATTCCTCTCCCCCAGCAGTCGGGCCGCCCATGTACGAACAAGTGGAGAGTAGTGACGCAGGTGAGTCGCACAAAACTGCAGTGTCGCCTCAGATTTGCGAGTCTTCAGTAACAGATGATAGATCTCTTTCGGCGATTCTGATTCCCGAAACCCTTCCGCATCAGCAGTGCTCAGAAAAGTCCGATCCTCAGGTGTCCCCCAATCAAAGTCAGGCGGCGGAGCCTGTCGACTGAATTTGGTTCTTGGCGCCCCCGTGATACGCAGCCCGCGTCGCGGAGCAGCATAGGTGAGGCCGATCGCTCCTGTCGCCCACTCGAGCCCGGTATACCGAGGGTTGTTCGGCGGCGTTGCCGGCATGGAAAATCCCCCTCCCGGCTGACGGCAAAGATCATAGTACCACGCCAGTTCCTGATTCTGCCGTTGGAAGTTTGCACGCCGATGCTCAGGGACATGCATTGATGCCATCCCCCGCCAAATGACATTGAACCCTCCCCCCGTGTGCCCAAACTCGGGCTGATAGTAAGAGTCAGTGACCAGCGTGGCGAGATGTTCAGAGGCTTCACGAAAACACGGGATATGATCCAACAGAGAGAAGCCACATGCCGTCATCGCATTCCGGCCATTCGTATTCGACCACCAGAGCTCGCTGCGATGATCGCCGTATGCCACGCATCCATGCCCGGCCATTCGATAAATCAGTCGAATCGCCCGCGCGTAAGCGGCGGTGTCGACCTTAATTCCGCATTCCTGAGCGATGATCAGTGTGATCATGACCGGGAGACCTGCATGATTCATCAGGCCACTCTGAACATAGCCAGGGCCAACCGGAGCGCCGTGTGACCAGCCTCCCGCAGCCTGATTATCGACACACCAGTTACACAGCTCCTGCAGTCCCGGCAGGACCTCCGCGTCCCCCGTTCTCAGGTAATACTCACTCAGAAGAATTCCCTGGTAGCCAAGCTGCCAGTTGACATGCCCACCTGCATTGCGACGCGTTTCCGCTCGTTCTGCAAGGGGACGAACGTGCCGCCGAACGTACGGAATGAGTTCATCATCTCCCACCGAAAGCAAAAACAGACTGGTCAGACACCCGCGAACGTCATCCCTCACCGGCCGACCGGCCCCAAACTGATAGGAACCATCCGGCTGCTGAGCTTTAACCGCATATCGAACCGTCTGTTCGACGATCGCGTTCGACTTTTTGCAGTTCTCGGGCCATGAAGCTGAATAAGCTCCCACGACCGGCAAACGCAGAGTCACATTCCGTTCGTCTGATCCTCGCTGCACCTGAAAAGTGAGTAATCCGTCTCCCGCTTCTACTACTCCAATAGCAGTCCCCAGAGTAACACGCGGATCATTCTCAGACAGCGACTGACCGTTGACCGACAACAGCACATCACCCGGCTTCAGGTCAGTTTGCCCCGCCGGTTCTGATAATTGTACTGCCGCCACCGTGACCTTGAGTCCCTTTTCAATGGTGGCAGTGATCCCAGTGGGCCCAACTCCAAACTTTGGATAGGCACCATTCGGGTTGAGCGACTGAGCACTACACTGACCGACGCAGCAAAGAGCGATGAATGCAGCAGCGAACTTCATAGGTCACCAGTAACGATTTTGACGGACGGGCCATCGACATGGCACAGACAAAGAGTACGACAAACGACTGGCAATCACATCAAGGGCAAAAAAAAGGCTCCGGATTGCACCGGAGCCTGAACGCTGAACAGCCGAGTGATTAGGCAGCGTCATCGAACATGGACGTCGACAGGTATCGTTCCCCTGAGTCCGGCAGAATGACGACGATATTCTTCCCTTCGCTTTCGGGGCGTGCAGCCACCTTCAGGGCCGCCGTCATCGCAGCACCGCAGCTGATTCCACAGATGATACCCTCTTCACGAGCGACCCGCGGCGCCATGGCCAGCGCTTCTTCACTGGAAACCTGCACGACTTCATCAATCAGAGTGGTGTCGCAGTTGTCTGGAATAAACCCGGCACCGATCCCCTGAATCTTATGCTTCCCTGGACCACCGCCTGACAGAACCGGGCTGGTTGTCGGTTCAACGGCGATCGACTTTACGTCCAGCCCCTTCTCCTGCTTCAGGTACCGCGACACACCTGTAATGGTTCCACCTGTTCCGACCCCGGCAATGAAGATGTCGACTTTGCCTTCGGTGTCCTCAAAGATCTCAGGGCCGGTGGTCTTGAAGTGGATCTCCGGATTAGCCGGATTTGAAAACTGCTGTGGCATGAAGTAGCCATCCTGCTCCGCCAGTTCAGCGGCGCGGTTGATGGCCCCCTTCATTCCGTCTGCACCAGGCGTCAATTCCAGATTTGCTCCAAAGGCCTTCAGCATCTGGCGACGCTCCATCGACATCGTATCCGGCATCGTGAGCGTCAGCTTGTATCCCCGGGCCGCACAGACGTAGGCAAGAGCAATCCCCGTGTTTCCACTGGTCGGCTCGACCACCTGCATGCCAGGTTTCAGAACTCCACGCTCCTCAGCGTCCCAGATCATTGCTGCGCCAATTCGGCATTTGACACTGTAGGCCGGGTTGCGACCCTCAATTTTCGCGAGGACTGTACCAGGAAGTCCGTCTGCCAGCCGATTAATTCGAACCAGTGGTGTGCGACCGATTGACTGAGAATTGTCCTGAAGGATGGGCATCCGTCCGCCTTTCTCCATGATTGGGGAAACTTGATTTGTACTCGGCACCTGCCGGAATGCGAGGTGTAGCAGAATCTGCTTCGTTCGCCACGCTGAAACGCAGATTGACCGCCTCACTGTAGGAATGTGAGTCGCTCTGCCCAAACACCCCTCAACTGCGGGTATTCCCCACATCGCGTGCCACGCCTTTATGCTTCGCCGCACTCAAAAATGCGTAATAACCCACATGCTAGGTCCAGGCAATTCACTCCAATGATAAATACGCTCCGTTTTTTGCTGAATACCTATCTACCGGGATCCCGATGACGCAGATATTTGCGGGTTTACCCACTGCAGGGTTCCCCTCATGGAACCGTAACCACCGATGCCTTACATAAGTGAAAACACGCACCCTGCAGAGATTGAATCGTGACACAGTCGTTTGGTGGAAATGCCCGAGATCTCTGATCCCAGGGGAAACGTCTGGGCGACAATGTCACTGTTCAGCAGCCTTCCTTCAGGATTGAAGGAAGGCTTTTCTTGTGCGCCATTGGGCGACCGCTCGTCGGAATCCGGTGCAATTCAGAGCTTGAGGTCGGATGCAGTCCAGGCCGGATCGGCTCTGCGCTTGGTCCGGCCTGCGGCGTTTGGCCCGTCATGCTGCCCTTGAACCGCCCGATGGGCTCTAATCAAACCACTCTGAGTCTGGATCAGCGCCGGCCTTGAGGTATGCCAGCAAATCCAAAATCTCCTCTCGTGCGAAACTGTTGAGCAGGCCAGGCGTTTATTTCTGAGCTGCTTTGGCCGCCGCTTCCTGGGCCTTTGACAGCTCAGGGTTGGGCGCAGACTCTCCTTTGACATCTCCGCGGATCCAGTGGACTGCCGCAGTGATCGACTTGAGATAACGCTCGTCCTTCCACGACCCTTCGTTGTGGCCGAGATTGTTTACGTAGACTTTGCCGTCTCCATACGATTTGACCCATGCAACCGGCACGTGGTAGGGCCGTTTGGGATTACACTTTTCCATGTTCAGACTCATCAGCACGCGGACCTTCTCCGGTTGCCAGTTCTTGTACTGATAGATCTCATCCTTGATCTGAAACTCGCTGCCAAAAGACTTCATCGTGGGATGGTCGGGCTCATGCACAGACACAGTGACAGTCGTTCCTGACCCCCAGGGATGGCCGTTGAATGACCCACCAATCATGTCCCAGTACGGCTTGTAATCCTTGAAGGTGTCAGTCGCGGAGTGAAACCCCATGAAGCCGTGCCCCTTCTGCTGCAGCCATGTATTGAAGAAGTAGTCCAGATCGTCTTCTTTGATTGGCAGTTTGCCTGTCGTGTAGAACATAACAATGTCGTACTTCTGCAGATTTTCCTTCGTGAAGTCTGCAGCGGCATCCTGTGTACAGTCGACCGAGAACAACTCAGTCTTCTGCCCAAGCTGAATCATTGCGATTTCAGCTGGAGCCAGATCATTGTTCCTTCTGTTGACCGAGCCATGACGAAACCCGGCGCTTTGGGTCAGCATCAAGACGCGAGTCTTTTCAGCAGCCGGTGCAGCAGCGACCAGTAAAGTCAGTGCGAGCAATGAAAAAA
>CAJWGB010000164.1 GCA_913031625.1 uncultured Planctomycetaceae bacterium | reverse complement strand
CCAATCTCGAGTCCCAGCCGGTAGAGCCTCGCCAGTTCTTTTTGACTGGCCGCTGCATCCGGGGTCGTCAGAAATCCGGGAGTCAGTGTCCGGTGCAGAATATCCGGTTCTTCGTTGCTGACGGAAGTCTCGCGATCGAGGTCAACTTCCTCAGCATCCGTGAGTTTCGGCTGTGATTCGAGGTCTGTTGTAAAGGCCAGTCGGCATTTGCCGATCGCAACAACATCGCCTGAAGTGAGCGAGACGTCTCCGGAGACTGGTTCACTGCCCAGGAGTGTCCCGTTTCGGCTGTCGAGATCTCTCAAACGCCACTCGCCGCCGCCGCTAAAGATCTCACAGTGATTGCGGCTGCATGATTCATCCTGAAGGATGATCTTGTTGGACGTCGATCGGCCGATCGTGACAATCTGCAGCTCTCGCAGTCGTACAACATCGCGCCAGGAAATCCCGTCCCAGATCAGGATATATGCTTCAACAGTTTCCGAATCTGCCATGAAATCTGCCTGCCGGGTCTGGCTCCGGATTTTGTGTGCTGACGCTGTCGCGTCAGGCGTTGGAAACGTGCTGTCGTGCGCTGCCATCCGGGATGGTGAATCCCTGCTGACCTCCCTGGAGGATACTCGGACAGCCACCCAAATTCGATGGTTTCGAACGTGTCCTGCCAATCATCCACTCAATTTGTTGATTGCAGCGCAGCGACTGAGAGGTCAGCGCCGGAGTAATCAGAACAAGGTGCAGCCAACCATCGGCTTACCCGAGAGCTGTGGTTTGGCGATCCGGTTGGTTCGAACCGGTCTGTTGTAGTGGTTTTTTCGGCACGAAAATTGCTTCATGTCAGAGGGTTCTCCGTGTTCAGGAGAATAGTCCTACAGCGATGGAACCCTGCGAGGTGGAATTCGAAGGGTTCGCACATTGCGCTATCAGTAGGGAATGAGTAATTCCGGTTCCGGGTGAAAGCTACGTTCGTTTTGAGTTAATGGATCGTGTATAAACGAGTCCGTTGCCTAATCTGACGCGTCATTCGGGCAAATCTGAGCAACGAAGGACTCAGGTGTTTAATTCTGCCTCAAGCGTCAGGGTGTCATATGAGCAGTGTTTCTGACATGACTGAAGATTTGCCAGGAGTTCGTGGTGCATGGAAGGGGGGCCCCTGTCCGGAGTGTGGCGAGGATGTTCCGGCGAACGTGGTGCACTGCATCAAGTGCCGCAGGCTGTTGAATTCTGAACTCAAAGAAGACAGCGTAGAGATTCCAGCCTACGTCCCGCTTCCGGAACTCGAGGAAATGAAGAACGCTAAAGCTCGCGGCCACTACGTTCGCTGCAGCGGATGTGGTGAAGAACTCAGAATCAACTCCAAGTACGTCGGGGCAACTGTCCAGTGTCGGCACTGTAATCACACCTTCAACTACAACGATGAAGTTGAGCAGATCGCGATGTACACCAACTGTCCGCACTGTTCCGATGAGATTCGGGCCAGTATGAAGTACTCCGGCCAGAAGGTGGCCTGCCGCTTCTGCAAAGGAGCGATTCAGCTCCAGGGCTGAGATCGCGGTAGAACCAGTCCATGCCCTGGCTGCCGAGCAACTCGCGCCGCTTTTAATGTTCGGACAGACGGTGCACAGATCCTGGCTCCTGCACAGCGAAAGCAGCAGGCCGAGGCAATTGTGTCGGCACCGACCCGGCTGACGATCCCAGGCTTTCTGGATACTGACGTCTGACTGGATGTCGTCAACGGTGAAGATCTCAGGTTTGACGATTCAAAAAAACCGGGACAATACGTTGCAGGCGAGTATTCAGGATCCGTGTTACCCCGTCTATGCGATTCGGGATGGTAGCTATATCAACACCGGGCCCGTTCGATTTCTGATCACTGGCTCATGCGCAGAATAGCGATCGCAACAGGGATGCATGCGAGGTGTCGTGTGCAGATCAGTCAGCCAGCCGGTAGACTCTGAATTCATCTATCATTAACGGGAGATGGCATGTTTCAGAGATGCAGTATCTTCGGCATTCTGATGTTGAGTTTTTCCAGCGTGGAAGCGCAACTGGATCCGGGCGATGCCCTGCAGACGATGACCGTAGCCGACGGCGTTGAGGTGATCACTTTCGCAGCGGATCCGGAGATCGTCAGCATTACGAACATCGATGTTGATCACCGTGGGCGAGTTTGGGCGTGTGAGTGTGTGAACTACCGCTCCAATAACGGCAGACGCCCCGAGGGGGACCGGATTCTGATTCTTGAAGATGAAGACGGGGACGGCACGTGTGATACTCAAAAGGTCTTCTATCAGGGCAGAGACATAGACATCGCGATGGGGCTCTGCGTGCTCGGCAATCGTGTCATTGTTTCCTGTGCGCCGCATATCATTCTCCTCGAAGATACGGACGGCGATGATCGTGCCGATCAGAAGCGCATACTGCTCACGAGTGATGCTGTCGCTCAGCATGACCACTCGCTCCATTCGTTTGTCTTTGGACCCGACGGGCGGTTCTACGGAAACTTTGGCAATACAGGGCATCGACTGAAGAGTCCAGACGGAAAGCCGATCACTGATGCACAGGGACGCGTGATTCAGGACGGTGGCAAACCATGGCACGGGGGAATTGCGTTTCGGTGCGATCGGGATTTCCGCAACTTCGAAGTGCTGGGACACAACTTTCGCAATAACTACGAACTTACGGTCGACTCGTTCGGAGGCGTGTGGCAGTCGGACAACGACGACGATGGAAACGAAGCCGTGCGACTCAGTTATGTGATGACCGGAGGCAACTACGGGTATCTTGACGAGTTGACCGGCGAGCGGTGGCAGAAGAATCGAATTGGGCAGCATTCGTGGAAGGGAAAACGTCACTGGCACTTCAATGATCCTGGCTCATCTCCCAATGTCATTGAACTGGGAAACGGAGCCCCCACAGGAGTCACTGTCTACGAAGGACGCCTGCTTCCGCCGGCGTTTCAGAATCAGGTCCTGTTTTGTGATGCTGGTCCTCATGTCACGTGGGGGATGAACGTCACTGGAGACCGAGCTGGTTTTCGGTCAAATCCGCTCGATCTGCTGAAGTCGACTGACAAGTTCCATCGTCCAGTTGACGTCGCTGTCGCGCCGGACGGCAGCGTCTACATCAGCGACTGGTACGACCCGGTCATTGGTGGTTTCAGGCAGGATGACATTCAACGAGGACGAATTTATCGCATCGCCCCGCCCGGACATCGCTCGACTTCAGAAAAAGTTGACCTCTCCAGTCCGGAAAGTGCAGCCAGAGCACTGCGGAGCCCGAACTATTGTCTGCGAGCTCAGGCATGGCTTGCATTTCACAGATTTCAGCACACCGGACTGTCGGTGCTGAATAGCCTGCTTCGAGACGAGTCTCCTCAGATTCGAGCCCGCGCGCTGTGGCTCATTGGTCAAATCGAGGGGCAGGAAGAAGCAGCCGTGCTGTCGGCAGCAGAAGATGAACACCCAGACGTCCGGGTCACGGCGCTCCGGATTGCCGCTCAGACAGATCACAGGCTTGAGGAGGTCATCACACGATTTGTTAATGACTCATCGCCGCGTGTTCGCGCTGAAGCGGCTGTCCACCTTCAGTATCTGCCCGTGGAACGTGTGCCCGATCCGTGGGCCCAACTTGCGTTGATGCATACCTCCGGAGATCGCTGGTCGCTTGAAGCCCTGGGGATTGGTGCCCGACGAAACTGGACTGCATGCCTGGAAGCGTGGATCGCTGTCAGTTCCCGACAGTCGCGCCCTGCCAAACACGAAATTATCTGGCGGTCGCGTGGAACGCAGACGCCTGCCCTGCTGGCAGACATACTCGAGAATCTTCAACCGGAAGAAGACGGAGCTCGGTATGTGCGGGCATTTGATTTTCAGCAACAGAATGCCAGACGCGATGCCGCACTCCTGAGAGTGGCACTCATGTCAGGGCTACCCGATAAGCTTACGACAGCAGCGTTTGAGCGACTGCCTTCGGGACTGGTGGACGATCCCAACCGCCGCGCCGAACTCGTTCGACGCTTAAGAAAGGTGCCTGTGACGTCCGGTATGCTGAATCTGATTCGGCGTTCAGGACTCAGGGAAGCGGCCGATGTTTTGCTCAGGGCGTCGCTCGAACAGAAAAACGAACTGCGTGTGGACGCACTGGTCCTGCTGCTCGACTTAGAGCAGCAGTCAGTCATCAAAACGAAACTCGATTCCGATGATTACGAGACGCTTGCAGCGATGGGCGAGGTACTCGCACTCTCCGCCGACTCAAGGTCCATCGAACTTGTCGTACCCTTCATCCTCAATGAGTCGATCCCAACCTCTGCACGCCGCAGGGCGGCGGTCGCTCTGGCAGGCGGTGCAACAGCACCGCTGGTTCTGGAGCTCGTCAAAGAAAAGAAACTGCCCGTGGCGATTCGCCTGGCTGTGGCGGGCCCATTATGCATTCATCGAGATCCAGAGATTGCAAAAGAAGCGCACCGCCTGTTTCCATTGGATCCAACGGTTGATGCCAGGCCGCTGCCTCCCCTGCCGGAACTTGTCAGGATGAAGGGCAACGCAAAGTCGGGGCGTCAGATGTTTTTCGAGACCGGCAAGTGTGTGACCTGTCATCAGCTTGAAGGACAGGGAAAAGACGTGGGTCCCGACCTGAGTTCAGTAGGAACGAAGCTCGCTCGCAGTGCGATGTTCGAGTCTATTCTGTACCCCAGTGCCTCGATCAGTCACAACTACGACAGCTTTGCCGCAGTGACTCTCGACGGTCAGGTGATCACTGGTCTCAGGGTGAATGAAAATAAAGAACAGATTCAGCTGCGCCAGAACAACGGACTGCTGCGAACACTGCAGCGTTCTGACATCGACGAGATCAGGAAGCTCGAAGTGTCACTGATGCCGGATGGACTTCATCGAACGATGACTGTTCAGCAGTTAGTGGATCTGGTTGAATTCCTGTCCGAGCAACGCGCTCGTCCGAGTCCTCAGAAATAATTTTGAAAGCACATAATGACCGACACTATTGTCTCTCGCCGAACTCTTCTTGCATCGGGCGTTGCTGCCGGATCTTCCATGACCCTACTATCGAATACCAGTGCTGCCGAGCCTCATCGTGATGAACCGAAGAAAAAGGTCATCCTGTTTCAGGGAGATTCGATCACAGACGCTGGTCGCGATCGCAAGCGTCAGTCGGCTAATGATCCACGGGGGCTTGGACGAGGGTATCCGATGCTCGTCGCCGGACGCCTGCTGGCGGATGCTCCTGGCCTGCACGTTCACAACCGGGGCATCAGCGGCAATAAAGTGCCTGACCTCCAGAACCGCTGGCAGGCGGACTGTCTTGATGTAAAGCCCGATGTTCTGAGCATCCTGATTGGCGTCAATGACATCTGGCACAAACTCAACGGTCGCTATGAGGGGACAGTGGAAGACTACGCCAACGGCTACCGGGAGCTTTTGACACAGACGATGGAGGCACTGCCGGATACCCGAATTGTCATCTGTGAACCATTTGTCCTGAAGTGCGGTGCAGTGAATGACAAGTGGTTCCCCGAGTTTGATGAACGGAGGGAGGCGGCTCTGGCTTTGGCGAATGATCTGAAACTTACGGTCGTCCCATTTCAGACAATGTTCAACAAAGCCCTGGAGGATGCTCCTCCTCAACACTGGGCGGGGGACGGCGTGCATCCAAGTCTGGCCGGACATTCCCTGATGGCTAAGACATGGTGCGAGGTGGTGCTGAAGTCCAAATGAGAAATCAGCTGACTCCACACACTGATGCGACTCAATAACGAGCGTATAACAAACGCCGGGCGGAAGTCCGGCGTTTGTTGTTCCCGGGCCGTTCAGGGAAAAGCGTTTCTCGGGCGAGCAGATGCCTCCGGTTTCCGTTCAGGCAGACGCTAAACCTGAATCGAATGCGCCCTAGCTGAGAATTTCTTCGGCACTGATGTCTGTTACAGCAGCCACACATCCTGCGACCTCGATTCGATATGGAAATGCAAGCTGCATGGTCATGGGGTTGAACGCCAGGCCTGAAGCGTTGAACTCATACATCCGCTTGTTCTGATTCACCTGAACTGTGTTCGAGGGAGTTCCGAGGCCGATCGGCGAACCCACGGGTTTGTTGGATGAGTCAACCTGAACTGCGACTGCCATCATTGAGTTGTCCCGGAATTCTTCTTCCGAATTCTTCTCAACGGTAACATCAATCTGGTGTGAAGCGGTATCAAGGACAATGGTAACTGACTGGAGCATCTCAGACTCCAGAATGCACGGAACTGGCAAAAAAGAACCGTCCAGCGACGGTAGGAACGAATTGATTCGCGATAACGCCTTAGGGAGGCTGCTCAAGTCACACCGTATCACTGCCACTCAGGGATTTCCCTGCCAAAATTGGCAAATTCCCTAAATGACCTATTGTGCGAGTCGGTCGGGCCAGGCGGCAGGGACGCCACAATTTGCTTTGTGACTATGGATCGAGCTCGGTGATTTCAAAGTTGGTGATCCGGCACATCCCTCGCTGGCTGACAAGTCCGAATTCCTGGCCGACCAACTCCCTGTAGTTGGGGGTCACACGCATGTCTTCTGCGGTTCCGATCTGATTGCCATTTACGCTGAGGCTCTCAAATGCCCCCTCGCGGACTTTGACTTCGACTGAGTAGGACTGCAGGTCAGGAGTGTCCCAGCTTCCGAATGCTCCGGAAAACAACGACGCACCGTCGCGTGCGTCGACCTGCCATTCATGGAAACGGGCCATGCGATCATTCCAGTGGTCTCCATGACCGTGGACCGGTTCGTCCGACCAGACGAGGAACACCGCGCCCATTCTTAGAGCGGGCCTCTTCTTTCCCAGAAGGGAAACTCGTTCATATGCCGTCAAGCCCCAAAAGAAACCGCATTCTGCTTTGTCACTGATGGGGTCCTTCTGGATGTCGAATCTGACGTCAAAGTTCTTCCCGCAAACGCCAAACGTTTCGATATGACGACCGGAGAGTGTCGCTGATTCTGCCAGAGCGTCGTAGGAGTACGTGCCGTTTGGCTTTTCCACAATAACGCTGCGAGTCTTTGGAGGCTGTCCGTCCTTGCTACTGAGGAGCTGAATCGTTTTTTCGAATGTTTCCGGAGGACACTGCAAGAAAAAGCAGGATGGTCGCGGCTGCGATCCCCATGCAGGTGTTGCGGATTCGTTTTCGAATGACCTTCTGCGGCGTCTGAAGGGCTTCCAGCACATCGCCCATCGTATCCGGTCTGTCACGCGGATCTCGTTCCAGACACTTGCGACACAATGTGTCCAGCCACGCCGGAACATCCGGCCGCGACTCACGAAGTGGGCGAACGGGGCGTCGTTCGATTTCATCTCGCAGCTCGAGTGTGTCCGTTCCAACGAATGGAGCTTCACGCATGAACAGCATGTGCATGACTACGCCGAGTGACCAGACGTCTGAGCGACCGTCGAGCACATCAGCCTTGCCCTGCAACTGCTCGGGGGACATATATTTGATAGTGCCCGCCAGCTGGTTGCGGTCTTCTGACTGCAGCTCGCGTTGTTGCGTCAGTCCGAAGTCAGTCAGCAGTGCCTCTCCATGATTGCCAATCAGAATGTTGTCGGGCTTAACATCGCGGTGAATCAGCCCGCGCGCGTGAATGTACTTCAATGCTTCGGCGGTTTGGCTGAGAATTCGTGTCTTGTCGCGTGTGGAGAGGTTGTCGGGATTGGCTTTGGAAAGCGCATTGCCTTCCACCAGGTCCATGACAAGGAAGCAGCGCCCGGAATCGTCTCGCCCAAAGCTGTGGACGGGCAAAATGTGAGGGTGCTTCAGAGTCAGCGCTGTTCGCGCTTCTGCGAGAAACGCTTCTTCCTGGTCTCTGGTGAAGATCCTGTCCGCCCGAGGCGTCTTAATTGCAACGCGATTTCCAGCATCGTCAGCGGCCTCGTAAACGGTTGCAAATCCTCCCTGCCCCAACTGCCTCAGGATAAAGAACGAGCCGATCTGTTCCGGCATCGAACGATCAGGCTGATGGACGATTCGACGTTCCAGCTCCTTGATCTGCTCTTCAGCCGGGTAGTCTTCCAGATCTGCAGTCTTTTGCAGCCAGCCTGAAAAATCAGCCGTTGAATTGGTATTCAGCTGTTCGAGAGTGCTGCCGCACTGCCTGCAGGTGGAGGCATGGACCGCGATGCTCTCAAGTCGCTCTGGTGGCAGGTCCGCGGATTGAAATCGATTGAGTTCATCCGGGGCAGGACATTCGGTCAGAATCCTCGTCGCACCTGGATCATCATTCATGACGTGGTTCCGGCTGATGCTGAATCGTCGTCTGTGTTTGGGGTAATTGATCGCGGAAACAGGCTGAGGAAGTCATCTCCAAACTCCTCTTTCAGGCGTCTGGCTACTCTGACCCGAGCAATGTAGACCTTGTTGGTGTTGATCTTCAGTTCTTTTGCAATGGTCTCTGCATCCATGCCGTGAGCCGCGCTTAAATAGAAGGCACGCCAGTTATCTTCTTTGAATCTCTCTTCAGCGAAGTCGACAATGCTGCGGATCAACAGAGTGTTGCCTTTTTCAATGTTTGGTTCTGCGTCGTCTTCGTACAGTTGCCAGCGCTGTTCCGTTGCTTCGTCTGCTCCGGCAGAGGGATCAAAGACGAGTCCGACTGATTCCTCTTTTTGCTCCCGTCGAAAGAAGTCCTTGATGGCGTTTGAAGTAATTGTCCACAACCAGCCTCGAAAAGAGTCCCCTGGTTTTTCTCGTCGGAAGCTGTCTATTCGCCGGTCAACAGACACCATCACGTATTGTGAAACGTCCAGACTGTCTTCATGGCTGAGACCTTTCCAATGGCACCACCGCAATACCAGCGGGCCAAAAATACCTGCCAGTCTGTTCCATGCTTCCTGATCTCGCGAACCGCCAGTTGATCGCTGCTGCACCGCGCCCAGAAGTGTCTCACTGATCGATTCGATATGATCAGTCGGTTTAACGTCACGCTCTTTCACACTGTCCTCGAGTTTGCCTAACGATTTCTCTCACGAGGGGGATGTTCAGCACCGCCATATTGCATGCTGGCCAAATGTGCACGTGTCCGGGGGGGCTGTTCCTGCCATCTTGTACAGATTTGCGGCCAATTGTCACCCGCGAGTGACTGAATGCTTCCCGGATCACCGAATCACTGCGAAATCGTGGCATGACCTGAATTGCTCACTCAGGTCTAAGCTGATGACGAGTCTCAGGACCCTGTTACTGGTCTTAGTAGACGGTCAGCGAATCGTGAAACAGTTGGGTGAGGTCATCACGCTCTGCCGGCCGAGGGGAGAGTTTCGTGACTCGATGCTGAGGAAGTGTGCCGTCAACCAGAGCCGGAATATCAGATTCGGTGTATCCCAGGGCTGACAGTCCGTCCGGCATGTCTGTCAGCTTCATAAAGTGAATCACGCGCTCTGCAAGAATGTCACCAGCATCGTCGGGATCGGCATCAGTGATCGTGGCGCCCAGTGCTGCCGCAGCTTTCAGGTGTCGCGCCGGACACGCGGAAGCAGTGAAACGCGCGACCGCCGGCGTGTTCAGGATGACCGACATCCCGTGAGGTACAAGCGGATGGTCCACGTCGAATCCAGCAGGTTCGAAGTTCTTCACCATTCCTGCGACCGGGTACGACATCCCGTGCGGCAGGTGCACCCCCGCATTTCCAAACCCAATGCCGGCGATTGCTGCAGCCAGCAACATGTTGCCACGAGCATCGTCATCACTGGTATCTGCGTAGGCTCGCGGCAGGAATTCAGCCATCAGCTGCAATGCGTGGAGCGACCAGAGATCACTGATTGGATTGCAGCCCTGATAGGCCGGACGGAACAGCGGGCCTTTCGGCTTTGGTCTCTGGGTGTAAGGGAGGGCCGTGTATGACTCAAGAGCATGACTGAGTACATCCAGTCCACTGGAGGCTGCGACGGCAGCAGGGAGAGTTTTTGTGTTAACGGGGTCGATGATCCCGAGTGTCGGTTTTAAATATCGATGCGCAATTCCCGTCTTCGCTTGCTTCTCGACGTAGTCGAAGATTGCCACACCAGTTGTCTCACTTCCGGTTCCGGCGGTTGTTGGTACAGCGATCAGAGGTTTCAGAGGGGCCGGCACCGGTTGTCCATCTCCAATCGGTGCATTGACGTAATGAAAAAACCGGGCTGGCCACGTGGAATACAGATTTGCGGCTTTGGCCGTGTCAATCGTGCTGCCGCCACCAACCGCAACGAACGCGTCAAACCCTCCATCAGTTGCCACGCTGGCAGCGTGTTGAAAACTGGCGTCGGTCGGTTCCACGGACACTTCGTCAAATACGACATGCTCAACTCGCTGCTGTGACAACGATTCCCGCACCACTTCTCCGGTTGCCAGTCGACTGACATTGGGATCCATCAGCACCATGACTCGTTTGGCGCCCAGGTCTCGCAGATCCATGCCAATCTCTGACGTGCATCCGGTACCAAACCGAATGTTGGAGGCGGCCATCTGGAAAATGTTGTCTGTCTGCATCACTGCTGCCCTCCCCCTGCACTGACTGGCCAAATGGGATTCATCTGTCTGTGGTCCTCTGTGTCCTCGGTGGTAATCCGAGATGTGGCATCACCACGGGGACACAGAGAATCACAGAGGGAACGGCAGGCTGAACTAGTGTGCCTTGCTGCCATGTGGTGAAGGCCATTCGGATCGACTGCCTGTGCTGGAACGTAACGATACGGAGTTGCAATTTCGACCAATTCGTAATGATTCGAAACCCGTTTCGTTTCGACTCTCATTTTGAGTGCCACGGTCATAGAATGAAAGTATGTCTTCCGCGTCTCATTCTTTGCTCCTGATCCTCTCAATGCTGTCGGCTTCAGTCGCCGCACCGCAGCAGTCCCCCACGTTTCAGAACGACATACTTCCAGTGCTCAGAAATCGATGTGGCAAGTGTCATTCGGCCCGTACAAGAGAAGGAGAACTCAATCTGCTGTCGAAGGCGGGGCTGCAGGCGGGAGGAGAGTCTGGCGAGCCACTTTTCGAAGAAGAGAGTAGTCTTTTTCTGCAGCGTATTGCTGAAGGGGAAATGCCTCCCGAGGGCGAGCCACCTTTGGCAGCCAGTGAACTCAAGCTGATCCGGCGTTGGGTTAAGACAGGAGCTGCCGCAAGGTTCGCAGTTCGAGATGAGCGTGTCCATCAGCACCAGATTCTCCCCGTTGTCCTGTTGAGATGCGCGACATGCCATGGGGCACAGCGGACGATGGGTGGGTTTGATGCCCGCACGGTTGTATCAATGCGACGAGGAGGAAAGTCCGGCCCGGCAATTGTGCAGGGAGATCCCGACAACAGCCTGATGATTCAGCGGATTGAGTCGCACGCCTGCCCTCCCCGTTCTCAGCTATTGAAGTACTTTGTTCGCCGACCTGAGAAGTCAGAAACAGAACTCCTCCGAAAATGGATTTCGGCAGGAACACCGATTGTTGATATTGTTCCGGATGTTGCCACCACGGACCCGGATCCTCTTGTCACTGACGAGGACCGACAGCACTGGTCGTTTCGGCCTCTTTCGGTTTCAGACCACGACCCGCAGTTGTCACCGGACGATTTTATCAACCGGCGGTTATCGAAGGCGGGGCTTAGTATGGCTCCTCGTGCCAGTCGTAGCACGTTGATTCGCCGTGCCTGGTTTGACCTGACAGGCCTGCCGCCAGGAGTCGATGACTGGCAAAGATGGCATGCTGATCCGTCTCCGGACTGGTTTGCCCGGATGGTTGATCATTTGCTGGCATCACCAGGATACGGTGAACGCTGGGGACGCTACTGGCTGGACGTGGCCGGATATTCGGATTCAGAAGGCGGAGTCTCTGCCGATCCTGTCCGCGCTGTCGCCTGGAAGTACCGCGACTACGTCATCAACGCGTTGAATGCTGACAAGCCGTATGACCAGTTTCTGATTGAACAGCTGGCCGGTGATGAACTGCTTGATGTTGAGAACGCATCGGTGGTTACCCCAGAGATGGTGGAATACCTGACTGCGACCGGCTTTCTGCGGATGAGTATCGATCAGACCGGGTCCCGTACGATGAACTATGTCCCGGAGCGACTTGGTGTGATCGACGACGCGATGAATGTCGTCGCCTCTTCAGTCATGGGGCTGACGATCGCCTGCGCTCGGTGTCACTCGCACAAGTACGATCCGATTCCACAGCGAGACTACTATCGATTTAAGGCTGTCTTCCAGGGAGCATTCGACGAACACGACTGGCTGACGTTTCGCAATCGATTCCGGGACATCGATACACCGGAGCGAGTTCAGCACGTTCGTGAAGTAAATCCCGCACTTCAGAAACAGCTCAACAAGCTCGAGTCCGCGCGCCGCGCCGCAGAACTCAGCGTCAATCTGGAATTGCTGCGACATCATTATCCGGCTCAGTCTGAGGACGACCGAATTGAAACGTTGAAGGCCCTGAAGATTGCGGACAATAATCGCAACCAGACTCAGCGAACTCTGGTGGAGATGTTACAGACCGTTCAGGTCATTCCATTCAACCGACAGCCGGATACCGTCAGGGAAGCGCAGGGGCATCTGGACCGCATGGTGCGGGAAATTAAATCAGTCCGTCGTCAGATGGCTCCTCCGGTTCGCATTCGTGCTCTGTGGGATCGGGGAGAGCCGTCGCCCACATATCTTCTGAGACGCGGTGAACATACGCTGGCGTCGACTCTTGTCGGACCGGGAGTTCCTTCTGTCCTCACGGACGGCAGAACACCATTTCCCTGCGAACCGCCGTTTCCCGACGGCACTCCCAAGACAGGGCGTCGTCTGGCGCTGGCACGCTGGCTGACGCAGCCCAATCATCCTCTCACGGCTCGCGTGATGGCGAATCGAGTCTGGCAACATCATTTCGGTGCGGGATTGGTTCGAACACCTGAAAACTTTGGTCTGCAGGGCGAGGCACCTACTCATCCGGAACTCCTTGACTGGCTTGCAGCGAGCTTTGTTAGCAGTGGCTGGAGCCTGAAACAGCTTCACCGGACGATCTTGTTGTCGGAAACGTGGAAGCAGTCGTCTCGCGTGAGCGAGCAGGCAGAGAACGCAGATCCGCAGAATCGACTGTGGTCGCATGCCCAGCTGCGACGGCTTGATGCTGAGGCCGTTCGAGACAGTCTTCTCTCTATCAGTGGTCGGCTCGATCTGACGCCTGGTGGTCCGCCGGATACTGTGACGACCGCGCTCGACGGAGAAGTAACGGCTGACGCTCTGCCCTCCGGGAACTGGAGACGAAGCGTGTATTTGCAACTTCGCCGCACTGAGATGCCTTCTCTGCTGAAAACGTTTGATTACCCGGAGATGGGACCAAACTGTGTGACCAGAACAGTTTCGGTTGTCTCGCCACAGTCGTTGTTGCTGCTCAACAATCGGCGAGTGCGCGAATTGTCTGACAGTTTTGCAACTCGCGTACTGAACGCTGCTGATGGAGATCCAGTGACTCAGATGAAAATCGCATGGCAACGCGCCTTTGGCCGATCTCCGGAAGATCAGGAATTGATGAGTGCTCAGTCTGCAATGAATGCACTGGTGCAGGCATGGGATGGAAACAAAGAGGCTGCATTTCGGACATGGTGTCACACATTGCTCAACAGCGCGGAGTTTCTCTATGTTGATTAACATTGCTCAGCACGCTCTCTGTGGTTTTCCGTGTTATCTGTGGTTATCAGAGGGCCAGTTCACCACAGAGGACACGGAGGGACACAGAGTCGAAGACAGGGGCAATGTCCGGATATGAGTCAGAAACAGGCAACTCGACGTGATTTCTTTCGGCTTACCAGCGACGGACTGCTCGGTGCTGCGCTGTTGCAGTTGTTGGCTCCGGACCTTGAGGCCGGCGATGCTGCAGAACCGGCAGGTCTCCGCCCGAAGAAGACTCACCATCCGGCAAAGGCACGATCGGTCATTCAGTTGTTCATGAATGGCGGTCCCAGTCAGATGGATCTGTTTGATCCCAAGCCCGTGCTGAATCGATTTGATGGACAGCCGTTTCCCGGCAATGTTGAAACTCTGGGGAATCAGGGGACTGATAACATTGGGCAGGTGATGGGCGGGCAGTATCGGTTTCGCCGGCGAGGTCAGTCAGGCATGTGGATGGCAGACGTTCTGCCTCATACCGCAAAGATGGCGGATGATATTTGTCTGATCAATTCGATGTGGACTGACCATCCGAATCACGACAATGCTCTCTACAAGATTCACAGCGGTCGATTGTTCATGGGCTATCCCACTTTGGGGGCATGGACGGTCTACGGGCTGGGGACAGAGAATCAGGATCTGCCGGCATATGTCGTCCTTGGGGATCCGCTTGGCCCGCCGAAGAACGGGACTCGCAACTGGACGGCTGGATTTTTGCCGCCGGTCTATCAGGGAACTCCGTTTCGCCCCACAGGATCTCCGGTGCTGAACCTGCGACGTCAGTTTGAACAGCCTGATGCAGTCACTCAGGCCGCGCAGCAGATGCTCAACCGACTGGATCAGCGTCATCGGGATCAGCGACACGGTTATGCGGAACTTGACGCACGTATTGAGTCCTATCGGCTGGCCGCCCGCATGCAGCTTTCTGCGGCTTCCGCTCTCGATCTTGCCGAAGAAACGCCACGCACCCAGGAACTCTACGGCGTCGGGGGGCGGCTTACCGATTCGTTCGGTCGCCGGTGCCTGTTGGCACGGCGACTGGTCGAACGCGGCGTTCGATTTGTGCAGATCTTCATGGAAGAACAGCCATGGGACAGTCATGCGGATCTTGGGCCCAATCATCGGGCGGCCTGTAAACGCACGGATCAACCGGTCGCAGCTCTGCTTCAGGATCTGAAGGATCGCGGACTGCTCGATTCAACTCTGGTGATCTGGGGGGGCGAATTTGGCCGTACCCCGACGACTCAGAAGTCAGCGAACGGCTATACCGGTCGAGACCACAATATGCAGGCCTTCACTTCATGGATGGCGGGAGGCGGCATTCGTGGTGGCACGACGTACG
>CAJWGB010000163.1 GCA_913031625.1 uncultured Planctomycetaceae bacterium | reverse complement strand
CAGACTGTGCGTTCGACCCGGACGCTCACGCGTCTCGGCTCACAATAAGCAATGCTGGCAAACGACTTATGTCGACGGATGCGATTTCCTGTCACGCTGCGGGCTTTTATGCCGCCGGGGTTGGTGTCACGCCCCACGCTCTGGCGAGCGTAGCGACATCCACCAGTGCAAAGTGGTCCCGTATTAACCGACGTGATGGCACGTATTGCGACTGGCAGAGCCCGTGCCTCGCCAGGTCAGGAGTCAGCTGCTGCCGCGTCGGATGAGTTGAATTCTTCAAAGCGGCACCATGCGTAGTTCCATTCCATCCACATTCGCATGACTGACCATAGCAGCCGCATCTTCTCGAGCTGCGCGGGTGGCATTTTTGTTTGTTGAGCGGCCGAGTCCCGGGCAGCCATGTCCAGCCCCCAACGTCGTGCGAGAGAGCGGCACAGACCATCGGCAGACAGATCAGTTTCGCCTTCCCCATCATTACTGGTGAGGGAACTGTCGCGTTCGTCCCCCACCATTCCCGTACTGTATGCCGTCACAAAAAACTCAAACAGCTTCGATCGGTAAGGGTCGACTTCCAGTGGCCGAGTGGCCTCTTCTGCCTCACCAATCAGTTGTTCAATCCCATTCAGGATCGTCTCCGCCGCCGTTCTGTTGACGGCAGATTCACCAGGTCCGTTACTCACAATCAGTTCTTCTTCTCAGACGCTTGCTTGGTAAAAACGATAATGTGCTGCGCCGGCAGCACAGCGATGGTTTCAGTCCACTTGAGCCCAAACTCTTTTTGTTCCACTTCCAGCTTTGCCTGTTTCTCTGTCATCTTGTGGACGAGTTTGATGGGGACCGTGGGGTCTTCCATTCGATATTCAACAAGGACCACTCGCCCTCCAGGTTTGATGGCCTTACTGATCTGCGCCATCATCTCATAGGGAAACTCAAACTCATGGTACACGTCCACCATGATGGCGAGGTCGACCGATGCGGGCGCCAGCGACGGAGACTTCTGATTGCCCTTGATTGGGACGATGTTTGTGATGCCCTTCTTCTTCGCGTTGTCCTGAAGGCGCAGGAGCATCTCATCCTGAACGTCTACACCAATGACATAGCCCTCCGGCAACAGCTGTTCCGCCATCAGCATACTAATGACTCCGCTTCCTGCACCGATGTCGGCAACAACGTCGCCTGGTTTCAGTTTGAGTGAGCGGACCATCAGTGTGAGGCGTTCTTCCTTTTCACGCTCCTGCCGCTCCAGCCAGCGAGCACCACTGCCATTGAACCCAAATCCCATGACGTAAGCGATTTCACGGCCCATGTAAAACTTGCCGATTCCATTGGGGTCGTGGTCGCGTTTGAAAACATAACGGTCGTCCGGGGAACGACGTTCGTCATCCTGTGCTGTGACAGGAGCACAAAACAGACCGGCGGCCAGTGAACACAGCAGGAGGCGGATTGTCATGAGCAGACCTCAGTGAGAAAAGACTCGCAGAATTCGCGGATTGTGCCAGACACTTCAGCGATTGTCGACTCGTCGAGGAGTCATTGAAGCAGGATGTTCGCTCCGACTGGATCAGGCGTCACAGCGCGGGGTCGGCAGCTACGCGTCCGAAATGCCGGCCAGAGAATCTTCGTCTCCCGCCAGAAGCAGCAGGTCTTCCGCGTGAATAACGTCGTCCGGCCCCGGAACGTTGATCTGACTGTCGGGAGATTCTGTTGATGAGCGACGGATGGCAATCAGGTTTACCTTGTACTCTGCCCGCAGGCTGATGTCCCGCACGGTTCGGCCCACAAATCGATCCGGAGCCGCCATCTCGAGAATCGTGAACCCGTCCGCGAGCTGGATGTAGTCGTTGATGCGGGGGTGTGCGAGTCGACGACCGAGCATCTCGCCCGCGTGCTGCTCCGGCTGAATGACTTCGGTTGCACCAATCTGGGCGAAGATCTCGGCATGAAACTTCGTTTGTGCTCGACAGATCACCTGCGGCAACTCAAGATTTCGATGACAGATCACTGTCGTCAGCAGTGCTGCTTCAAAATTCTCCCCGATCGAGACGACGGCACAGTCAACGCGATCCACTTCCTGGCTTCTCAGCGCGGCTTCGTCCGTGGAATCCAGCTGAACAGCAATGGCCACGTCGTCAGCAATGTCGTCGACCAGTTCCTGATTGCGGTCGATTGCAATGACCTCCGCCCCATGGGAAGCAAGACTCCGGGCCAGTGAAGTCCCAAATCGACCAAGGCCAATCACGGCCACACGTTGAGGGTGTGAAAAAGCCATATCAGCGACTGATGAGTTTTCTGAATTGAGCGGCCGTTTTTGTGTTGGCGACATCCGCCTTTGTAAGACCGGCACGACGTGCCTGGTCTACGCCATACGTCAGAACGTCGAATCCGTTCACACTGTGTGCATCCGTGCTGATGACGATCGGGATCCCAAGGTCCTTTGCGGCTGCCGCATGAACGGCATCGAGATCAAGGCGTTTGTAATGAGCATTGATCTCCATCATCACGCCGTGGTCAGCAGCCGCTTTGAGAAACTCCTTCATGTCGATGTCGGCTCCTTCTCTCTTGCCGACAATACGACCGGTGGGATGACCAATGATGTTCACATGAGGATTACGGACAGCCGTCATCAGCCGTTTCATGATTTGATCACGGGGCTGTTGGAGTCCGTAGTGCAGCACGGCCACCACCCAGTCCGCTTCGGCCAGAATATCGTCCGGAAGATCCATGGTGGCGTCTTCCAGAATGTCACATTCGATACCACAGAAGATCTCAATACCTTTAATCTGCTCGCGGACTTTGCGAATCTCTTCCCAGTGTGCCCGCAGTCGATCTGCGTCGAGCCCGTTTGCCATCGACACACGTTTGCTGTGATCTGTGATCGCGATGTACTTGAGCCCACGTTTCTTCGCAGCTTCCGCCATCTCCAGAATGGAGGCCGTTCCGTCAGTCGCAGTCGTGTGCATATGCAGGTCGCCGCGAATGTCCTTCTGTTCAACCAGCTCCGGGATGCCTCCGCTTTCGATGAGGTCAAACTCGAGCCGATTCTCACGCAGTTCGGGTGGCACCCATGGCAGGTCGAGAGCCGCGTACACGTCTTCTTCTGTTGCTCCGGCGACCTGTTCTTCGCCTTTGAAGACCCCGTACTCGTTGACCTTCAGGCCAAGGTCTTTGGCCATGCCCCGAATCACAACGTTGTGCTCTTTGGAGCCGGTGAAGTACTGCATGGCAGCACCATAGGACTCGTCCGGAACCACGCGGAGGTCCATCTCGACGCCGGAGTTGAGCCGCACCCGCATCTTTGTTTCGCCTCGCATGAGGACTTTCTCAACCAGCGAGTTCGCAGCCAGACAATCCATCGCCGCATCAGCGCTGGCACTGGTTGCGAGGACGTCGAGATCGCCGCAGGATTCACGCCGTCGGCGACAGCTACCGGCGACCGCTGCCTGAGTAACCTCCTCAACCGCCAGCAGGTCTTCGACGACAGCATCGGCAGCCAGACGAGCATCCGCAATGGAGATTCTTTTGCCGGCTTCGGCTGCGAGATCAATGTTCTCAAGAATTGCGGCTTCGGTCTTTTTGCCGAAGCCCTTGAGAGAAGCCAGCTGACCTTCCTGAGCCGCCTGTTTGAGTTCATCGAGTGAGGTCAGGTTCAGCTTATGAAAGAAGACCGCCACTTTCTTCGGACCGACACCGGGAATGCGCAGCATGTCCAGCACACCGTCAGGCACCTGAGTCCTGAGTTCAGTCAGCTTTTCATGTTTCCCGGTCGTGACAACACCGACGATTTGGTTGGCCAGATCCTTGCCGATACCAGAGAACTTCGTGAGATCCGATTTCTCTTCCACAAGTGCCGCAATCGAATCCGCCGTTGACGAAATCGTGCGGGTCGCGTTGCGGTAGGCCCGCACTCGAAACGGATTCGCCTGCTGAATCTCCAGCAGGTCGGCCAGTTCTTCAAAGACGGCCGCGATCTGATCGTTCCTCATCGCCGCTAACCTTCTGCCGGGGGATCACCACTCGAATCCGAATCAGTCTCGGTTGCGGCAGTTGGTGCACTCGGCTTTGCAGGTGCCCCGTGAGGCGTGTGTTTGGCGACCAGAATAACGCCGACCACAACAAGGGCCATTCCCGCCCACAACGCCGGACTGATGTGTGCATCCGGGTTCTTCCGCAACTGAGTCCATGCAAAGATCGCGTTCACACTGACCGCTCCTCCAAATACGATTGGCATGACAAGTGCCGTGTTGCCTTTGCTGGCGACGACAGCATTCGTAAGAAAGAGAGCACCGCCCGCCCCCAGGCATCCGGCGAAGAAGCCCCATGTCATGGCCGGGCTGTGTGAGCCGGAAAAGCTAAACGTATCTCCCTTAATCTTCATCGCAATAAGTCCGCCCACCACGGCGATCACAAGGTAAGCCACTCCAATAAACACGTAGGGCTTAAACGGACTCCAAAAGTCCGGAGACGGAGGTTTGGCGACGCTCCGCGCGTTTGAGAGGGTTGGGCCGTACATTCCCCAGCAAAGGGCAGTGCCAAGGGCAAATAGAATGGGAACAAGCAATTTCATGTCATCCTGTCTTTGAGGCGAATTGGAATGCAGGTCGCGAAAAGCGGCACGAGAGCCACTGATGAGTGCATTCTAGTTAAGCCGGACAGGATGGCGAACCGATCCGGCCTCTGGAATTCAGACACGGGACAGGTCAGTGCGACAGGATGAGGCACAAAACACGGAATACCCGGCCTCAGAGTATCAAGCGCGCGGGCGTCATCGTTTCAGGACAGTGCTGGAAAAATACTCCGCAAGGAAGTCGGCAATCTGCTCGCACCCCGAGTCATTGAAGTGGCAGTCGTCGTAGAACACGGTCGTGTCTTTGGGGAGTTCGGCCGCGAGGTCAAGGCAGGTGATGTCCTCCGCTTTGCAGATATTCGTCAGAACTTCATTGAACTGATTCATGAGCTCCCGGAGTTCCCCGTTATCTGCAGATGAGAGCCACAACAGACTGTCTTCTTCGTCTGACAGGTCAGACCGATAAATGCAGGGCTGCGTCAGGAACACAGGAGTAATCTTTCTGTTGCGACAGGCAGCAATTAGATCGCGAAGATTGTCTGCGTACTGGTCCAGTGCCTGACCGCGGCCTTCAGGGAGACGCTTAAAGCCATGGTCATGAATGTGCGTCTGACGAGCGTCGCGGAGCACCTGATAGAACTCACCGCGTGAATCCTGAATGACGCCTTCCGGTCTGATGTAACACCTGATGAACCACCGCGCGAGCGTCAGCAGCTTGGAATATCGATAATAAGCTTTGCCTTCCACCTCTCCAGAGAGTGCTTCACGGGCAACTCGCTGTAATCTCGTTTCGTAATTCTGTCGCACAAAACACAGCATGTCGTTATATCCGCAAAGGATTAAGACATAATCAAACTCATCGACCAGTCCATACCTCTGAATCTGATGCGTGTGATGAACTGAGAAGTGTCCTGAGCAGCCAGCATTGCCCACATAGACCTGCCTGTCCAAATGCTGATTCAGTTTTTCCTGGAGACGCCATGGCCAGGTATTCCGGTCGCTAATTGCGATGCATTCGGTCGTACTTCCTCCCACACAAAGAATCCGCACATCGGCTGATTCGAATTCTTCACGTTTAGGCCCTCTGAGGCCCAGGTCTGAAACTGAATAGTGGATCGGCCCGGTGATTCCGGTCAGCTTCACCTGATTGTGCACGGTCCGATTTAATGGAAACTTCGGCACGCTGTGAGCGTTGGCTGGCATGACAAACTGAAGAGCCAGTTCAGCGACCAGCAGCGTCAGTATCAGGCCATAGGAAGACAGCAGGAATCGTGCCTGCACGCGGGGGCGGTAACTCAGCAAACCACCAACTGCAAGGTAGCCACACACCACAGCAAGAATGCAGAGGTCAGTACTCCCCGTATCCAGCGTCCATGATTCCTTTGAGATCCCAAGCAACAGAACATGGACAACGACGGGAAACGCGAGTAGCGCCCAGCGTAGACGGGGAGAGCTGGCTCTTTGTTTCTTTGAGGTGTCCATTCTGGCAGGTGGAATTCAGGAGCAGGGTGGAGTGATCCACGGAATCGTAGCAGGCGATCCGCAAACCGAGCTAACCCTGATCCATCAGCTTCATAGCCGCTGGTGAATTCTTTACGGCCTGGACGGCATGATGCAGGCGTGACTTGACGGTGCCCAGAGGCAGGTCCAGCGCTTCAGAAATCTCCGGCTGCGTCATGTCATCCACAAATCGCATCAGAAGGATCTCTCGATGATTGTCGGACAGCGATTTCAGCAGTGAAGCAAACTCGTCGCGGTCCGGATCTCCACCGGCCTCGGACTCGGCGAACAGGTCGAAGTTTTCTTCGCCGGAGGTTGCTCGCTGCCTCTTCTTTCTCGCAGCGATCGACAGGTTACGGACTGCGGGATACAGGAAGGTGGTCATCTGAGCCGTGAGCTCGAAACCCGGAAACTTGCGTACGAGATAGGAAAATGTTTCCTGCATAACGTCGAGCGCGTCGTCATGATGGCCGGTGAAACGATAAGCAAGGCCGACCACCCAGTCCTTGTACCTGTTGTAGAGGGTGGTAAAGGCGTACTGGTCTCCGTCATTGATCAATGCGATCAATTCCAGATCGGTCTGACTGTCATCAGCCTGACTCATCAAATAAACCGCACTCCCTGAACGCGTTTGATGGACAAAGATTCTGCCCGTTGAATCCTGTTGAGAGCGGGCACTTAGCCCTGGAACCAGACCTCAACCGATGCTGTGGATCGCAGACACAGCAAATGCCGTGCTGGCGGAGCAACTCAGATCAGTTTTCGGACGGCCTCTATTGTCGCGTCCCGGACGGTTGACTTCCACCGTAGGGTTTCCGGTCAACCAACACATATGCGCCGATCCTGCCGGATTCAGGACGCAGCTTTAGACGACAGCGTCTTCAGACCGTTCATCTCAATTTGTAAAAAATCAGTGAGACACAGAACCCGGCGTTTTTCGCTTCCCATATTGCCGCCCTGCACCGGCGCCCCGTATCATGAGTCAACGGCTAAACAATGGCATTTCGATTCGAGAAACCCGACAACGATGGAAAGACCGGTTCGCTGTTCTCCAGTGGACTCGTGTCAGTCGTCGTGCATGCGCTCATGCTGACGATTGCCGGGCTCACGTTTCGTGGCTGCGAAAAGCAGGCTCCCGCCCAGGCAGGTGGTCGAGATTTCCGTGAAATTGGCATCGCGACTGTGCCGGATGCGTCAATTCCCACTGATTCTGAGCAGACTCAGCCACAGGAAAATTCGGAAGATCAGAAGGACGAGCAACTGACAGAAGAGACTGTCAGTGAGGCCATTCCGTCTGAGATTCCAAATGTGAATCAGCTGCTGAATCAGAATGGAGATTCGAGGGCTCAGAACCAGACTCCTTCTGAAAACCTGATCGGAGCCGGACTTCCGGAAAGCGGACTGCCGGCGGGAGGCAGTATTCCGGACTTAATTCGTCCTCGAACCGGTTCCGGCCCGGCCGGCTCACTGACCCCGGGACCGGACTCAACGTCCTTTATGAATATCGTCTCCAGCGGTCAGAGCTTTGTTTACGTGATCGACACCTCAGTCAGCATGGGGGGCGGTCGACTGCAACTCGCGATGAGTCAGCTCAAGGCGAGTCTCAGAATGCTGAAACCTCGCCAGACGTTTCAAATCATTTTCTATGACTCGTCAAGTCGCACTGTGAAGCTTCGAAATCGGCCCGAACAGGATATGTATCCAGCGTCTGACCTGAATGTTCTGCTTGCAGAACGCGCAATCGACGCGGAAGTCGCGGGCGGCGGAACGAAGCATCTCCCGGCATTGATGAGGGCGCTGCGATTGGAGGCAGACGTCATCTATTTTCTGACGGACGGCACGACAGGTCTGACACGGGCGACGCTCAAGGAAATCCGTGAAGCCAATTTTCACGGTACTGCAATCAATGTCATTGAGTTCGCCTCGGGGGCTCAGGAAAGCAGCGATGTGTCATGGCTGCAACTCCTGGCCAGTCAGTCCAAAGGCAAGTACAACTACGTTCCCGTTCGGTGATCCATCAGGACGAACGAGCGGTCGCTGTTGACGCAGTTTTCGAGAACCATGACAATCGCCCAGCTGAAAACGGTTTCAGTGAGTGAGTAATGGACGCCTGACGGCAACACCGGTTTTTGACTCATGACAGTGCTGCAGTCATCTCGTCTGTATCCAACCGGCCGAATTTTGGGCGGCAGCGGTTTTGAGATCCGTCGTGTCACAGCAGATTCCCGTGACGTTCGGAATGGCGATGTCTTCTTCGCGATACGTGGCACAGTCACTGACGGACACGACTGTATCCATGATGCAATTCAAGCTGGCTGCGCTGGCATTGTTGCCGAACGCGAGGTGCAGGCCTCAATTCCAGTCTGTGTCGTAGACTGCAGTCGAACGGCATTCGCACGTGCCTGTATGGCGCTGGCATTCCCAAACGGCTATCCGCCTGTCAGTTGTGGAATTACGGGGACCAACGGAAAGACTACGACCACGTGGATGCTGCGGTCAATTATTGAGCAGTCTGGAGTTCAGTGCGGACTGCTGGGGACGATTCAGAATCACAACGGTCTTGAGTCGGTTCCCGCAACAATGACAACGCTGCCGGCTGATCAACTGGCGACCGCGTTTCAAACAATGGCAGCTGCGGGGACAACTCATTGCGTCCTTGAAGTCAGCAGTCACGCACTCGATCAACGGCGGGCAGCCGCAGTGCCGCTCAGCGCCGCCGGCCTGACAAACATCACTCAGGATCATCTGGATTACCACCAGACACGCGACGCCTATATCGAATCCAAGCTGCAGATTGCCGACCTTCTGGAGCCGGGCGCCCCGCTGATCCTGAACACCACCAACGATGTGTGTGGTCAGATGAATGACCGACTCTCCTGCAGTACGCCCGTCATCACCTGTGCTGTCGGCGGTCGGCCAGCTGACAATACTGCAGCGGTAGTTCGGCAGAATCATCGATCTCAGAATGTGCGAATCACTCTCAGTCATACTGAACTGGATGTACGGCTCAAATTGATTGGTCGTCACAATGCTGAGAATGCTCTGTTGGCAGCCGTCATGGCCGACGCGTTGCGAATTGCTCCGGAACACATTGTGAGCGGCCTCGAACAACTGGAGTCTGTGCCCGGTCGACTCCAGCGCCTGCGGACGGATCAACCCTATCAGGTCTTTGTGGATTACGCTCACACGCCCGACGCGATCAGTCATGCGGTCAGCACGGTGAGGGAATGCGTCCCCGGCCGTGTCATCTGCATGTTTGGCGCAGGCGGCAATCGCGACGTTTCAAAACGCCCTCTGATGGGTCAGGCTGCGGCACTGGCCGATGTCTGCGTTGTGACGTCGGACAATCCCCGTAGTGAATCTCCTCACGAGATCATCGATCAAATCATCTCCGGAATGCCGGCAACGTGCAGTCCACTGGTTGAGCCGGATCGCAGGACCGCCATTCAGCTGGCCATTCAGCAGGCCCAGCCTGGTGATGCCGTTTTGATCTGCGGCAAAGGGCATGAGTCCGTCCAGATCGTTGGCACGCAACGCCATGAGTTCAACGACTGTCTGACAGCAGAAGCCGTCCTGAAGGAACTCAGTTCTCCCCGCATGCGTTACAGCGCGTAACGCCTGTAAGCAGATCTCGCGTCACGCGTCGGGTCACCATGCAGTCACGAGCCCGTGGCGCCAGCAAGGGAATGGCTGGCGGTTCTCCGGCTCCGCATCCTCAGGCGGGCACCTGAGCATGCCAGTCCGTTACCGTCTGCAGCAGGTGCGCTGCCTGCAGCAGTCTGGATTCTGCGAACGCCGGCCCCTGTAGCTGCAGTCCCACCGGGAGTCCGGAAGAACTGTTCCCACACGGAACCGAGATCCCTGGAATTCCCGCGAGGTTAGCGCTGATCGTGTAGAGGTCGCTCAGGTACATCGCCAGCGGGTCATCGGCGTGTTCCCCAAGTCGAAATGCTGTCGTCGGGCACACCGGTCCGGCGATCACGTCTACTTTCTCAAATGCGCGGTCGTAGTCCTCGCGGATTCGGCGGCGAACCTTAAGTGCACGAAGATAGTAGGCATCTCGATAGCCGGCAGACAGAGCGTAGGTCCCCAGCATGATTCTGCGTTTGACTTCCGCACCGAATCCTTCGCTTCGACTCTGACAGTAGAGATCAATCAGGCTGTCGTTCGCCGGGTCAAATTCTTCACTGCGATGGCCATAGTGAATTCCGTCGTACCGCGCCAGATTGCTGGATGCTTCACTCGGAGCAATCAGGTAATACGTGGCCACGCTGTATTTTGCGTGAGGCAACTCCACGGGAATCACCTCGGCACCGGCGGCTTCCAGTTTTGCGATTGCCTCTTTGACTTGTGAACCGACTTCAGAATCGAGGCCCTCCGCATAGTGAGCATCAACAATACCGACACGAAGACCCTCGATCGACGACTTCAGATCGGCCGAATAATCCGGGACAGGTTCCTCAACCGACGTGGAGTCCCGACGATCATGGCCGGCAATTGCCTGCAGAAGGAGTGCCGCTCCCTGCACATCACGGGCAAATGGACCGATCTGGTCCAGTGAACTGGCAAATGCCACGAGTCCGTATCGGGAAACACGACCGTATGTCGGCTTGAGTCCGGTGACGCCACAGAAGCTCGCTGGCTGTCGAATGGAACCTCCGGTATCAGAACCCAGACTCAGCGGCACCATTCCTGCCGCAACCGCTGCTGCCGAACCTCCGGAAGAACCACCTGTGGAGTGATCTGTATTCCACGGGTTTCGTGCGGGCCCCTGCACGGAGGTCTCAGTCGATGAGCCCATGGCGAACTCGTCGAGATTCAGCTTACCAATAATGACTCCGTCCTGTGTGCGGATTCGTTCCACAACATGGGCATCGTATGGCGGCAGATAATTTAAAAGCATTTGACTGCCGCAGGTGGTGGCAATTCCCTGCTGGCACATGTTGTCCTTGATTCCGAGTGGCAACCCTTCGAGCAGACCAACTGACTCTCCCTTTGCACGCCGCGCATCAATCTGATCGGCCTGCTGGAGCGCACCGTCTGCATCGACACTCACAAACAGATTCAGTGCGTCATTCTGCTGCTCGATTTGCGTCAGCGAATGCTCTGCCAGTTTACGGCTGGTCCAGCTGCCGCTTTGCAGTCCCTGAATGAGTTCGTGCACCGGACGTGAGAAGTAGTCGGTCATTGGAGGAAACCCAGTCGCTGTCAGGCTGGTCAGGAGGATTTTTGTTCGAGAATCCGAGGCACCTGAAAGTACTGTCCGTCAGTACGAGGCGCGTTGGAGAGTGCCTGGTCACGTTCAAGAGATTCAGCACGCTCGTCACTGCGAAATACATTCTGCAGATCCACTGCGTGAGGCATCTCTGCGACGTCTTCGATATCGACCTCATCAAGAACGGCAACGTATTCCAGAATGCCGGACAGCTGTGGCTCGTAGGTCTGCAGCTCTTCCTCGCTGAGATTCAGCCGCGCGAGTTTTGCAATCTTTGAAAGGTCCATTTGGCTACCTGTCAGGTGGATTTGAGATGGCGGAGCTTAGTGCATCGATAGTGATTCGCAATGATCGACGATCTGTCAGAAATCGTCATCGTCAAAGGAGTCATTCTTCGCACGTCTACGGCGTGCCGGCCGTGGATGATGTCCCTTGAAGGCAATAATGAGTGTGGCAAATGCATCAATGCCGTGAGCCATCAGGATGATGCCGAATCCGGTCCCAATTTCACCCAGCCAGATCGCGAACAGTGCCAGTATCCAGGAAATGAGGCCGGCAAAGCATTCAAAGATTGCCAACGCGTAGTGCTTCATCAGGAAGTCACCCCACGCGGGAAACAGCATGCTGCGTCCGGCAAGCTCCGTCGGTCGCCAGAACAACTGGCCGCAGTTCTCGCATTCGTACTTTCTGTCGGGCACCACAGCGAAACACGTGCAGCACAGATTCTGGCGCGAACTGTCACATTCCGGCGCGAACCCGTGCTCCTGATACGCCTGTCGACGTTCGGCAAGAATCTCAGGCATCGCTTCGCGATCGACTTTGCTGAACCCGCCAAAGATCAGGCGTTTTCCGTCACTCAACTGAATATCCAGCGTTCCAAGCAGACGCGAACGGATGTTGCGAATTTCGCTGTAGAACACGACCCAGCCAACACCTGCCGGTGTGCCCCTTGAGTTACACCGAAGCATCACGATTCGCAGGCTGGTCAGAATGAACACCGTCTGATTAATGATCGATGCCCAGAGAGCGCCCACAAAAATCAGTTCGAGGGCCGACTGTTGAACGCCACGGGCAACGTAATAGACGCGTTCGTTGGGCAGCAGCAGGTTCTCAAGAGTCGGCTCAAGTCGAGTTAGCAGCTCCGTTTTTCGACGCAGGTCTCCCCGCGTCTCTTCCCCCTGAAAGACCGGAAACAGAACATCCACCTGATAGGGAAAATCGTGGTTGAGATGCAGACCGTAATCGGCCAGTCGTTCCCAGATTTCCGATTCATCATCGGTCAAAGCCTCGACTTTGATCTCTTCGTCAGGGATATCGTTCATCGGCGAGCAAATCTGCGCTGAAATCTGCGCTTACTAATCAGGCCACAGTGTTCTCGAACCTGCAACGTGAATGTGGCATTGCAGGAAGTTCATGGGTAATAAAGCGGAGTCAGTTTACTGCCGGATAACCGGGATTCCAGCACGAGTGCGGCAATTCAGCGGCGTGAATACGGCTCACCAGCCAGACTTAGTTGAACAATCCACGACTCGGAAATGATCGCCGCTGGAAGGTCAGCATCTGTTGGCGGAATGACATCGGCGAACTGAACTCTATCGGTCAATCATCTCGGATCAGAACACTGGGAGGGCGAATCTCACAACGAGCCGTGTTTACTCGACTCATTCCGGCTCGGCAGGAGCCTCTCCCTCCTAAATCAGGACTTGTTGAACAGAGCTTAGGCCAGTGGACGTTCTGCCACTGTGCCGTCCGGAGTCGTTTTTACTTCAAATCCGGCAGCCTGAATCTGGTCACGGATGGCGTCCGCCGTCGCATAGTCCTTCGCTGCCCGAGCCTCGTCCAGCTGTTTGCAAAGCGTCTGGATCTCAGACTCGCCATCTCCATTGTCGCTGGAGTCTCCGTCTGAGGAATCCAAAGGAGCAATCGCCAGCACCGAATTGATGCGATCAAGAACGGCCAGCGCTTCGGCTGGGTTGTCCGGCGTCGTCGCCGCCCATGGCACAATGACTCCTAACGCACCGGAGACATTCAGGTCGTCCGCCAGTGCCTTGCCAAAGTCCGCGAGAATCGGATGGCTCAGGTCAACTTCAACTCGCTCATCGCCTGCAGCAGCTTCCAGCCGAGCTCTGAAGTCTGTCAGGCGTTTCACGATGGACGCAGAATCCTGCAGCCCTTTACGGGTGAAGTTCATGTTTGAACGATAGTGCGACTTGATCAGCTCCAGACGAAGAACGGCCGGATGAACCTGAACTCCTGTTGGCTCGTTGTTCTCATCGAGGACACGACCTTCCAGCACGTCACGCACGGTGTAGAAGTTGCCTTTGCTCTTGGACATTTTGCCGCCGTCAACCAGAAGGAATCGTGCGTGCATCCAGAAACGAGCGAACGCCTCGGCGCCGGTGGCACCGCGCGACTGCGCAATCTCACACTCGTGATGCGGGAAGATCAGGTCTTCACCACCCGTGTGAATATCAATCACGTCTTTGCCCAGACGTTTGCGGGCCATGCAGGAGCACTCAATATGCCAGCCTGGATAACCAGTTCCCCATGGGGAGTCCCACTTCATGATGTGGCTGGGATCCGCCTTCCACAGCATGAAGTCCGCCGGATGTCGCTTGTTGGCCTGATCCGAAGCATTCAGGCGATCACTGGCACCTTCCCGTAATTCCTCGAGGCTGTTCCCGCTGAGCTGACCGTAATCAGAAAAGCTCTCAACGCTGTAATAAACAACTCCGTCTGCACCGACGTATGCATGACCTCGATCGATCAGCAGAGAGATCATGTCCTGCATCGTGTCAATATTCTCAGTCGCCTTAAGAATATTGTCGGACTCAAAGGCCACCTTGATGCCGAGCAGCTTTGCATCATCCAGGAACGCATGCGTGTAGTAATCAGCAATCTGAAACGGGTTGTCAGGATTCTCGACGGCACCCTCCGGGACCTTTCCGGATTTCTTGTCTTCCTTCACCCGTTTGGCAGCAGCTTCCATTTTGTCTTCGCCGCCACCATCAGCGTTACTGTCATCCGTCATATGTCCCACGTCGGTGATGTTCATGACGTGGTGAACATTATGGCCAAAGAACTCGAGTGTTCTGCGGATGAGGTCTGCGAACAGAAACGAGCGGAAGTTACCGATGTGAGCAAAGTCGTAAACAGTTGGCCCGCAGCTGTACATCCGGACGCAGTCGTCCTCAACCGGAGTAAACTCTTCGGTGGAATTGGTGAGCGTATTGTAAAAGCGGATCGTCATAGTCGTGGTCGTCGGTTGGCCGGGTCGCAAATTGGCAACTGCCCCCTCTGGACAGCAGCGACAGAATCAGGTTCGTCACACGCCTGCGCATCCAGAAGGGCGCGGCGGAAGAATAGTGAATTTGTCAGCGAACTGGCAGGCCGATTCCCGTCATCCGGTTGCCAACTGCAGGGAAGGCGGCCCTGTGGACGGGGCCTGACGCCCGGGCCCGTGTTCACTGGGTGGCCCGCGATGCCAGTGGGGGATATAAACGGTCCTCCCTGCTCTGTTTCCCTCCGACTCAGGATTGTTTGTGCCATGCTTCGAATTACCTCCCTGGTCCTCCTTCTGGCTCTACTGACCACCTCCACCGGGAATGCGCAAGACATCGACTGGCACGATGTCACGACATGGGAAATCGAAGGTCGCATCCTTCCAGATCAGCCTCGCAGTCGCTGGTTTGATCGGTTTCCTGCATCCGCAGAAGGAAAAGTGA
>CAJWGB010000162.1 GCA_913031625.1 uncultured Planctomycetaceae bacterium | reverse complement strand
GGAGAACTTGACCAGCAGAGGATCTCAATGCTGCACGTTAAGCAATTCGTGCGTCGGTCGGAAAGACCTCAAGTGCTGCCGAATCTTGCGGCAGGAATCGTCCCCTGGCAGGAGGTCATCAGGACCGTCGAAAACATGCACTACTCAGGCCCGGTCATGCTCGAAACAGCGCCGGGGGAAGACATCGATGTGCTCTTCAAAGAAACGCGTGACATGTTTGCTCGGCTCTGAGGCCGTAAATCCTCGTTACGTGAAGACAGCTCCTGCGGCGCGCCTTCCAGATAATCATGGCGTCTGCCTCCGGTGGTATGCGGTCCCCCCCGATTCGCGAAGCGGTAACAGTTCGCAGCCGTTCGTGAACGAGCCGATAACTCATACGGTTGTCACGCTATTTCATTCCGGGAACAGACCAGCCTGCAGAAAATACGTTCGCCGACGCCTGCGCCTGCGGCTTGCCGTGAAACGATCAGATGCCGAACGAAACAGCCTTTGAGATGGTCTCGCCGGAACCAATCTTCTCTGGAGCCCGCTGATACAGGTCCACCGCTTCAGGCAACAGTTCACGAAGCGCAGCGGATCTTCGTGCATCGGACGGATGAGTCGAAAGAAACTCAACAGGCGTCTGCCCGTCCTTGGAGGCAGCAAAACGTTCCCAGAACGCAGGCGCTTCTGAAGGATCGTATCCGGCTTTCGCCATCAACATGATGCCGATGTGGTCCGCTTCAAGTTCATGTTTCCGGCTGTAAGGCAGGATGGCGCCGTACTGAGATCCAGCACCATAGGCGGCGAGAATGATCTTTTGTGTATCGTCGTCCTTTTCCTGCATGACATACTTGAGTGCATCACGGGCGGTGTTCTGCACTGTCTGCAGAGACATACGCTCACCACCGTGTCGAGCAATCGCGTGTCCGATCTCATGCGACATCACAACAGCCAGGCCCGCTTCAGTCTGGCAGACCGGCAGGATACCCGTGTAGACAGCAACTTTGCCGCCGGGAAGACAGAATGCATTCTGCGTCTCTGATTCGATGACGTTAAATTCCCAGTTGAAATCCGGCCGATCGGCGACGGCAGCAATCCGTTTTCCGACCCGACGAACCATCTCCACCATCTGTTCATCTTTAGTCAGCGGCTCGTCCTGCAGGACCTCCTGATAGGCAGTCAGCCCCATGGCGTTCTCGCGCTCGGAAGACATCATCAGCAGTTGACGCCGCTCGGTGACGGGAGCAGTCTGACAACCGACAACAAGAAAGCCAATCAGCAAACCAGTCAGCGTGGAGAAGATAAAAGCGCTACGAATGAATGTTGAAAGGCGAGGCCGACTAACGTTCATGTCGAATCCGTTCAGGTGAGAAAACAGGGCTCTTCCAGTGAGCCACTGCGTGAATCTAGAAAATGTTTCCGTTCAGCAGCAACACGATCCCCGTCAAATCCCGTTGTGCTTCCCGCAGTCCGGAACGAATCACAACACACCTGCGTGACATCACGGCAGATTTGGCCGATATGCACACCGACGCACTGCGACCGGCCTCGTGCAGTCGTGATTTTCGCATTGGCTGGAACCTCGCACGCCAAAACGGGACAATACCAGACCCTGCCTCAACCCGCGTTACGGAGTCCATCATGCGCACATTCGCTCCCGCTTTCGTTCTTGCCGCAATGTTGCCCTTTGTGACAGCAGACGATTTGAAAGTGATTACCGATGTCGAGTGTCAACCCGTGACGGCAGCGACAAAGCGGGTGACGGAAGCCCTCAGTTTTGCCGGTGCTCCGCTCAGCCCCGAGACCGTCGCCGCTTTGAACAAGGCGTATGTGATTGAGAACGACGTCGACTGCGTACGGCAGATCCAGAAGATTCTTGACCCTCTGTGCCTTGCAGAGATCAATATAAATCCTGAGAGTCGAGTGAAGGTGAAAGAGGGTCCCGTTGCAAAGCAACTGATGCAACAGGGCTGGACGGCATACCTTGTTAAGGTGCACAACGAAGCAGGCGTGAATCCGGAGCTGAAGATCGAAAGCCCGAATGCCGCGCCGGTCTACCAGAAGGGCCGCGGAGCTCGTCAAAAACCCCGGACGGACGAGAAGCTCGTAAACCCTTCGGACGTGCCCAATCGCTGGCTGGACCTGTCACTGCTGACCCGCGAACCACTTAAGCCACGACTTTCAGGACTGCCCGTCGAGTATCGAGTGGCTCTGCTCTACAGCCGTGATGCTGGCAAGCGTGAGGCGTCTCTGGCATTCAACATCGGACAGGGAACGCAGGATATCGGATTTCGAAACTCCGTCCCGATTCTTTTTGACTGTCAACCTGCTGTCGATGTGACGTTGAACATCAAAGACACTGACGGCAGCGAAACAACAGCCGGCTTTGTCATTCGTGACACCCAGGGGAGAGTGTATCCCAATCCGGCGCGTCGCCTGGCCCCGGACTTCTTCTTTCATCAGCAGGTTTACCGGCACAGTGGCGAGTCAGTGACTCTGCCCCCCGGTAAGTACTCCATCACTGTCAATCGAGGTCCGGAGTACCTTCCGCAGAGGCTGACCGTCACTGTCCCGAACTCCAAAGAGCACCCCATCGATATTCAGCTGAAACGCTGGATCCATGTTGCGAAACGAAAGTGGTATTCAGGCGACCATCATGTGCATGCTGCCGGCTGTGCTCACTACGACAGCCCAACTGAAGGAGTTGGTCCGGAAGACATGATGCGTCACATTCTTGGAGAAGACCTGAATGTTGGATGTGTGCTGAGCTGGGGTCCGTGCTGGTACACTCAGAAGGAGTTCTTTGAGGGCGAGATTTCGAAACTGTCTTCAAAGGACTACCTGATGCGATACGACGTGGAAGTCAGTGGCTTCCCATCGTCTCATGCCGGACACCTCTGTCTGCTGAAACTCAATGAAGATGACTATCCCGGGACGACACTGATTGAGGAGTGGCCAAGCTGGACTCTGCCTGTCCTCAGCTGGGGGCAGAAGCAGGGAGGAGTTGTTGGCTATAGTCATAGCGGCTGGGGGCTGGCATTACCGGACATCATGCCGGATGGCTCCCGAAAGTTCGCCAAACGGCCGTGGGGCGGTGCAAACGCGGGCTGGATGGGCAAGGCCGCGTCGAAACTCCCTGACTACGCCATGCCTCCGTTCGACGGGATTGGCGCCAACGAATATGTCGTGACAACCGTCCATGGTGTCTGCGACTTCATTTCCGCCGTGGATACTCCTGCGATCTGGGAACTGAATGTCTGGTACCACACATTGAACTGTGGCATGACATCCCGCATCAGTGGTGAAACTGACTTCCCCTGCATTTACGGAGATCGCGTTGGTCTGGGACGAATCTACGTGCAGCTGGATGATGAAGAGGATCTGACCTACGACACGTGGGTTGAGGGACTCCGCGACGGCCGCAGTTACTGCGGTGACGGGTTGAGCCACATTCTTGACTTTAAGGTCAATGGGTTTGGAGTGGGAACACGTCGCGGCGACGCACCAGCCAGTCGACTCGACCTTGATAAGAAGCAGACCGTTGAGGTGACGTTTGATGCGGCCGCACTTCTTGAAGCCGAAGAAACAGCCCTGACGAAACAGATTCGCGGACGGCGACTTGACGAAAAACCATACTGGCATATCGAACGCTGCCGAATCGGCGATACTCGAGATGTGCCCGTGGAAATCATTGTGAATGGAGAAGTTGCCGCAAAGAGGACACTGAAGGCTGATGGGAGTCTCAAAGCGTTCAAGATTCCGGTTGAACTGACACAGTCATCATGGGTAGCCGTGCGAATTCTTCCATCCGTACACACAAACCCCGTATTCGTCCACATCAACGATGAGCCGATCCATGTCAGCAAGCGGAGCGCAGAGTGGTGTGTGAAGGCAGTCGAAACATGCTGGAATTCAAAACAGCGGCAGATTCGCCCTGCCGAACAGGCAGCCGCGCGAAAGGCCTATGATGAAGCGAAGGCCGTGTACCAGCGGATCGCCGACCAACTGTAATCGAGCTCTGTAAGCCCGGGTACAGTTATGAGCTACCGGGGTTTCTTTCTGGGCGTGCTCGAAAGAGTTGAACAGAAAGGCGACACCCACGCTGTGGCGTGCTCGCCGCAGATGAACGGGATCCAGGTCCTGTAATTCCTCGGCGGACATCCCACTGATGTCCCGGTTGTGTGCGTCAACGCACGAGCCCGCCAGACATCCCCAGCCAGCGAACACGACGAACACCGCTGCGGCGATCACAAATCATGGGATCGATTTGCCAGACTCAGCACATCTGTCGGGGCCGCCGCACTGGCAGATTCTGCCGATGCACCGCGGCTTCAGACAATCATGCGATGACGCGTGCGTCCCTGGCTTCGACTCATATTGCGAGTTCGCACTATGACTGGTGAAATACACATCACTCTCCCTTTCAAGACGCGTTCTGCGTCCCATTACCATTGGTGGCTTCCAATGTCCAAGATCTCTCCAACTGCCGTTCGAGCAGTGATTTGCCTGTTTTGTCTTTGTAGCCAGACTGGATGTCTTCGAAGACTGGGCCTCCATCACTCTTCTCTGACGCCGCGTACGGCCCAGTTGGAGCGCGATCGACAGATCATTCGATCCCAGGACTCAGACGATTCCAGTGCTCGACTGCTGAGGCCGGACTTTGGTTCTGGTGAGGAGCAGGCAGAGGCCGGACAGGAATCCGGAATCATCATTGAGCCTGCCAAGTCCGGAACATCCGGTAATCGCTCGGCATCCACTTCCGGACGAACAGGGCACTCACTCGAACTGACAGCAGAGAAGCTGCGCGAAATCATGAACGCCAGTTCGCGCAATGATATGTCAGAAGGAGAAGTGTTGAGCGATCGAGAGGCTCGCTGGGAGATTCTGGAACGCGGTGAGAGTGCCATCGCAAAACTGCCTGCCGGTTCCGGCGTACAGCGAGAACGAGTTGTCACCGTCGGCCACGCATCCGCTCCACGCGAAGCCTCAGTTCCTGCGAATCCGGAAACGCTTAGGGGCGAGAGGCATGCTGAAGAATCTGAGGTCGACAAGCCGTTCGAAGAGGCTCCTTCAACGACACCAGAACCTGCTGCAGACAGGTCCGTGCTCGCTCGACTCAGAGGTATCAATGAGACGATTGGAGACACTCGAAGTCGCTGGCGGATTCCTTCACCGTGGGACGTATTCCGTGAACGAGAGCAGGAATCAACGCAGCCGCAGAACCCGGAGTCACCTCTCCCAACGGCCGTTCCACCTTCCATCGAGACGACTCCACAGACTCCGGCGATTGCCGATAGCGAACTTTTAAAACAGCTGATCGCCGAGGCGACCACACAACTGCAGCAATGGCCGCGGGAAGCATCTGGTCGGCCGGTGAATCGAGATGAAATGCTGCGACTTGAGCAGGATCTCAAGCTGCTAAACCTGATCGCAAACCTACCGGAGGCAGCATTATACGAGTCCGGCAACGCCTCTGAAAAAGACGAAGAGTTCTGGCGAGAACTTTTGCTTGCATTGGCCATCTATCGCGGTGCCAACGGCAGTACTGACTCCCAGCAGGTTTCAAACACCATTGACCAGTTGAAGTCGGCGATTCGTGAACTCGTACCCTCCAGTTCGCTCCGGATACGTCGCATGGACCTCTGCAGTGAGATTCACAGTTTCGGACGCATCGAGACGTTTGCTTCCAACTCGTTTGTGGCCAGCGATCCAATTCTGCTGTACGTGGAACTCGAAAACTTCTCCTCTCAGACCACTGCAAACGGAGAGTGGCGAACGCAGTTTGACGCTGAACTCAAGTTTATGGATGCAGAGGGTGAGGTAATTGAGACTCGTGAAGTGCCTGATATCTCGGATGAATCGTCATCCGAGCGATCGGACTACTATCTGAGCTTTGAGTTAAACATTCCTTCTCACCTGCAGCGTGGCGACTATCGCATTGAACTGCGTCTGCAGGATCGGCAGACCAGACGGACGGCTGCAGGCGACGTGAAATTCCGAATTCGATGACGTTATCGTTTCGGCTCCACAACCTGAGGCGTGCCGGGATCCTGTGAGGGAGCCTTGTCTGCCGTCAGGCTGCCGTACAGGTCGGGACGACGCTGATTGAAATTGCGGCTGGAAGCGCGGATATTTCGGATCCGCTTCAGGTTGAGGGTGCCCGTGATATAGGACTCCGTTCGATCCGGGCTGCGGGCGACAATCTGAGGACCACGCTGCATATCAGCGATCAGTGTGCCGCTGCCGTATGCCTGATTTGCCGCGATCATGGCCACGTGGCTCTGAAACATCGTTGTTTTGACGATGAAGTCTTCGACGCTGCCACCACGACCATTGATCCAAACAATGACTTCCGCTCCCCGCAGTGAAAGAACTCGGGCCGGTTCCGGGAACCAACCGTCATAGCAGGTCATGATTCCCACCGTGCCAAAATCCAGCTCAAACACAGGCAGGTCGCTCCCAGCTTCCATGATCCATTCCGGGTCGTTTTCAGTCATCCACCTGCGCGTTTTTCCAGAGGGCGGATTCCTCCAGGGAACGTCGCCATCGAAGTGGTCAATCGCAGCGTGGGTCTTGTGATATTTGCCGGCGATGTTCCCTGTTCGGTCGAACAACAGGGCCGTGTTGGCAAATCGGCCGTCGTCATATTCTTCCCAACACCCGATAATGACGTAGATCTTTGCTTTGCGGGCTGCGTCAGCGATGAGCTGAGTCTGGGGACCTGGGACTTTGATGTGGCCCAGAACATATTCGGGAAACACGACCAACTGCGCACCGTCTTTCGCCGCACGTTCGATATACGGCAGATAGTCGGCGGCCGGATTGAAATTGGCTCGTGGCAGGTCACCTTTGTCGTAGCCGTTGATCTGGACGGCCGCCACCTTAACGAGGCCGGTCTGTTTAGTTTGAGCAGATGCTGGTAACAGCAGGCCCGGGATCAGAAAAATGGTGAGGAAACAAATCCAGGTTTTCATTGCGTCGGGCTCCAGCGGATGCACGTGTTCGCCCCTCAGTATTTATCACGACTGCAGGAATTGCCACCGGGGCCTGTGCTGACGGGGCGAGCCTGCTGTCTGGAGACACAGGATGGGGGGCCGGAATTGTTGGTCCTATTATGATTTCGAAACGAGTTGCCTGCCATGGTGCACATAACAATTGCGCAGAGAGAGACGTTTGTCTCGCAGGCAGCGGCAGCAGCGAATCACGCAGTATTCGATTGTCCCGTTGCCCCGAGAAGCGATCTAACCATCAACCTGCAGTAACTCTTTTAGTCGCTGCATGCACTCGTCCTGACGTTCGTACCAGTCCCGCGCAAACACGGTGTGCACGCGCCAGCCAAAGGCTTCCAGCAATCGCGGCTTCAGCAGTTCTCGTTCCAGCAACTCGGTCTCAGTATCGCCGGTGCGATACCACCGATGACTGTCGATGAGGATTCCAAGCCGATACAGCGAATCTCCTTCACGTCGAACGGCGATATCGACCACGAAATCAGACTGTCCCACATTGAGGTCAACTTCAAAACCGTGGCTGTGAATGTATTCGACCAGCTGCGACGTCAGTACGTCGTTGTCTGGCGTTGCTGACTCGACATTTTTCCACGCACCACTGAGGCTGGTCAGGACTCGTGCTGCTGCACTGCTGTTTCCGATGGAGCATGCCTGAGCGTATTGCAGGTATCGTTTCAGGCAGCCGGCTCCATCGTTGTAATCGTTGGTAATCTGAGTGTGCTGGAGAGAGGACACCAGCGCCATGAATTTCTTGGCGCGAGTGAAAGCAACGTTGAGCCGTTTTTCGCCGCCGGCCATATTGATGGGACCGAAGTTCATACGAACTTTGCCTTCCGGGTCTGGGCCGTAGCAGACGCTCAGAATAATGATGTCACGTTCGTCCCCCTGAATGTTCTCCAGGTTCCGGATCAGGAGGCCAGCGAACTCTCCGTCATCTTCTCGTTCCAGCTCTGCCTCCAGACGCTCTGCGAAGTCAGCATCGGACTCGGCAAGTCGCCTGACCGCACGATCGATCTCAGATTGCTGCGCTTCAGAGAAGGCCACAACTCCGAGTGAAGGGCGGGCCTCGTCCTTGAGAAGTTCCCGAACCAGCTCGGCGATGTACTCAGCTTCAGCCGTGTTACGGCGTTTTTCGTAGACCCCACACGCGATGCGATGAAAACTGACTGGTCGCCGCAGAAGTTCGGCGGCGTTCTCTGCGCCCTGCACCGGCTCGTTGACGACGATTTCGTCAATCCCCTCCTGTGGCAACTCTTCTTCCGGAACAGTCAGCAGTCGACCACCGTAGAACGCATGGTTGGAGAAACTGATAAGAGATTCAGAGCGGCTCCGATAATGCCATCCGAGCATCACTGACGGGATATTTCGTGCAGCGTGATTCAACAGACTGCTGCTGTTCAGGTCGTAATGAACAGTCTGCCCGTCCTCTTCAAACTCCAATTCGTCATCGTCCTGCCGGGAACCGAAGAAACTGGTGGGCGGCAGCTGCATCTCATCACCCACGATAACTGTCTGCTTCGCTCGAAACAGCGCGGGCACTGCATCCTCCAGGGTGATCTGACTGGCTTCGTCAAAGACGACAGCGTCAAAATGATCAGACAGCAACGGCAGTGTATCTGAGACACTGAGCGGGCTCATCAGCCAGACCGGTTTCATGTCCCGCAGGACAAATCCCGTCTCACCGTTGCCCAGCTCACGGATCGACCTGTAACGCATCGACTTGCCGAACTCATGCTCAAGCTGAGATGTGCCGGTTCGGTATTTGCGTCGAATAATGCGTTCTTCTTCATTGAGGCTTGTCTCCAGCTGCTCTGCAATTCTGAGTCGATCACAGAACTCCTGTCGGACAGATTCCCGAACAGCATTTGCGCTGCGTTCATGAAGTGCCTCAGTGCTTTCAACAAGCTTCTCAAGAGTCTCCTCCCTGGCTTCAGGAACCCATGCTGCGACACCAGGAGACTCCTGCCACCGCGACTGCAATTCGGCCTGTGCCGCTGCAGCTATCATCTGACGTCGTTGAAGGGGAAGTGTCCGGAGGGCTTCCTGGAGACTTTCCGGAAGTACTGACAGTGATTCGAGGCAGTGAAGAAGCTGCGGCAGAGAATCATTCAGGTCCTCCAGCTGATTCAGAGTGAATTGAATTTCCTGAGGACTGCAGGCTTCCCACATGGTCAGGACGGGTGCTGCGACCAGACGAAGATCTCTCAGCAGGGTCCTGATTCCACTGAGGATGCGAAGTCCTTTTGCTCGATCCGGAGCAGCAACTGATGAAAGTACGAGTGCCCGAAAAGACTCCGGAAGCTGATCCCAGTCCCCCTGGATGCTTTTAAGACTTTCGAGGAATTCATCGAGTCCATGATGAATGTGAAACTCATCACCCAGCTTTTGAATGACGTGGTAGCGTTCGGCGCGAACATCATGCTCATGATCCAGCCACTCAAGGACGTCCGTCCATGACGGCGCGACGGCATGGCGACTGCGGTCGTAGGACTGCTTGAGCCTCCCGCGAAGCTTCCACCATGTTGGTGAAAACCAACCAACAATACGGCCGTCGTAAGCTCGCGCAATTTTAAGTGCAGTCTGCGTGTCCTGAGATGTGAATTTGTCTCGCCAGTGCCGGGTGGCTTCTCCAGCAAGTTCAAGGCGTTCATCCTGCGCGGCCAGTTCATCCTGAAGTGCGTGCAGAATGCGGTACTGTTCAGATGATTCGTCGAGGAGATTCAGGAGATCACGGTCAAGCAGAAAGTTGAGTTCCGTTGCGAAGCGGGAGGCGGTTTCGAGTGCCTCAAAGCTGAGACTGATCTCGGCGGGCAGGTCTGCGTCTGCCAGCCGCTTGATTGTCTGGCTCAGGAGTGGCTGACCCTTTTCGAGGAGCTCCGTCACGATCTCGACCGGCCGTTGCTCGGACACAAGTTCTGCACGCAGAAACCGAATTGGGTGGAGGGCACAAATGTCACTGGATTTGATTCGTGACAGGCGACTCTCGAAAACGTCCAGATGGTCTGATGCCTCTACCAGGTCGCCATACGGTGGTACTCGCTCCCACTGAGCGGGTACGAGTGCAGGAACTGCGTCACGGTCCTGAATCAACACATCCAGCAAGTGCCTGAGCGTCACGTCCTCATGGACGGGATGGTTCATCGCATTCTGAAAGTCCTTCAGCGGCTCAATGAGCTCGCTGATCTTCTTCGACATGCGTCGTCGCAGATTAAGGTGTCGATTGGTCCGTTCCTCAGATTCTGAAGAAAAGGCCTCGTAGGTCTTCTTCAGGTCCATCACAAACTGTTTTTTGTCAGCCTGTGAGTCGTGAATTCGGCAACAAAGATCAGCAAGACCGCATTGTTTGAGACGCTGATAAACGACATCCACGGCGGCGCGCTTTTCGCACACGAACAGGACACGCTTACCTGCAGATGCAAATCGGGAAATCAGGTTGGCGATCGTCTGTGATTTCCCCGTGCCTGGAGGCCCCTGGATAATCGAGCCGATTCCTGTCAGGGAATCTTCGATGGCAGCTGTCTGCGTCGGATCACTTGGGAGAATGCTCGAGTTGTCTGGCTCCTGTTCCTCGTCGGCTTCCGCTGTCGGCGTTTCTCCCTGATCATCATCCAGAGAGAAAACTGACTCGAAAGCCGAGTTGCGGACGTCCTCTTCAATTAACTCGTGGTAGTCCTGAGCCAGCGACATTCGCCGATAACGCAGGTTTGTGATTGCCACCGAGCAGAAGTCAATTTCCCAGTTGCGTGGGTTGTCGTCAGTTTCGTCGGTGAGCTGGACGGTTGCAGCAGGTGATGCCTCCCGGGGCTGTTCCACTTCATCTGGTTTATCAGCAGCAGGCAGGGGCGCGGCGAACCTCTGAAACAGGCGAATACCCAGCGGATGATAGTTGGCGGACGTATAGCTGTATTCAACATCAAGAAACTGCCTGATGCCGCGTCCGGACAGGCGCGCGCGTTTTCGAAACTTCTCCTGCCGGCGTCGCGCGCCCTGATGAAGCAGCCTGATTCGAGGCGTTTCGACGATCCTTGTGTCGACAGAACAATCACTTGCTGAGATCTGCTGAACCAACTCGCGAGCGAACTTTTCTGCGCCTTCGTCTGCCAGCTCGACTTCAGCGGGCAGCGGGATGCCATACATCTGCCGAAACAGATGTCTGACTACAGGATTTACTTCCGCGACGGAGTCGTACGCCTGGATGTGGAATCGATCGTGGATCCCCCGTTTCCTGGTCAGGCGAACGGGAAGCAGCAGCAGGGGAGAAAGATAGTGATCCTCATGTCCGGACTTCAGATCCGTCCACCTTAGGAAAGCTGGCACAAGACGAAGCTGGGCAAACCCATAGTCGGCCTCATCTCTCTGTGTTTCCAGGCGAATTCGATCCAGTGACCCACCCAGCCATGCGGCTTCCCGAAAGTTCAGGTAGCCATTCAACAGGACCGGCTTCAGGCTGAGGACATCCGAGACAAATTTGTCGTGCCATGTGACGACTCGCTCATGTGGCACGTTTTCGGGGGTGTCAGTCAGCGGAATGGAAGCCAGTGTCAGATTGACGGTCTGCATCGTCTCTCGAAAATGCAGCAGCCGATTGCGTCTGTTGATCTCAAACAGCCTCTCCCGAAGCTTCGTCAGGATTGCGGCTGAACGACTGACGTCGGGCTGAGTCTCGTGCCTTGCGAGATCAGTTTCAAAGTCGACTTCCTGGTCTCGGTAGTCGGCAAGAGTGCTTGCCAGTGCCCGCAGATCCTGCGGGCGTCTGCGACGATCCGAATCAGTCATTACGAAAATTGCACGCGCAAGCACAGGGTGCAGATCTCGGTGAATCCGAAACAGGTTTGTTCGATTCGAATAGAACGACTCGCAGTCAGCCTGCTGAGTAAGATCAAGCCCACAGGACAGGCTCGCCAGAATCAGCCCGAGAGTGAACGTATCCGTAAGTGGATCATGACATCCGATGAGATGTTCCCATGACTGATAGCCTCGCAGCAGGCACGGACCAGCCAATTCGCCGGGAGAAATCGCAGCAGGATCAACCACTTTGATGTCGGTGCCGGCAGGAACCATCAGGCCAGACCGTCCCGCCGGCTGTAACTCTTCCATTCGCCGGGCGTTGAAGGTTACAGGTTGTCGCGCTGCATCAGAGATGAAGAGTCGTTTCCCGTCTGTTTGAATCTGTTGAGGCTGGTGAATCTGCGTAACCAGATCGGCGTCATGGGCATCAATCACCTGCTGCATCAGCGGCAGGAACAGCCCCAGACAGTCTTCCGATGTTAGTGGTTGGCTCCGGCTTTCGCTGAGCAGCTTTGCGAAACTCTTCATGTTGCCAGGCCTCCAGCGGCCTCCACAATACTGCTGGCGTTGTCTTCAATTTTCTGCCGGGCACGTTTCCCAAGCTTAAGGTCGTTAGACACCATTTGCCTGAGTAACTCTGACAGTCCGCGTGACTCCGCAAAGAGGAAGCTGGCTGCCAGAGCTGCCTCGGAGATCTCAGGATCACAGGTCGCTGCATCGAGGAGCAAGCTGCAGAAATACGTCCTGAGTTCGTCGCTTAACACTTCCGGCCACGGGATCCCTGTCCCTGGTGTTAAGTCGTTTGATCCAACGCGAAACTCCCCCCGCCACGACCTGATCAGTGGAGTCTGGAGCCACGATGGCTTGAGGAACTCATCAAGGAACTGAATCGTTAAGAGCCCCAGGTCGCGCCGTTGCAGCAGGTCGATTCCGGATAGCTGAAGGGGAGGCTGCAGAAATGGACTGTCGCACAGAGCGTCACTCGACTGATCGATCATTTCGCCTGACAGATTCGTCGTCGCTGCAAGAATTCGGCTTCCGGAAGCAGGGATACTCCCGGGATCCTGAGAGGACGTAATCGTGCTAAGATCTTTAATAATCGTGCCTTCAGTGATGCCTGGGTTCTCAATTTCGGATCGATACAGATCAAAAAGAAACGCTCTGTGCAGCGGAGCGTCTTCGAGGGTCCGGGCGACGTGTTGGTCGCACCAGATCGCCAATGACCGATGAAAATTCTGGATACTCCGACGAACGACTTCATCCTGGCTGGTTTGAGTGAGCAGACTCGTCAGGACCAGTCGTGTAACAGCCGTCCGCCCCTGATCAACAGACATACGGGCGAACGCCCCGACTTCCACGGCGAGAAACTGACGGGTATGTTTGTCCAGCAGATGTTTTTGTGCGTCGGATTGAGCATTAACAACAAGGTGCAGCTCACCAGGGACAAACACCAACTGAGTGAACGGCGCCTCGGGCTGATGTGACCGATAGAGTGCGACTGGCAGATCTGTCGATTCCGGGATCAGAAGTGGAAGAAGTTCTTCGATGTGAGCGTAAAGCCCTGCCTCCGATCCGCTTTCAGGATCGCCCGGCTCAATACGCGTTGCAGAAGTAAGCAGTTGCATGCGAGCGTTGTCAAAGAGTCCAGACTGAAACGCTGCGAGTTGTTCCTCCCACACCCCCGGATACTCACTTTCCAGGTGGAATGACGCAGCCTCAAACCAATGCAGTCCATTGGTATTGGCGGCAGATACCGGAGACTGGTTCATCCCTGTGACTTCAATGCGGAGCGATTCGTAAAGGTGCGACTATCCCTGATCTGCGGGTATTTTCCTCATCACCGACAAAGCCCTGGCGGTGGACGGCTTTCCGATGCCCACGGAGGATTCATGACGGGACGATCAAGTTCGACTGGAAGACAATCTTAGACACGCTTAAAGGCCTTTCCGCTGTCAGCATAGAATTATCAATATCAGATTGAAACTCAGATCCCGGACTGCTGCTGTCCGACGGAGGTTGGGTCAGCCGATCAAATGGATGTTGAAGGGTGATTTGACGCATGCGAGAAGCGTTTGGCTTCTCGCAGTATGGAAGAGCAGAACGGCCGGAAAGCTCGGAAGCTCGCCACTGACAGCCGAGGTCAGCGTGGTGTGCGTCTTTCATAAGGACCTTTGCGGACCGCATCGTGAGCCGTCCGCCAAAGCCAGATCCCAAAGCCGATCAACACCAGCAGCAGACAGAAGAAGACACCCATCATCACGTAGCTGCGGTTGCCCTCAATTCGAGACTTGTTGGCGGATCCCGGGATGAACTCGATCTTGAAATCTTCCGTCAGGTTCTCTTCGGCAAAAGCAACGCTAATGTTGTCTGATTCGTCTCGGGATCCGAGTTTCGGGTCGTTAAACGTGTATTCAATTTTGAGGCCAACAACCTCTCCGGTGTTTTCTCGCTGTCGCTCATACACCTCGATGGAGAGAGGCTCAGCAGTCTTCCCGAACAGCAGGTAATTAAACTCGCCCAGTGTTTTCCATGCGGAGAACAGAAACACGACGATCACAAAAATGTGCAGCCGCAACTTGCCCCGACTGCTCGAATCGTCCGATGAAAAACTGTTCAACGCCATTGGCGTTTTCTTCCCCCGGTTGGCAGCAGGCCTGAAATCAGCGTCTGATCCTGAACTGATCGATCCAGCGATTGTGCAGGGCTTCGAGCTCTTTCACAACTTCCGGATGATCCGGAGCAATGTTCTTCAGTTCGGTCACGGATTCGTCCAGGTTAACAAGGAACCGACGGTCATTCGCTGTGATGGGCGCTTTGTTGCTGGTGTCTTTGGGGTTGCCAATCAGTTTCCACGGCCCCTTCCGCACTGCCCACTGACGGGCCTTTGCTGAACCGCCGGACTCCCAGTGGAACACCTCATGCGGAGACTTGTTGTCTGCATCCTGAAGGATTGCCGTCAGGTCTTTACCATCAAACTCCTTCTTCCCTTTGGTGAGATTGCAGAGTGAAGCCAGCGTTGGGAGCCAGTCGCAGCCGGTTGCCAGCTGATTCCGGGTCTGGTTTTCAGTCAGCTTCCCCGGCCATGAGATCATTGCCGGCACCCGAATGCCTCCTTCAAACAGACTGAACTTTGCCCCACGATATGGCCCGGCACTGCCCCCGCCGCTGAAGGTCCGCTCCTCCATGCTGTGGCCATGGTCGGACTGGAAGACCACGATCGTGTTGCGATCAAGCTT
>CAJWGB010000161.1 GCA_913031625.1 uncultured Planctomycetaceae bacterium | reverse complement strand
GGGGGGCGGGTGGGCGCCCGGCGAGGTTGGTCCTTCGACAGTGGCTCCGGACCAGGTTGACGCCGCAGCCGCAGCCGACTGGTTCGATGCGCTGGAGTCAGCTCCCCCGTCCGATCAGTCCATGACCTGTCGCGCCACCCCGCTGTGGCGTAGCGGCGGATGGGGGGTAACGTTCGCTCCGTTCGCGTGGGAGCAGGCGTCAGGTCCCATCACCCTCACCGACCAGGGCGCCGTGGCGCACGATCCGGCTGACGAGATTGGCGAGGACGGCCAGGAGATGGGCGACGAGGCCTATATGATGATGGATGCCAATCAGGTCTGGGATGTCCCACAGGCCATTGAATGGATCCAGCAACTGGCTGAGTTTCGTCCGTGGTTCGTTGAGGAACCGACGAGTCCGGACGATGCCCTGGGGCAGGCAGCAATCGCAAAGGCGGTTGCTCCGATTCGAATCGCGTCAGGTGAGGCGTGTCAGAACCGCATCCTGTTTAAGCAGTTCATGCAGTCCGGCGGAATGCAGGTGTGTCAGCTCGACAGCTGCCGACTGGGAGGAGTCAACGAAGTCCTTGCCGTGATGCTGCTGGCGGCCAGGTATGACATTCCTGTTTGCCCCCATGCAGGCGGAGTCGGCCTGTGCGAATATGTACAGCACCTGAGCGTGATCGATTACGTATGTGTGTCTGGTGAGCTGGAAAACCGGATTACGGAATACTCCGACCACCTGCATGAGCACATGGTGACGCCGCTCAGGATGAAGAATGGACGCTACATTCCACCTGCAGAATCCGGATACAGTGTGGAGTTCAACGAGGCAGCCATCAACAACTTCACGTTCAACGGATGACGGAGTTCCGGCGCCGAGGCCGAATCTCCCGAAAAGTCAGCTTTTCGTCATTTGGGGCTGCTCAGCTTATTACCCCCGCGCCAAAATGAGGATTCTGCGAACAGAGCCTTAGACCTGTCCGACTCCGGTGAAACATACCCCAGGGCACTTGCTCAGTCGCAATAACCCGACCATTGGTATGAATCGGGCACCAGACGTCGAAACTCGGCAAATCGTTAAATCTTAAGCGGCCGCCCTTCGTTTCCCTGACATCGACAGTCTTGCTCTGGCTTTTTTTGATCGGTCGTTCCGGGTAGCTTACGCCCATGACTACCGGTTGAAGCAAAATGACGGAATCCGAGTACAACGAAGATGACCAGCGCATGATCCGCCTTCAGAAAGGCGATCAGAATGCGTTTGATGAAATTGTGGCCGAGTGGCAGTCACCACTTTACGGCTTCTTTTTTCGTAACACACGCGATGCGCAGCGTTCCGAGGACCTTGTCCAGGAGACAATGCTGCGACTGTTTCGTAAAGCATGGGACTACATTCCAACTGGTCGTTTTCGCGGGTGGTTGTTTCGCGTCGCTCGGAATCTGCTCATTGATAATGTTCGCCGTCAAAATACAGATGCACTGGTTCGTCGAGTTACTGTCGCGACGTCTTCGGATGGAGAGCTTACGGACCTGTTGAGTCTCCTCCCTGGGGGCGTCAAGTCTGCGGAGCTGCGAGTTGCGGAAGACGAGCTGGCTGACATCGTTCAGACCATGCTCGACGAGCTGCCGGAAGAGCAGCGGCAGACCTTTATCATGCATCACTATCATTCGCTTACACTTTCCGAAGTGGCGGATGCCATGAATACGACTCTGCCGACGGCCAAGAGTCGACTTCGGCTGGCAAAAGAGAAACTTCGGTATCAGTTGAGTTGTCGTGGATTCGGAGAGGAATCAGTTTCGCAAAAGGCGTGATCCGTGGGACTGGCAACGGCGTTGGCCAGCCAATCTGAACACGACACCTCGCTTCTCCTATAATCTTCTGATCTGTTCACAAACAGACTTCGTAACACCAGGCCTGAGAGACCTATGCCTCACTTCAGCAGACTTACAGACATCGTTACCTGCAGTTTGACCGAGATTCTGGAAGTGTCAGAAGATCCAGCGACAACTCTTCGTGAAGTCATTGTGGAAATGGAAGAAGGGCTGGCGAGTGCTCGTCGAGTCGCCTCAACCTCAGAGCAGAATCGAGATCGTCTGAAGTCAGAGATCGCAGACCACACCACACAGGTGCAGGACTGGCTGGACCGAGCGAAGTCTTCGCTTGAATCGGGCGACGAGGACGGCGCGCGTGAATCGCTGACACGAAAAGTGGAAGTCGAGGATCTGGTAGAGGGACTACGTCCGGAACTGGATGCCGCCGAAGCCAACTACCTGAACATGCTGCGAATTCAGAAGGCTCTGGAGGCACGCTACGCAGAAGCAACACGCCGAATGGTCAGATTGCAGGGTCCTGACGAATCCGCAGATGCAGAACCCGCCTCCCATGCCGTGATGCAGTCGCGGCAGGAAAAGACGTCTGAAGTTGAAGCTGAACTCGAAGCCCTTCGTCAGCAACTCGGCGGATAAGGACCCCCAATGGTTGCCTGCGATCAGGGATATCTCTGCGAAGTCTGTGGCGAAGAGGTCAAGAACATTGCCGAAAGCGAATTGTATCTCAGATTCGTAACCGGCCAGATCAGTTCTCAGGAACTCCTCGGAAGCCCGGAACGCCATCTGCAGTGCACTCCAGTGACCGCTCAGTTCATTGTGACCCCCGAATTCACACCAATTGATGCACCGGGCCCGTTCAATAAGCACGACCTCGACGATGAGTTCGTCCGTCAGCAGGAATCGCTGCTGACCCGAGGCTGGTTGCGGCTGCAGGAGCTTTCACAGCTCGAAGAAGCGATTCCCCTCGCAGATTATCCACTGGAAGAGTTTAGGTCGGCCTGATTGTTCGGGAATGCACCAGCCCCTGAGGGAACTCGTGCATTCCCTTTATTGTCTGGCAAAACGGGCGACTCCGTGCCAGAATGAGCTCACCCGTCCGAACAAAGTTGGATGATGGGAGTCCCGTCTGTTGACATCATTTAAGACCATTGTGGACGGAGGTCTGTTATGAGTCGAAAAATCATTCAATGCCCCGGCTGCAACTCAAAACTCCGATTCGAAATACGGGCAGACCGCACAGAATTGGAATGTCCCCGGTGCAGTGAGCTGATCCAGCTGGCTGAGGTCCCCGAGGAAGTGGAAATCCTTGAGGATGAGCCTGTTCCGTCTCGCCGTCGCCCAACGAGGAGTCGCGGGGACGATTCCGATTCGCCATTTGTCGATGAAGACACAGTGGCGGCCAAACGTGATTCGTTGATCTTTCTGGGTGCAGTGGGCATCGCCCTCCTTGTCGCCCTGATCGCGTTTCCGAGTGCGATCTATCTGCTGCTGGGGAACAATGACAAAGAACAGCAGCAGGTTGCACAGAATGATGGCGAGTCAGAGGTTCAGCCGGAATCAGAACGGGGAGGTGCTGGTGACACTCCACCTGCGGTCAACGATCAGGGCCAGGACCAGAATCCTCCTCCTGTATTGCCTCCGCCGCAGCAACAGAGTCCGCCCGTCATTCAACCTCAGGAACCGCAACAAAAGCCGGCGACTGTTGTCGAACAGGATCAACAGGCTCTTCCCGACGATCAGCCGCCGAAAGTAGTCCCCCAACCCGGTGAACCTGCGCCGGTTAAACCCGTTGATCCGCCGAACGTGGCAGAACTTCCCGAGAACGACGGTGGCCTGACTTACCGCTGGGAACCAGCCAAAGAGCACAATTACTCACTGCTGGTCTCGGCGGACTATGGAGATGGTGGTGAAGAAATTAGAGGCTCATGCACGTACACAGTGCTGAACGAGGAAAATATTGACGCCGAAGAACAGGAAGGCAGCGGAAGCGGATTCGTTGTGGGAGCCAATGGAATTTTGGCGACCTGTGCCCATGTGATTGAAGGTGCAAAACACATTGAAGTTACGATTGGGGAAAAGAAATACATTGCGAAGACTCTGATTGAAGACCGACGGCTGGACCTGGCATTGATTCAGATCAAAGCAAACAACCTTCCGATGATTGAATTCGGAGATTCGGACAAAGTCCGACTGGCCGAGAAACTGCAGGCGCTCGGTTACCCCATGTCGACTGTGCTTGGAGAGACGTTGAAGGTTGCCAGTGGTTCTGTCGCCGGATTTCCGAGTCATCCGCTGCATGGCAAACAGATCCAAACGGATGCGGCCATCAATTCGGGGAACAGCGGCGGTCCGCTGTTAAATGAATCGGGGCAGGTCGTCGGAATTGCGAGCAGCAAGATTGCTTCACGCGCGGCAAGCAATGTGGGTTTTGCTGTTCCTGCGAATGAGCTTCGAAAGCTCATGGAGCGAGCAAAGGTTGAGGTTCCGGAAGTGAAGGACCTGCCAAAGTTGTCCGCCCCTGACTCTGTCGCCGCCGCACAGGCCTCTGTCGCGTTTATACGGGTGTCCGGAATCTCGCCCGGAAAGGCGATTCGAGTAAACTATTCGGCCTCGTTCACCCGGATTCCGAAAATGCAGCGGCGGCGCGACGTCTTTGCTCCCGCCGTCCCGTCCATGCCCGTCAATTCGAATGCACGTGGACACATTATCGTGACAGAACGTGGCGAGATCCTGGAGTTTGAGGGGAAAGGCAGTCTGCCGTTTGTTCTTGGCCCCATCGGACAGATTTTTATCGAGCCACTGTCAGCTTACGGTGAAGCGATATGGTCTTCCGAATCAGAAACGACACTGCGGGTCATGAAGCAGCAGGCCAACGATCCGCTTTCACGCATGCGGAGCCGAATGGGGGGCCGAGTTGGTTTTCCACGATTCGGCGGCCGTGCTGGATTTAATCCGCTGGATCCGTTTGCCGAACCCGAGCAGGAAGTTGTGGAGTCATACCCAGCGGAGGAACAGGCTTCATTCCGACTTGGACGTGAACTCAATAACCGGGTGACAGTTCACAAAACGTACAGACTCACAACGACGAAGAATCCCAACCAGCCCTATCTGTCTGTTTCCGGAGCCGGCAATTTCGTCTTTGATCGCGCCGTCGGCATGCCAGTCAGCCTCGACTATGAAGCGACAATTGCCCGACGAGATGAGAACAACAACGTTGGTCGCACCAAACTGACTGTCGGCTACACCCTGCGAGACCCCGTTCAGGTCGAAAGGGAACGTGAGGCCGCACGCAAGGCAGTCGAAGAACGTAGAGCCGCCCTGGAGCGAGAGAAGACCGTTCCAAACGCAGACCTGGTGAATCAACTGCTGGATGAAATTCGTGATGCCAATGGGTCGACAAGGAGTTTCAGCAAGTTCAATCGACTGGCAAAAGTCGCGGTGGTCCCCGAGCTGAGAGATCGAGTCGTTGAGGTTGCGGAGAACCACCTCAAAAACAGCAATAACAGTGTGGTGAGGGCTGCGAACGAAACCCTTGCCGTTTGGTGTCTGGACGAAGACATTGACCGCCTGATGGAGTACGCGACGTCGACCGACTCAGGCATGTACGATGCACGAGAGTCAGCCACTAAACGCCTTGTAAAACTCAAGCCGAAAGCCTTCATCGAGGCCCTCGTCGAACAGATGAACGACCGATCCGCTTATGTCAGAGCATCGCAACGCCTCACCGAAATCGGCCCGGACGCTGAAGACGCGTGTGTGGCAGCGTTTACTGAACTGACAAAGGGCGTAAAGCCGGGGAACGACACGAATCTGACGGTCGATCTGCGGGTTCGAGCGCAGTCTTATATTCAGATCTTCAGGAAGATCGGCACTCAGAAGTGCATTCCAGCCCTTGAACGTCTCCGGAACAATTCGCAGTTCAAATACCTTGTGCGGTCAGCCCTGGACGCAGTTAGGGCTCGTTTGTAGGCTCACTTCCCGCGATCTCAGGGGACCTGTTCCCAGTTTCACAATTGCGAGCCACTGGCATTCAACGTCAGGCTAAGCTCAGCTACAATGCCGATCCCGGCAGACTTTCGGCACGCAGATTCCGAAGTCACGCACAATTCCCGGCTAGTCACCCATAGGACGCCGGATGCCCCCGGACGTGCGAGTCGCCTCGTTCAGACCTTTTTTTGATGCAGGACCACGATGACGGCCTCAAACCCATTCGGCGCCGAACAGACTCTCAGCACCGCTGCTGGAGACGTTAAGTACTTTTCACTCAGGAAACTCGCCGATGACGGCGTGGGCCAGATCGACAGACTGCCATTCTCAATCCGGGTTCTCCTTGAGGCCTGTCTGCGAAACGTGGATGGATTCGTCGTCAACGCGGAGGACGTTGATCAACTGGCAAAATGGAATGCCGCTGCTCCGGCTCAGGTTGAGGTTCCGTTTAAGCCCGGACGCGTGGTTTTGCAGGACTTCACGGGCGTCCCTGCCGTTGTGGACCTTGCAGCACTTCGAAGTGCTATGGTTCGAATGGGGGGCGATCCAAAGAAAATTAATCCACTGGTTCCCTGTGACCTTGTCGTGGATCACAGTGTCCAGGTGGATCAGTTCGCGAGCAAATTTGCTTTGCAGAACAACGTTGAAATTGAGTTTCAGCGAAACAAGGAACGTTATGAGTTCCTTCGGTGGGGTCAAAAGGCGTTTGAAAACTTCTCCGTCGTGCCACCAGCCACTGGAATTGTGCACCAGGTCAATCTTGAGTACCTCGCCAAAGTTGTAATGGTCCAGAACGGCGTGGCGTACCCTGACAGCCTTGTCGGCACAGACAGCCATACCACCATGATCAACGGCCTCGGCGTTGTTGGCTGGGGTGTGGGTGGCATCGAAGCGGAAGCAGTGATGCTTGGTCAGCCCATTTACATGCTCACACCGGAAGTTGTTGGCTTCAAACTGACTGGCTCCCTTCCGGAAGGAGCAACCGCGACTGACCTTGTCCTGACAGTCACCCAGATGCTGCGAGCTCACGGCGTGGTCGGCAAGTTTGTCGAGTTTTACGGAGAAGGAATGGCCCGCCTGGGACTGGCTGACAGAGCCACCCTGGCCAACATGGCGCCTGAGTATGGCGCGACCATGGGCTTTTTCCCGGTTGATGGCGAAACACTAAACTACATGCGCCGGACGGGCAGAGGAGACGACCTTGTCGATCTCGTCGAACGCTACACCAAAGAACAGGGGCTCTTCCGAACAGATGATGCTCCGGAACCTGAGTTCAGCAGCACTCTGGAGCTCGACATGGGAACCGTCGTGCCATCGCTCGCCGGACCAAAGCGTCCTCAGGACAGAATTCTGCTCAGCGAAATGCAGCCAGTCTGGCAGAAAGCTCTCACTGACACATTTGGCAAAGAGGAAGCAGTGGCACCTGTGCCTGTTGAGCAGAACGGACACAGCAGCGAAATCACCGACGGAGCCGTCGTCATCGCGGCGATCACGAGCTGCACAAACACCAGTAACCCAAGTGTGATGGTCGGCGCTGGCTTACTGGCCAGAAATGCTGTCGCTAAAGGGCTGACTCGCAAGCCATGGGTGAAGAGCAGTCTTGCACCGGGATCTCGAGTCGTCACCGAGTATCTTGAGAAGTCCGGTCTTGATCAGCCGCTGAACGAACTTGGATTCCAGACGGTCGGCTACGGATGCACCACCTGCATCGGAAACAGTGGACCGCTCCCTGATCCCGTTGCCAGCGCAGTCACGTCCGGTGACCTCGTCGCCACGTCCGTACTGTCAGGGAACCGAAACTTTGAAGGACGAGTCAACCCACTCGTAAAGGCGAACTATCTCGCGAGTCCTCCGCTGGTCGTCGCCTACTCCCTGGTCGGCACGGTCGACATTGACCTCGAAAACGACCCGCTGGGACAGGATTCCGATGGGAATGATGTGTTCCTGAAGGACATCTGGCCGAGCCAGGAAGAAATCACAGAGACGATTTCCACGGCCATGACACCCGACATGTTCACCGAACAGTATTCTTCCGCGACTCAGGGACCGGAAGAGTGGCGTGCCATACAGAGTTCAGACAGTGACCTCTACGAATGGGACGAGGACAGTACGTACGTGCAGGAACCTCCGTTCTTCGTGAATATGCCCGCCACCCCGGCTCCGATCGAATCTATCTCAGAAGCGCGCTGTCTTGTGAGTGTTGGTGATTCGACCACCACCGACCACATCAGCCCGGCGGGTGCAATTAAGCCGGACAGTCCTGCCGGTACATACCTCCAGACCTCGGGCGTGGATGTCAGGGACTTCAACAGCTACGGAAGTCGTCGTGGAAATGACCGCGTGATGACGCGTGGAACGTTTGCCAACATTCGCCTGAAAAACCTGCTTGCTCCCGGCACCGAGGGCAGCGTTACGGTTCACCATCCGTCCGGTGAGCAGACTTCCATCTATGATGCAGCTGTGAAATACAAGGAAGCGGGTACTCCGCTGGTTGTTCTCGCGGGCGCGGAATACGGAACGGGGTCGTCTCGTGACTGGGCCGCTAAGGGCACCTTCCTGTTGGGAATCAAAGCAGTCATCGCAACCAGCTTTGAACGAATTCACCGCAGCAACCTGGTTGGCATGGGCGTTCTGCCGCTTCAGTTCCGCGAGGGGGAGTCGCGTGAATCGCTCGAACTGGATGGCACAGAGACCTTTGACATTCGTCTCGACGATTCTCTTGAGCCTCGTCAGGCAGTTGAAGTCACTGCACGTAAAGCAAACGGTGACGAAGTGCACTTCGTCACAACCTGTCGGATCGATACGCCTGTCGAAGTAGACTACTACCGCAACGGCGGGATTCTACATACAGTCCTGCGACAGCTTGCAGCGAACTAAGTGAGTTCGGACCTTCGGACTTCTGACGAAGTCCACGATGTACTATGCACCCTCCCCAACAAAATGGGGGGAGGGTAGCAGGTAATCAACGACGAGCCGACCAGCCAGAGGAGCCTGCGGTTCCTCTGCATCCAGCCGCTCGACATGTCCATGTGATACCGGAGCTTTCGGTCACGGCTCAGGCTCAGGGACTTCTGGCGAAACCCACTACGCCGAACCATGAGACTCGTTGGCAAAGTGCACTACGAGTCTTCGCCGCCGTGAAACAGCTCTGTCGAGAAATATCGTTCCATACGATCCGGAAACACAGTCACGGCCACCGGCGACTCACTGTCATGCTGTTCACAGGCTCTCACTGCGGCGAGAAAGTTGAGTCCGGAACTCGGGCCAACTGGAAACCCTGATCGAATCAACTGTCGAGTCACGTCAATCGCCTCAACGTCGCTGACCTCAACCTCTCGGACGTTGGGCAGATCAGGAGATCCAAAGATTGATGACAACCCGTCAACCACACCGGGAATTCGGCTGCTGAAGCTGCAGCATTCCGGCTCCGCGATCAGTCCGGTGTCAATGGGCCGAGCGAGGACAGGAGTCACCTGACACCCGGCATCCATGAGCCCCTGTGTTACTCCGACAAGAGTTCCTCCGGTTCCGACGCCACTGACAAACAGGTCGACTGAGGCGGCGCCGATCTGATTCAGAACCTCCTGAGCAGTCTCCTGTCTGTGGGCTTCAGGGTTATCTGAGTTCGAGAACTGCTGTGGCCAGAACGTGTTTGATTCCCCCGCGAGTTCACTCACTCGCTGAATTGCTCCGGCGACACCATCTGCAGCGGAAGTGAGTTCGACATCGGCACCAAACGCCCCGATCATCATCACTCGTTCACTGCTGACTCCTTCCGGCATCACTGCCCGAAAGCTCAGTCCCAGTTGTGCACAGGTGAGTGCCAGCGCGATACTTGTTGAGCCACTGGAGGCCTCGACAACTCTATCGCCCGGTTTCAGAGTTCCCTGCCGCATCGCTTTCGTCAGGATATACCGTGCGATGCGATCCTTTGTAGAGCCGCTTGGATTGAGATACTCAAGCTTGCACCAGACCGTACTGGACCATGCGTCGAGTGTCACTGGCACCAGCGGAGTGATCACTCGACTGGAAGCACATTGGGAAACTCGAGCGGCTGAAGAATCGGATCCCACCACCAACCCCTGTCACGAACTTCGCAAAAGACCTCAGGCGAAGCACTTCGCGATCCATCAGGAAAAAACTCTACTTGTCTGCAGCCGCCAGCAGTTCAGCGATCTGGACCGCATTGGTGGCCGCACCTTTTCGCAGATTGTCGGAGACACACCAAAAGGCAAGTCCATTGGGACTGCTCAGATCTTTACGAATTCGACCGATGAAGACTTCATCGCTGCCGTCACATGTGGATGGCATCGGATAACTGCCGGCAGCCAGATCATCCACGACCGTGATTCCCGGCGTTGCAGCGAACAGCTCTTTCGCCTGTTCAACACTCACCGGCTGTTCGGTTTCCACAAGTATGCTTTCGCTGTGGCAGTTGGAAACAGGAATACGAACACAGGTCGGACAGACCTGGATAGTGTCATCGCCGAAGATTTTGCGGGTCTCGTACACCATCTTCATTTCTTCGCTCGTGTAGCCAGACTCCTTCTCACTACCAATCTGTGGAATGGCGTTGAATGCGATCGCGTGACTGAACGCAGAGTACTCATAGTCATCGCCTGACAGAGCCGCCTTTGAGCCTTCCTGCAGATCGACGTTCCCCTGGAGTCCCGCTCCGCTGGTCGCCTGGTAGGTGCTCACAACGACTCGTCTTACTCGAGCAGCATCATGCAGTGGTTTCATGGCCAGGACCATCTGAGTGGTCGAACAATTGGGGCTGGCGATAATGCCTTCCGCATTCAGAGCTGCATCAGGATTGATCTCCGGCACGACGAGAGCAACCTCAGGATTCATCCTCCAGTATCCGGACTCATCAATCACTTTAGCGCCTGCCTTAACGGCGGATGGCAGGAATTCGGCGGCTGTATCGTCTGGCGTACTGGCGATTACGAGGTCCACACCCTCAAAACAGTCATGAGTCAACTCTTCGATGGTGATCTGTTTGCCGGCGAATTCAATCTGTTTGCCAGCGCTGCGTGCAGAGGCCAGCAGGCGAATTTGCGCAGCGGGAAAGCTGCGCTGTTCCAGCAATTGAAGAATGATAGTTCCGACAGCGCCGGTCGCGCCGACGACAGCAACAGTGTTAAACACGAAATCGACCCATCGGGTTACAAGGAATTGGTTTTAAAAGCCGGTCCAAAATGGCCGGTCATCCACGAAACAGACGGATTGTACCCCCCGTCTGCCGTTTGGAAGGCAGATAGCGCGTTGACCGGCGGAGAAGTGCTGGGTTCGCAGAAAGAGTAGCAAATTCCGCGGTTCTCACGCTAAACTGGGAACCAGTCCTGCTGCTGGAGTCGGCTATTCTGTCGCCTTCCGGCCCAAAACACTCGATCAGCCGTTTTTTTCCAATTCTTTCAGACAAAGAACCGGGCGAATCGGCTCGAGAAGGCTGCCGTGTCTACTCAATCGTCTACAGATTTTCAGAGAGCATTCCGGTCCTGTGTCAGCAGGCTGACGCAGGATACCGAGTCCGCTCTGGGAACCCTTTTTGATCTCGCCGCCATGCGACTGGTTCGTCTGGCGATGGGAATCACAGCCAATCAGATGGATGCGGAGGACGCAGTTCAGGGGGCATTCTCGCGAATCGCCGCGAAACCAAAGTTGCTGGAGCGAGCGGAAGTTCCCTGGCCATATCTGATTCGGGCGGTCAGGAATGAGGCCCTGCGAATCATTCAGAAACGCAGAACCACCAGTCTTGGTGACATGGAAACCCGTTGCGGCGACGACACGGCGGAACTGCAGATTCAAAAGGAAGAAACAGCAGATCGCGTTCAGCGAATTCTGAAAACGCTTCCTCAGGCTCAGTATGAAGTTGTCATCCTGAAGCACTGGGAAGAACTCACGTTTGCAGAGATTGCTGAGGTGCTCGGAAAATCACAGAACACTGTTGCGAGTCGTTATCGATACGCAATGGAAAAACTCCAACGCAGTCTGGAACCGATCGTTAATGAACAAAAATCGGCGAAGAAGAAATCTCGTCCTCGATCTTCACCTATGAAGGTTCAGCACGAATCCACTTTTTCCTGATCCTCCCTCAGTTCCCCCGCAAACGACGGTCTCTGCAGTCTTCCCTCGGTACACAATCATGTCGAATCAGAATCTAAATGTTCCTCAGCCGGTTTTGGAAGAGCATCTGTTGATCGAACAGAATGCTCCTGAATTGACCTTAACGCACGGACTCAAGTCTCGCGTGATGGCTGAGTGCATCGGAGAAATCCGGAAATCGCGGCGCAGTATGCGTCTTCGCCAATTCGCAATTACATCTGTCGCCGCATGTGTGGTTCTCGGCATCTGCCTTATGCTGCCGGAGGGACCCACTGATGTCTCTGAAGGAACGGCAGGTACCGATGCCACTGAGGCAGCGGAACCGCGCCGTCACTCGACCGGTACTGTTCGAGCGGGTGTGCTTAACGGAATCGCCGTTGATTCAGCACGCCCCGGAAAGAGTTCCGGTACAGGAACTGAGGAAGTAATGGAAGGGATCAACCATCGTAATAACATCATGCATGGCACGATGATCCCGGGCCTGTAAGCTGACACGAATGTCCCTGTCTAATCGAACGCTCGCACTCACTGAACAGTTTGCCGACGCGCGCCGAGGATTATCGGTCCCCGAGGACGAATGGATTCCAGGACTGGTTGCGGTAATCTTTAAGACAGCACGACTGCATCGCGCGACCGACATTCACCTCGTCCCCGAACATGACCGCTGGACAATGCACTGGCGGATTGATGGTGTCCTGCACCTGATCGCCGGCTTTGATGCGGAGGAGGCACGACGAATCGTGGCCAGACTCAAAGTGCTGGCATCACTTCTCACCTATCGGACTGACCTGCCACAGGAAGGACGGATCAGAGACTCTGGCGACGACGGCGAGATTCGTGTCACAACATTCCCAACAATGTTCGGAGAAAGAACCACGTTGCGACTGTTTGCCGCTGCCAGTCACCTCGAATATCCGCAGGACCTCAATCTTCCGCCGGACATTGAGACATCGCTCCTTCGAATGTCCGAAGCGACTTCCGGCGTGATTCTTGTGTGCGGGCCATCGGGCAGTGGGAAGACCACGACCGCCTATGCAGTGTTGCGGGAAATTTACCGTCGCTCTGATGGCGCATTGAGCCTGATGTCACTGGAGGATCCGATCGAAGTTATGCTGCCGGGTGTCAGTCAGGCGCAGGTTAATCAAGCGGTCGACTTTGATCTGGCTCACGGTCTTCGAGCAATGATGCGACAGGATCCGGACGTGATTCTGATCGGCGAAATCCGTGATGCCGCTACGGCCGAGGCAGCATTTCAGGCTGCGCTCACCGGACATCTTGTCGTCACGACGTTTCATGCCGGGAGTAGTTCCGAAGCTGTGACGCGACTTCTCGATATGGGAATTGAACCCTATCTGCTGCGCAGCACACTTCAGTCGGTCGTCTGCCAGCGTCTGTTGAGAGCGGCGTGCCGGAAATGCAGCCAGCCGAGGGATGGGCGTGGATCTGCGGATGAATCGAGTATTCCTGGTGCATCCTCAGACAAGAACTCTGAGTCGACGGCTCATGGACATCAGTGCCCTGAGTGCGGGGGCATCGGTTATTCGGGACGATTCGTCATTGCTGAACTGCTGGACGTCAGTCTCCCAAAGATCGGCGCCGCTGTTCTCCAGAGTGCTGATTCACACCATTTGCAAACTGTCGCAAAAGAGGACGGAATCGCTACACTCAAAGAACGTGCCGAGCAGTCAGTGGCCGCAGGCCGGACTCACCCAGAAGAAGTATTCCGCATTCTCGGTCGCGACTCACAAACCTGAATCCACCCACCATTCCAATTCTCCCGTTTCTCCCCGCCGGTGACCCTGCTGGTCCATGTCAGTCAAGCTGGAAGACATCCAGAATATCAGCAATGAAGTCAGCTCGATCGTTCGAGCCGGCCTGCCGCTGGAGTCTGGCCTCGCTCAAAGCAGCACTGCGCAGCTGTCTCGGCTGGCGTCCATGATTACGAAGCAACTGGAGGACGGAGTCTCCCCAGATAAACTCGTGAGTGATTCGCCAGACCATGCGACCAGAATGCTGACAGCCGCCGTTGCAGTTGGTGTTCGCAGTGGCCGTCTTGCGGATTCCATTGAACTCATGGGAAACCTCGCCAGCGACCTGATCGGTCTGCGCCGCAGGGTTCTGCAGTCACTTTCGTATCCTCTGATCGTGTTGCTGGTCGGCATCCTGTTATTTATGACGTGGATCCACTGGTTTCTCGGCAAAGCATACGACCTGATGACAGACCGAGGGAGTACCGGTGGCCTGCTGCCCAGATTGATCGAATTCGACCAACAGTGCTGGTGGTGGCCACTGGCAATTCCGATCGCCGTTCTGCTGGTAGCGGCATGGTGGACGATGACCGGCCGAGCCTCATCGATGGCGTTTCGGGGGCCGGAACGCATTCTGTTATTACTTCCCGGGGTCGGAGCAGTCGTCCGAGACCTGCAGTTCTACCTGCTGACACGTCTGCTCACTCAGATGATCGAGCGCAAACAGCCTCTGCACGAGTCTCTGGTGCTGGCGGGAGCCTGCAGTGGCAGTGCCGGACTTGAAGCGGCCTGCAATCGAGCCGCAAGACAGGTCGAAGCCGGGGTCAATGCATTTTCCCCGGTGCAAGAGTGGCAACAAGGTCAGTTGCCGCCATTGCTGGCGGCCTGCCTGAATCAGCCGGACGGAAATGAAGAACTCCTGATTCGTCGGCTTGAGGGGATTGCCGGTCACTACCGCCGCCGCCTGAATGTCAATCTGACATGGTTGCGGCACGTCGTGCCGGTCGCCATGTTCGTCATCATTGGCGGAAGTACGGTTGCACTCTTCAGTCTGGCATTTTTCTGGCCAGTCGTTGAGGTTTACCGGTCTGTCCTCCCCGTTTGATTTCGTCATGACTCACTACCGCTACGAATCTGTCGACAGTGCCGGCGTCCCGATCTACGGGACTGTCGACGTCGCCAGTCCGGCGAAGGTTGCGGAACACCTCAGTGCGCGAGGCCTGAAGCTGGTCAGCTGCCATGAGCTGTCCGTTGAGTCGCTCGTTCAGGCCTCGGGAGAATATTCCACGCGCCTTCACAACCTCGGAATCGGCACATATATGCGGGAGGCGTTTCTTACGTCGCTTCCGGCGGATCAGGCGCTGAGTGCGCTCTCAGCGGAG
>CAJWGB010000160.1 GCA_913031625.1 uncultured Planctomycetaceae bacterium | reverse complement strand
TGTGTAAACTTTGTTGTATTGACACCAGCCAAGGCAAGGATGGTTTGCTGAGTACGTGATGCAGACACACCTTTACGACCCATAGCTCTCTGTTGACCGCGTTGTGCAATGGTCTGGAGCTGTACCTCTTGCTGCTGGAAAGCAGTATCAGCTTTACGCTGCTTGAGTTGACGATTGTGGTAACAACAATCGCAATTCTGGTGGCCCTGCTGTTGCCTGCCATCCAAAGTGCTCGAGAAATGGCGAGACGAGGGTCCTGTACGAATAATCTCATGCAGCTGGGTGTGGCGCTCAGAAGCTACCACGAGACATTTGGGATGCTCCCTCCAGGCTGCGTCAATGAGACAGGCCCCGTGAAACAGGGCGGCTGGTTCTTCAACAGTGCCGATCTGGCGATGCGTGAAGAAGTTGATGCTGACGGCAACCCCGTTCCCTTTGATCCGGCATCATACGGATATCGGGTGAGTTGGGTGGCTCAGATTCTGCCGCACCTTGGACACGATGCCGTGTATCGACAGGTTGATTTTGATCGTCCATGGCTCAGCTTCCTTTCCGACACTGACAAGCAGTTTGCAATGCAGCAGTATTCAAAGGAGCAGGTGACGGCGGAGAATGACGCAGAATCTGGAATGATAAGGGGCTCAAATGAGGTAGCCATTATTCGCCGCGGTGATATTCCTCGGATGGACGTCTTAAAGTGTCCCAGCACTTTTGGCGGAGCAGTCTGTGATTATGCGGGATGTTACGACAGTCAGGATGTTCCGATCGACGTCAAAAACAACGGGCTTCTATACCTGAACAGCAGCGTTGTGCTCGATGATGTTGCTGACGGTGCTGCCAACACTTTGCTGCTGGGAGAGAAGACGTCTGCGGGAAGCGAGGCTGGCTACCTGATTGGTGATGCGAGCACGCTAAGGAACACAGGAACCTCACCCGGTGAGAAATCTCGAGACCTGGCCGGGCAGCAGATGATGGGCGTCGGCGCTCAGGCAACGAATGCTCAGGCTCGAGGGTTTGCCAGTCACCACCAACACGGCTGCAATTTTCTGCTCGGCGACGGGTCGGTGCGGTACATTCGAGATCAGTTGGATTTGAAGATTCTTCAGCAACTCGCCAATCGGCAGGATGGAGGCCTGGTGTCGCACCAGTCATTCTAGTGGCGCACTTCCCCGTGTTTTGGGGAGTTGTGACAGATTCCTTCTGTGTGAGAGGGCGGGCGAATCTCACTCCAAAGGTCTGACCTGACCAGGTTTCGCGTCGAAAACCCGGAAAACTGCCGATAATCCGGAGGAATACAGTGGGTGAAGATGCCCGGTCGTCAATATTGAAGGGCATCAGAACACGCTGCTTGAAAATCTGGACTGTGGCTCACCGTGTTGAGTGCGTTTCGGTGCACGTTTTTCAAATTCTTTGGCTGAGTTTGGCCCGCCATTGATTGCGAACTATAGTTTGACGGCAGTTGTGCTGACTGCCCCTGTTTTTCCTCGTTGAGCGATTCCCTGATGGCGTCACGGCTTTCCAACCTGCTGTCACGCCCACGCGAAGTCCTGCGAAACATCATTGGAATTAGTGACTCGCCACATGCGATCGCACTTGGAGTGGCGATTGGCGTCTTCTACGGGATGACTCCTACTGTCGGCATTCAGACAGTGTTTGTCCTGATCACCGTTTTTCTGACCCGACGGCTCTTCTACTTCAATGCCGCGGCGGCGATGGCTGCCACCTACGTCAGTAATCCCATCACCATGGTGCCGTTGTACTATTGCTGGTACCGGCTTGGAGCTGTGTTTACGGGTGGTGACGCCACGATGGAAGAGCTGGAAGCTCTTTGGAATTTCGATGATTTTCAGGGATGGTGGCAGGCCGTCCAGACCGCCGGCGCAGAGATCGGTATTCCGATGCTGGTCGGTGCCCTGATAACGGCTGTGGTCGCCTCAGCAATTGCTTATCCGGCTTTCTACTTTTTTCTGACGTGGCTGCACAGGAAACGTTCTGACTCCGGCAGTGCGAGTTCCCGGACAGAGAAGGTTGATTCACAGAACGAATCGGACCCGGAATCAGCGCCAAAGTCGGCCACCGTAACGGAGTCAGCTTTGGATGAATCGGCGACAGCAACGGCCGAAGAGAAATCGTCGGCCTCAGAAGAAAAGGGACAGGCGGAGCATCGGCCGCTGACCGCTTAATTGCCGCTCGACTGGCTGCCGCTCTGTCCCCATAATTCGGGGACGACTGAAACACCCGGTCGTTGATCCGTAGTCCTGTGGAGTGCATGCAATCGTTTCGGGCAGTTCAACTTCTGTACGGTTGGCGTGGGGGCGACCCACGCTATGCCTCATCGTCGGTATTTTTATGGGGATCGGCTCGCCCCTGATGGCCGACCCGACGGCACAGGCCTGGGGCAGAGATCTTGCTGAGCTTCGCCGCCTGCGAGCCGTTGTTGTGGCATCTCCGGAGGACGCGTCAGTCATTCGATCCGTCACGTTCCCGTGGGGTGTGCATCCGACTGCTTTGCAACTGCTGCAGAAATTCCGCCGGGTCGAGTCTGTCAGTTTTGAAGGCGGCTATCGAGTTGACGATGGACTGGTCGCACAGGCCTGCAGGGTCCGAGGTCTGCAGAGTCTGAATCTCGGCGGGACGGCTGTGACAGATGATGGTCTCAAGACTGTTGGGCGTGTCACAACCCTGAAGCAACTCTACCTCTGGCGCACTTTGATTACTGATAAAGGAACTGCACATCTGCGAAACCTTCCACTTCTTCAGGTGCTTAATCTGTGGGATACGCCGACGACCGACCGGACGGTGACGGAAGTGTTGTCGCGACTTCGTTTGAAAAAGGTGCTGCTGGGAACATCCCCCCAACCGAAGACGATTTTCCACGACCAGTGGGAATTGCCAGGTTCCGAGATCACAGCCGAGGCAGCGGAAGAATTCCAGAAAACTCATCCAGAAACTGAGGTTGTATTCTGGGATGTGAGCGACAGCCCGGAAGCTCCGTCTCGTGTCTCTGCTGTTCCTCTGACTCAGCACCTGAAACTCGTACGCGGAGAGTCACAGCATGCATTGATGGCTCCTCGGGCTGACGACTGGCCTGCCTTTCTTGGGCAGAAGACTGATGGCAAGTCATGGTCACAACTCAAGCGAATGAATTGGATGCTGCATCCCCCTGAGATGTTGTGGCAGCAGGGATCTGGCGGTGGACTTTCCGCTCCGTCTGTCTCACAGGGCCGCCTCGTTTATACAGAGCGCGGCGGAGATCGTTACCGGATCGTCTGCCTTGAGGCAGCGAGTGGTGAGAAATGCTGGGTCGCGGAGGGCCCAGCCGGTTACTCGGACGCACTGGGCTACGACGACGGACCACGTTCGACTCCCGCCATTCACACCGGACTCGTGTATTGCTATTCCGCCGAAGGAACGCTGCATTGTTTAAAGCTGAACAACGGAGAGCCGGTTTGGTCGTGTGATACGACACAGAAATATGGGGTCAAGCCAAACCTGTACGGGGTCGGTTCTTCTCCGGTGGTTTATGAGAAGCTGTTGTTGGTTGTGGTCGGTGGCACATCAAGAGACGACGAGGAGACACAGCCGGGGATTGTTGCATTTGATCTGCGGACCGGTGTCGAGATCTATCGTGTGGCTGGTGGTCGGGCCAGCTATGCGTCTCTGCAGACGTTTACCTGGGAAGGACGGCATTTGGGGGCCGGGTTCATGCGAGAGGGACTGGTCATTTTTGACGCACGCTCCGGAATGGTTCTTGGCCGTCAACCGTGGGCTGCGCGCATCAGTGGATGTGTAAATGCCATGACTCCAGTGGTTGCCGGGAACCAGGTGTTCTTTTCTGAGGCTTACGGCCCAGGCAGTTGCCTGACGGAATTGTCCGGATTGTCAAAGCGGCAGGTTCAACTCGAAACAGTGTGGAAGGACCCTCCACGGTCCCGTCAAAGGGCAATGAGGATTCACTGGGCCACTCCCATACTGCACAACGGTTATCTCTATGGCTGCAGTGCACGCCATTCGCCAAATGGTGAGTTGCGCTGCGTGGACTGGAGAACCGGAAAGGTGATGTGGAGAGAGGCAATCCGTCAGATGTGTTCGGTTTGTCAGGTCGGCGATCAGCTGATCAACCTGACAGAAGATGGACGTCTGGAACTCATCAATCTGGACCCGGACTCCTATGCCCCGCAGGGAAGCTTTCGTCCCGGCATAAACGGCCGTAACGATCGATTCGGCAAGGATCCGTTGCTGAAGTTTCCGGTCTGGACGGCTCCAATTGTGGCCGGCGACGTCCTGTACGTACGAGGCAAGGACAGCCTGGCGGCGTTTCGACTGTCCGCCCGTTGACAGATTCACGAGTGAATGCTGAGGTGGAGACTGCGGGCGTTCGCAGATCCTGATCTTCAGGAAATCTTGGCGTGGATTGAGGGGTGATTTGCCTTCTTTCCATTCGGGCTTCAGAATCGGGACTGTCAGACAACCAGCAGGCAATCGCCTCGCTGGCCCCATCAAAAGGAAGACTCATGAGCGTATTGGACGGCCAGGTGGCCATTGTCACAGGTGCAGGAACTGGAATTGGGCGGGCCGCCGCAAAGCTTCTGGCAGCAGAGGGAGCCCAGGTGGTCGTGGTTGGACGTCGACCGGACCCTTTGAGTGCCGTGGTTGACGAAATCAAGGCTGCTGGCGGAAGTGCATTAGCCCAACCGGCTGACCTGATGGATGGAGCAGCCTGTTCCGCAGTGGCCGCCGCTGTTCTGGAGAAATGTGGGCGGATCGACATCCTCGTCAACAATGCCGGATTTTCGTCGAAAGTGCGTTCGGTCAGGTACGTGCAGCCTGATGAATGGCAGGCCGTTTTCAAGATCAATACGGAGGCTGTCTATCGGCTGACTCAGGCATGCCTTCCCGGCATGCTGGAACGCAAATCAGGAACGATCATCACGACGACCTCCATGGCCGCACTTAAACCTGGTGTACTCGGTGGGTCTCCCTATTCGGCAGCCAAGGCTGCCGCATTGAACTTCTCCAATGGTCTCAACGCCGAGCTGCGTGCGGACGGTATTCGAGCGACTGCGATCATTCCGGCCGAAGTCAATACGCCCATTCTTGATGGTCGTCCTGCCCCACCGGATGACGACGCTCGATCGATCATGATGCAGCCGGAAGACGTAGGGCGCTGTATTCTGTTGGCTGCGACCCTGCCGCAGCGAACAGTAGTCGAAGAGATCGTGGTTTCCCCAACCATTCCGCGTGACATGTCTGCCGAAATGGAAGTTGCGAAGAACGCGGGCGCTCCTGCGTGAAGCGTGTCAGAATCGAACCTTCGGTGAGTAAAACGCGTCCTGTAACTGGCAAACCGCGTTTTTGCTGCGCGTCGGGTCTTTGCTGACTGACAGGCCGTTTCTACAATTCCGCTTCTTTCGGCCCTGCGCCGTTTTCATGACCTGTTTCAGGACTCCCCAGGATGACTCGTTCCATGGAGAAGATCGTCGCACTGTGTAAGCGACGAGGCTTCATTTTTCAGAACTCCGAAATCTACGGCGGCCAGAATGGCTTCTGGGACTACGGACCTCTGGGAACGGAATTGAAACGAAACGTGAGGGACGCCTGGTATCACGACATGATTTCGGCTCACAATGAGCTGATCAAGCCGGATGGCGCTCCCTCGAACTACCAGATGGTCGGTGTTGAGACGGCACTCATCATGCATCCGCAGGTCTGGAAATGCTCGGGCCACTATGACCTGTTCCACGACATGATGGTCGACTGTCGCGAGACGAAAGCCCGACACCGTCTGGACCAGGTGCGAATTCGCAAAGTCAGTTTTGAGGGTGAGTCCGTTGAACAGGAGGACGGCAGCCGACTCGACTCTGTCTACGTTTCAACCATGTCTGATGAGGACTTTGAAGCTGAACTGACGTCTGAAGCGCTGCGTGCATTCGGCAAGAAGAAGAAATACGCTGACCGCCTGCAGTGGGACGGTGACGCGACGACTCTCGACAGGATTCCGGAGTCGGACTTCAACATCGTAGTTGGCCCCGGTGCCACAAAGGCAGGCACGCTGACCAGCCCACGAGAATTCAACTTGATGATGAAAACCGTCATCGGTGCGCTTGGTACAGATGACGACGCCGCATTCCTGCGACCGGAGACCGCTCAGGGTATCTTCGTCAACTTTAAGAATGTGGTCGACAGCTGCCGCGTGAAGTTGCCGTTCGGAATCTGCCAGGTAGGCAAGAGTTTTCGAAATGAGATTACTCCGCGAAACTTCACCTTCCGGTCCCGTGAATTTGAGCAGATGGAGATTGAGTTTTTCTGCCGACCGGACCAGTCTGCTGGTTGGTACACGTACTGGAGAGATCGACGGTACGAGTGGTATCAGAAGCTTGGTATCAGCGCTGACCGATTGATTCTTCGAGACCACCACGCCGAAGAACTTGCTCATTATTCTGTCGGCACTGCAGACATCGAATACGCCTTTCCTTTTCTTGATGATGGCGAGTTTGGTGAGCTGGAAGGTGTTGCTCATCGCGGTGACTTTGACCTGCGATCTCACATGGAGGGCAAGCTGGCCCGGGACGCAGCCGGCGAACTGGCGGTTGAGCAGAACGAACACGGCCAGCCCAGACATCGCGGCAGTGGCAAAGATCTTAGCTACTTTGACGATCAGGCGCGTGAACGATTTATTCCGCACGTCATTGAGCCATCTGCAGGTGCTGACAGGGCGACTCTGGCGTTCCTCTGTGAGGCCTACGAAGAGGACGAACAACCAGATGACAAGGGCAACATGCAGTCGCGGACCGTTATGAAGTTTCACCCTCGGCTGGCGCCAATCAAGGCGGCTGTTTTTCCACTGATCAAAAAGGAAGGCATGCCTGAGAAGGCTGCCGAAATTTTTGGCGAATTGAAAGCGGCAGGACTCAGTTGCCAGTATGAGCAACAGGGGGCCATCGGTAAACGCTATCGACGCCAGGACGAGATTGGCACACCCTATTGCATCACTGTTGACGGTGATACTGCCTCAGACGGCACAGTCACGCTGAGAGATCGTGACTCCACGGAACAGATCCGCGTCAAAGTGGCGGATGTCGTTCAGGAAATCTCCGAACGTCTGAATTCCTGAATCATTCTTTTACACACTGGTTGGGCGAGGTTTCTGCCACTCCGTCACTGATGGCATGGCTGGAGTTTCGCCTTCCCTGTTGCAAAGGCCTCCGAATGTCTCATGACATTTACGAAAACCCACTAATCACTCGTTACGCTTCTCGTGAGATGGCTGGTGTCTGGTCTGCTCAGAAGAAGCATTCGACCTGGCGCCGTTTGTGGCTTGCTCTGGCCGAGTCGCAACAGGAACTGGGACTGAACATATCAGACGAACAGCTGAACCAGATGCGGGAGACCGTTGACGCGATTGACTTCGACCGAGCGGCTGAGTTTGAGCTGGAACGTCGCCATGACGTGATGGCTCACGTGGAGACATGGGGTGAACAGTGCCCGGATGTTAAGCCAATTATTCATCTTGGGGCGACCAGTTGCTACGTCACTGATAACTCAGAAATCATTCAAATCCGAGAGTCACTGCTGCTCGTTCGTCGTCGGCTCGTGCAGGTCATCGATCAACTTGCGACATTCGCTGCTGAGTATCGTTCTCTTCCCTGCCTTGGATTCACCCACCTCCAGGCGGCCCAACCAACCACTGTTGGGAAACGGGCCACGCTGTGGTGCTGGGACCTGCTGCTGGACCTCGAAGAGATCGAGCATCGGCTGGAATCGTTGAGATTTCGAGGTGTAAAGGGGACGACTGGAACGCAGGCAACATTCCTGAGTCTGTTTGACGGAGACCACGGCAAGGTCGAACAACTCGACCAGTTGGTCACTCAGAAAATGGGATTTGCCTCCCGTCATGCAGTGACCGGGCAGACCTATTCACGCAAAGTGGATTCACAGGTGATGTCAGCGCTGAGCGGTATCGGGCAGACGTGTCACAAGGCAGGCAACGACATACGTATCCTGCAGCACCGCAAAGAGATTGAAGAGCCGAAAGGGAAACGTCAGATCGGCTCATCAGCCATGGCTTACAAACGTAACCCGATGCGGAGTGAGCGAATGTGTGCACTTGCCAGGTTTGCGATGGGCCAGCAGGCAGCCACAGATGCAACCATGGCCACGCAGTGGATGGAACGAACTCTGGATGACAGTGCGATTCGCCGCCTTGGTCTGCCGCAGGCATTTCTGGCAATTGACGCCTGCCTGATCATCTATCGCAACATCTCCGACGGAATGGTGGTTTATCCAAACACCATTGCTGCACGCCTGCATGAGGAACTCCCATTTATGGCGACCGAGGAGATCATGATGGCTGGTGTTAAAGCAGGGGGTGATCGTCAGGACCTGCACGAATCAATTCGCGAACACAGTGTGGAGGCTGCGGCGGAGGTCAAGGAACGAGCAAAACCAAATGACTTGATTGAGCGTCTGCAGAATGATTCGCTCTATGAAGGCATTGATCTGGCCAGCACTCTGGACCCAATGAAATACATCGGACGGGCGCCCGAGCAGGTGGATGAGTTCATTGCACAGGTGGTGGCACCGGTCCGTGAACGCTATTCGGAAGAGCTTGGTGAAGCGGCCGAAGACCTGAGGGTCTGAGGTATTCGAAGGAGCCCTCTGTAGATGCTCGGAGTCCGACCTTAGGCGATCAGCCTAAGGCAACGAGGACGCAGTGTCATTCAGAACTCAAGCGCGTCAAGTTCGTCCATGAGGTCGTCGTACTCATCACGCTCACGCTCTCGCAGGCCAACGGATGTCCCGACAGCTTCTCGTCCGTCAAGAATAAGTTCACGATCGCGTTCCTTGACGGCCATGTCGATCGCGGACAGTCCATCGTCTCCGCCAAACAATTTCGACAGGTCGATCTTGATGCCACCGACTTCGCCGTCGGCTCCGGCAATGGCGGGCGTCTTGTGGTGCGGGAAGATGATCGCGTTTTCCGGGCAGACACGACTACAGGCCGGACATCCTTTCTTACAGTTGTCCTGTTCCTCAACGAGGATTCTGTCGAGAGCATCGACTCCATAGACACCAAACAGGCAGAAGTCGATGCATTCCATGCAGTTGGTGCATCGTGTGTAATCGATGACCGGATACCAGCGTCTGCGTGTATCTTCGGGCAGAGCCTCTTTCTTATCGACAGAGATGTCACCGCTGTCGAATGCACGGCGAGCTTCCAGCTGTCGCTCCGGATTCAGGTATCGCTCCAACTGGTCGGCGTTGGGCTGACCATTGATAAAGGACATCAGGTCGAAAGACTCAGCCTGTCCGTCGACACCTGTCGTGGTGATGTCGGTGACTCTCCGCGGCTCGGCAGCGATCCGACGAACTTCTTCGCAGTACTCTTCGGAGTCGTCGGACACCCGGAGATCGATGCAATAAATCATTCGGTCCGGAACCTCAGTGATTCCTATTCCACGAGGTTCATGTGTTTCTTCGTGGTCATCAGGGACTTCCAGTTCACTCTTAATGAGGGTCTCGCCTTCATGGCCGCGGATCCCCGCGCGGTCCAGAGTCCATCGAATTGCTCGTTCATAGAGCCACCCAAGAATGACAACGCGGCCTGGGACAGCCTTCAGAAACTGCATGCCGCTGTGCGCGTGACTCATGTCGTAAAGATGGGGCAGCAGCGAGACGTCGATGTTTGGATCGTTCATCAGCGTGCTGAAGATGTCGTCTTCAAGCTGCCGTTTAACGGGATTTCGCCCCTGAGCCTGGCAGATGACAACAGTTGTTTTGAGGTCTGACATTCGAACACGAACTCTGTGGGAAACGCGTAATTCCGGTTAACTGGCAGAATAGCGAATTTTGGCCGAATTTCGACGCGCAAATGGGCATCAGATTGTTGCAGCGTGCCGGCTGCTGTGCCCGGCACTCCAAAAAGAAGAGCGGGGCTGCGTATGGCAACCCCGCTCGGAAACATTGGCATCGTCCGATTCGCCTACTTTTTCTCGTCGTTCGTGCCGGGACGTTGCAGGGCCTTAATCAGATCGCCATAGGTTTTGCCTTTGGTCGCTGAATCGGCATCCGCAGCCTTTTTGATGGCTGCAGCAATATTTGCCGTGTCATTCTTCTTCTTCAGGCCGCTTCCGACGTCAAAGCCATAGTTGTTGCGTTTCTTGAAGTTTGTCTTGCCACCTTCTTTGACGTGGCAAATGCTGCAGCTGACTCGCTTGCCGGTCGAGTCCGGAAACTTTTTCTGGAAGTCTTTGTAGGCGGCAGCCATCTTGTCAGCGTAGGGCGGTCGAGCGTGTGTCTCAGTCATTCCCAGACAGAAGACGACAGCAAGTGTCAGAGCGATAATGCGGGAGGGCATGGAGTGGTCCAGTCAGTTTAGTGTAAATCGGACAGGGAGAAAGAAAGCCCAGGGCGGTCCATTCGGCAGGGTGTCGGAGTGGCCGACACTCGTTTCACGTGTTTCCGGTGGTAGACCGAAGCGGAACGAGAAATGGATTGTTCAGAGTCAATTCCGCGTGGTCAACCGCCAGGTTGAATGCGTGGCTGCCGATTCTGCTGAGTCGACTGCTGGGGTGCGGTATTTGGCCCGTGGCAGTGCACCTGAGTTTTTCGCGGAAGCAGCCGGTTCATGCACTCCCGAAGGCGACATTTACACGATTTTGCAGACGGTCTACAAAGTGCACGCACAGCACGTGACAATAAGAAAGCCGCGAAACAACATGAAAACCAGCCAGTATGACGAACAGGTCGTCATCAACGACCTTATTGCACGATTCAAGATCCCTCAAACATGTGTCGAGTTTGGAGCCTACGATGGCATCACGAATTCAAACACTTATGAACTCTGGCATGATCGGGGCTATCGGGCTGTTCTGATTGAGCCTGATCCGAACCTGTACGAAAAGCTCTGCGGGATTGCGAATCAGAATTGCACTACGCTCAACAGCTTCGTGACTCGTGAAAAGGGGCTGACTGCGATCCTGCAGGATCTGAATTTCGAGGACGAAATTGGTGTCCTCAGCATTGATATCGATGCCAATGACATCGAGATCTTTGAGGCGATTGACCATACCCGGACTCACATTGTGGTTGTGGAGTACAATCAGCAACTCCCCGTCTGGTGTGATTATCGGGATCCGCCGGGAGCGTCCACTCGGTTTCGACATTCAGCGCGGGCTCTGATGAAGTCTGCTCTGGAAGTTGGTTATGGTGTCGTGGCGAGCACTGGACCAAACCTCGTATTTCTGAATGGACGGCATCATCAGTTGTCAGCGGCGCAGCTCGATCCGGATCTGGATCAGATTTTCGACTACGCAGCGCAGGACAAGTCGCTGAAAGATCCGCGGGTTGTGGGCTGTAAATTTACGACGAACGCCAAAGTGTTCACTCAGCAGCCGTCGGCATGGTTGCGTCTGAAAGCCGTCTGGTACAGGGGCAAGCTCGCCTTTAGCTACCGGCTGAGAGGTAAGCATGTGCCTCCTTCAGACCTCTCGGAAGACCATGTCGAAGCGCTCCGGCAGGCGGGACTATTTGTCTGAGCTCAGACTTGCAGAGTGGTAGTGGAAGAGAGTTTATTGGTGGGTTGCTCATTAATCCCGCTCTTCGGGCTTTTCCTGTTGAGCGTACGTGGATGGGGTTGCAGTCTGTGTGACTGCTGACAACAGGCAGGTGGTTTCTCTCTTCTCAATTGTCCTGGGGACAGTTCTGACCGAGCCACGCTCGGTGACATCGTCTGCTAAACGTCAGGAGAATGTCCTGCTGCGGGAGGAGGCAATACGAGTGGAAGCCCCGGAGCCTGGCTGGCACGTAACGCTTTGTTCAGGGGTGATGCTCGAAAACGTATGACGCAGCGTAAGCCGACATAGTTGCTGTCACGATACGCAGCAAAGCGTTTTTGACACTTGTTAGTCCGGGTGAAACGGCAACACATTTATGGAACGCCAGAAAACCCGGAAGTGTTTCTGCGCGTTAAAGGTCGGCAAATTGGTATTTCTCGTGGCACTGCTAGACTGACTGCATGAAGACTCTGGTAACTGGCGGAGGGGGATTCCTTGGCCTGTATATTGTTGAACAGCTTCTCCAGAACCACGACGTACGTGTGTTCTGCCGAGGCAGTTACCCTGCGCTTGCTGAGTTGGATGTGGACGTTATCAACGGGGATTTGCGGGACACGGATGCGTTGAGTGCCGCGTGCGACCGGATTGACGCGGTTTTCCATGTGGCCGCTGTCCCCGGGGTGTGGGGCAGGTGGAAGCATTACCACAGCATCAATACGGCAGGAACTCAGAATCTGCTCACTGCTGCTCGGAGTGCTGGTGTCACTCGCTTCATCTATACAAGTTCTCCCAGTGTGGTCTTTGGTGGGGAAGATCATGTTGATGCGAACGAGAGCCTGCCGTATCCCTCAACATGGATGACTCATTATCCTCATTCCAAGGCACTGGCAGAGCAGGCGGTGCTGGCGGCAGCCACGAATGAGTTTCGGACTGTCTCTCTGCGGCCCCACCTGATCTGGGGAGCCAGGGACAATCATCTGATCCCGCGTCTTTTGCAGAAAGCTCGTTCCGGTCGGCTGAGAAGAGTGGGGGACGGGAACAATGTTGTTTCAGTGGTGAATGTGGAGAATGCGGCAAGAGCCCACATTCAGGTCGAAGAGTCTCTGAGGGAGTCCGAGACATGTTCCGGGAGAGCCTACTTTATTAACGAGCCGGAATCCGTCAATTTGTGGGACTGGATAGACGAGGTACTGTCGTTGGCTGGTCTGGCTCCCGTGCGAAAGAGTATTTCTGCCGGATCAGCTTATAGAATCGGAGCTGTCATGGAGGCACTGTGGACTGTGTTGCCTCTCAAAGGGGAACCCCCGATGACTCGGTTTGTTGCGAAGCAACTGGCAGGATCTCACAGCTACAGTATCGCAGCTGCACAGCGGGACTTTGGGTACGAACCTCTCATCAGCATGGAGGAAGGATTACGCAGGCTGAAGGCCGACATTGAGTCGCAGGGTGGCTGAACTTTGGGTCAGCGTGCCAGTGTCTGCAGAGCTCGGTCCAGCTCGCCTTTCAAACGATCAACGGGTTCAAGTCCTACCGAGATGCGAATGAGTTCATCGCAGATTCCGATTTCCTGGCGTTCCTGTGCGCTCATGAAACCATGGGAAGTTGTCGCGGGGTGAGAGATGGTCGTGCGAGAATCAGCCAGGGTGGCTGAGAACGGAATCTCAGGCATAGCCCGCATGAACTCAGACACTGCCTCTTTACCTCCACCTTTCAGTTCGATCGACACGATGCCGCCGGTTCCGTGGGGATAATCACGGACTGCAACTTCGTGAGTGCCGTGCTGCTCAAGGGACGGATGGAAGACCGCACGGACTCCGTCATGGGCATTCAGAAAGTCAGCCAGCTCTGTGCAGGAAGTCGCAATCTGGCGCATTCGAAGTGGGAGCGTTCGCAGCCCCCGCTGAGTCAGCCAGCTTTCGAAGGGATTGGCATTCTGGCCGAACACACTGGACGTCGCTCTGACGCGTTTCATTTGGATACGGCTGCCAGCTGCAAGACCCAGCATGACGTCGCCATGACCGTTGAGATACTTGGACCCACTATGCACAACGATCGCTGCTCCGTGATCGAGGGGACGGACCAGTTCAGGGGTTGTGAAGGTACTGTCAACCACAAGTGGGACACTGCCGAGTGCTTCAGCCGTGGCACGCAGGTCGATCACTTCCAGCAATGGATTGGACACTGTCTCCACAAGGCAGAATTTTGTTTCCGGTGTCAGTAGTTCCGAGAGCTGCTGAGGCTGGGTGGCATCGTAGTAGGCAACATCCACGTCGAACTGAGTAGCGAGTCGGCGCATCAGCTTAAGTGTGATGCCATACATGGATCGGGCAATAATGATCCTGTCACCGGCGCCTGAGAGTGTCATTGCCACGGCAGCGATCGCCCCCATACCCGACGCGAACACAGCTCCGGAGTCAGCTCCTTCGAGCGCGGCGATCGATTGCCCAAGCGCTTTGTGATTGGGATTGCTGTCCCGCGTGTAGATATGCCCCTCAGTGGTGCCCGAATGCAGCTGTCCAAGGACGTCCAGATCCGGGATGTCAAAGGCTGTTGTCTGAAAGATTGGGGGAGAGCTGGGAGGGGTCGACAACTCCGGCACATGGCCCATACGAGCGGGGTGAGATTCTGGTTCTGTGCTCATGACGTCTTAATGGACCATCTGGCCTGGAGTGGGTGATCAGCTTCTGGAAGCAACTCGAAGAGCAGGTTGCCGGTCAGAGCAACGACTCTACTTTTTACGTGCCGTTGGGATTGGTTTTACCATCACGATTTCAGCGTCGTTTTGGAGTGCCGGTCCCGGTGTCGAACGTCCGCGATGAATAAACTCCTGCAACATTCTTTGCATCGCAGCTACTCGGGCAGGATCGGACTTCGCGAGATTGTGTTGCTCGCCGGGGTCCTTACTCAGATCAAACAACTGCATGGTCGGCAATTTCGACAGATCTGCTCGCCCCGGCCGTGGACTACTCCAGCCGCCGGACCCTGGGCACAGACATAGTTTCCAGTGATTGTCACGAACTGCGAACTGCCCACCGATCGACTGGGAGATAATTGACGTTCGAATCGGACCAGCAGATTTGTCCAGCAGCATTGGAAGAAACGAGACACTGTCCTCGGCCGCATTCATGGGGATTTTTGCTCCAACGATTTCGGCTGCGGTCGCCAGAATGTCCAGCTGTCCAACGATGTGCTCGCACCGTGTTCCGGCCTTTACCTTCGCAGGCCAGCGTGCCACGAAAGGGACGCGATGGCCTCCTTCATAGATGTCGGCTTTGTGCCCACGGTAGATATAATTCTGGTCGTGACCGGCTTTTAACAGTTGCGGAATATTGGCCTGAGGGGAACAACCGTTGTCAGTGGTGAACACGATCAGGGTGTTGTCTGTGATGTTGTTGTCATCAATCGCCTTGAGGACCTGTCCCACAGTCGAGTCGACCTGCATGGTGAAGTCAGCGTACTTATTGATGCCGCTCTTTCCCTTCCAG
>CAJWGB010000159.1 GCA_913031625.1 uncultured Planctomycetaceae bacterium | reverse complement strand
GCTGAATCCGCAAACCCTCCTGTTTGTGACCGGGCGTCTGGCCGAATCGAGCCTGCGCGAAGTCGTGCGCGCGATATCCGATCAGCTGGGATTCAAATACAACATTGTCGTTCCGGGAATTCAGGTGGCTGCTCTGCTGCATGTGGACCTGCTTCTGAAGCGACTTGAAGTGCCGGAGAAGACTGACCGAGTTATTCTGCCTGGCTGGGTCCAGGGCAACATCGATCAGCTGCAGGCGAAGTTCAACCTGCCATTTGAGCGGGGACCGAAAGACCTGCGTGACCTGCCGGAGTATTTTGGGCTGGAGAAGCGTCGAGCGGCCGAACTGAGCAAATGGTCAATCGAGATCATTGCGGAAATCAATCACGCGACCCGGCAGTCCGTGCAGGCCGTTGTCACAGAAGCCCAATCGCTGATCAGCGATGGAGCTGACCTGATTGACATTGGATGCGTCCCGGGTGAGTCGTCGTCCACAGTTGGAGAGCTTGTCACAGCTCTCCGAGCAGAAGACATTCGCGTTTCCATCGATTCATTCGATCGACATGAGGTTGATGCAGCAGTCAATGCAGGCGCGGAACTGATCCTGAGTGGAAACTCTTCCAATATCGACTGGGTGGGAAGAACGGGAGCGGAAGTCGTCCTGATCCCTGATTCGCCTCAGGACCTTGAGTCCCTCGACCGCAGCATTCAGCAGCTGTGCGGACAATGCGAGTTTCGAATCGACCCGATCCTTGAGCCAATCGGCATGGGATTTACGTCATCGCTCCAGCGATACATTCTCAGCCGCCAGCGTTATCCCGATCTTCCGATCATGATGGGGACAGGGAACGTCACAGAGCTGGCCGACTCTGATTCGGGCGGTATCAACATGCTGCTGGCCGCAGTCTGTCAGGACCTTCAGATTCACAGCATCCTGACGACCCAGGTGATTAACTGGTGTCGAACCAGTGTGCGGGAATTCAACGCAGCTCGCAGAATGGTGCAGTACGCCGAAGACAATGGCACCATCCCCAAGCACATCAGTAACCAACTGTTGATGCTGCGAGACGCCCGGCCACGTGAGTATTCTGCTGAATCACTGGAACAGCTCTCGGCAGCACTCACCGACTCCAGTTTCCGAATTTTCGCTGAACAGCATGGTCTCCATCTGATGAATCGTAACGGCCACTGGCAGGGTGATGACTCTTTTGAAATCTTTGCCGAAGGGCTGGCAGCCAACCCTGATGTCGATGCATCACACGCCTTCTACCTCGGCTATGAAATGGCACGAGCCGAAATCTGCCGGCTCCTGGGCAAAAAGTACGATCAGGATGAACCCATTCAGTGGGGAGTTGCCGGTACTTCACCCGGTTCCCGACGAGTTCATCACGAGTCGGATGACCCGGAGAGTGAGACGCCGTCGTAGAGCCGTGCCGAAATTGAGCAGTGGACGTGGCCAGAAGTCCAGGCTCAGGAATCCCGGCGAATTCCACTCCGAGCTGCTCAACCTGAGACGATACCAGGACACCGTTACCCAAGGATCTCACCAACCACGTTGCCGGCAACGTCCGTCAGCCGAAAGTCTCTGCCCTTAAATCGATACGTCAGCTGCTTGTGATCCAGCCCCATGCAGTGCAGGATCGTGGCCTGGAGATCATGAGGCGTCACGCCGTTTTCTGCAACGTTATAAGAAAAGTCATCAGTCCGTCCGTAGTTGACACCTCCACGGATGCCCCCGCCCGCCATCCACATGGAGAAGCACCCCGGATGATGATCACGACCATAGGTCTTGCCCCGATCCTGTCCGTAGGTCGTGCGTCCAAATTCGCCCCCCCAGATCACGAGCGTATCGTCCAGCAGGCCGCGTTCCTTAAGGTCGGTCAACAGGGCAGCGCACGATTTTTCTGTCTGACGGATCTTGTTCTGTACGTTGGAGGTCGTGTCAGAGTGGTGGTCCCAGCCGCGATCGTACAGTTGTACAAACCTGACTCCGGATTCAGCCAGTCGCCGAGCCAGAAGACAGTTCGCAGCAAATGACTGCTGCCCCGGATTCGCACCGTACATTTCCAGCGTCTGCTTCGATTCCGTAGTCAGATCAGTCAAAGCAGGCACGGAAGCCTGCATCCGGTATGCCAGTTGATAGGCGTCAATGCGCGCCTCAATCTCGGGATCTTTCACCTGCTCATGCTTAAGTCGATTCAACCGAGAGATGTAGTCCACCATCCGCCCTCGATTGGTGCGGTCCATTCCCTTCGGATCCGACAGGAACAGGACAGGGTCTCCTTTGGATTGAAACTGCACTCCCTGATGTCGACTCGGCAGGAATCCATTCTGCCAGTATCGAGAGGGAACCGGCTGACCTCCGTTGCTAAGCAACACGACGAATTCGGGAAGGTCGCAATTTTCCGGCCCCAAACCGTAGCTCATCCATGCCCCCATGGCAGGTCGACCGGAATTGGGACTTCCAGTCTGCATGAACGTCACGGCTGGATCGTGATTAATCGGCTCCGTGTGCACGCTGCGGATAATGGCCATCTGGTCTGCGTGTTGACCGAGGTGCCTGAACTCGGCATTCATCTCCTGACCGGACTCACCGAATCGCTGCCACTTCTGACGGTCTGCGGCAACCAGCAACTTCGCCTGGCCGCGAGTCATCGTCGTCAGACGCTGCTTTCCGATAACGGACTTTGGCAATTCGGTACCGTGGAGCTTGTGAAGACCCGGCTTGCGATCAAACAGATCCAGTTGCGACGGCCCGCCCGACATGAACAGATATATAATGCGTCGCGCAGTGGGGGCAAAATGAGGCCCCGCAGCACTGGACGCAGGAGAGGCAAATAGTGCACCGTCACTGGCGAGTGACGCCACCGCTGCAGCGCCCAGTCCCAGGGATGAACGCTGCAGAAACTGTCGTCGAATAAACGGATCCTGCTGAGGTTGCTGCATGGAATCATTCCCGTGTAATGGATTCATCAAGGTTCAGAATCACACTGGCAAGCGTTGACCATGCGGCAAGATCGATGAGGTCTGCCTGATTGTCGGGTGAAAGTTTGCCGCCAACAAATTCGGCTGCAGCGTTCGGGTGATCCTGAAAATGCTGCTGCTGTTCACGAATCACCTGAGACAGTAGTTCAAGCTCCTGCCGATTCGCGTTTCGCGAAGTCACTCCGCGAAATGCAAACTGGATTCTGGCAGAGAGCTCGGACTCGGACGTTCTTGCCTCCCGCGCCAGTGCCACCGCCGCCTCCACGTAGCCCGCATCGTTCATTAACACGAGGGCCTGTAACGGGGTATTCGTCCGAGGCCGACTGACGGTACAGAACTCGCGACTGGGCGCGTCAAAAATCTGAAAGGCGGGATACAGAGTCGTCCTCCGCCAATAGGTATAGATGCCGCGTCGATATCGATCCTCTCCGGAAGACATGGCCCACGCGCGGCCAATCTTGTCGCTGTAAAACCCTTCCGGCTGAAACGGCTTCACACTTGGACCGCCAACGCGTGGATTCAGCAATCCGCTCGCCGACAGTGCGACGTCACGAATGGTCTCTGCCGACAGTCGGAATCTTGGTGCCCGCGAGAGCAGACGATTGTCCGGATCAACCTCTTCCGCCTGACCACGATTCACGGAAGACTGCTGCCACGTCGACGAAGTCAGGATCAGCCGCTGAATGTGCTGGATGTCCCAGCCGCTCTCAATGAATTCCACTGCGAGCCAGTCAAGCAGTTGCGGATGGGATGGTAACTCGCCCTGCGTTCCAAAGTCGCCAGTGGTGCGAACAAGTCCGCTGCCAAACATCTGTTTCCAGATGCGATTCACGGCTACTCTTGCGACGAGAGGATTTCCCGGCGACGTCAGCCAGCGAGCAAGGCCAAGCCGGTTCTGCGGTGTCCCGTCCGGCACACTGCCAAAGACGGCAGGAATTCCGGGTGAAACCTCCTCGCCGCGATGTTGAAAGTCGCCACGAATCAGGACATATGCCGGAGTTCGCTGCTTTTTCTCCACCATGACCAGCGTACTGGGAATCGCATCACGAATGGCACGCTCCCGCTGCCGCAAGTCTGCCAGCTGCTCTTCAAGGTCGCGCACTTTTGCCGAAGTCTGTGGATCGACGTGGCGGCCGTAGTATTGCGAAAGCTGTTCCGAGTTCTCCGCAGTTCGATCCTTAACCGGCAACGAAGCGAGCCTGAGTATCTCCGGAGGTGCTGCCTGATATTTGGTCGCAAGGTTGTAGCGACTCCCAAGATACTGACCCAGTTGCTGATGTTCCTGTTCCGAGAGTCGACGATCAAAGATCAGAATCTCAGAAAACTCAGCGCCGGCGAATTCTCCATTACCGTTATTGCAGCCAAGAGTGATCCGATCGTTTTCGTAGCCGACCAGTTCCGGCTTGCCCACGCCACCAGGTTCACCATCGACGAATAACTGCACCTCACCATCGCCGGCCGATCGCGCAATGACTCCGATGTGCGGCTTCTGTTCAACTCTGATCTTACCAGGGACATCACGGTTGTAGCCGTTGAAGCTGAACTGACTGTCCGTCATTCGCCACAGCGAACGCCGTTTGCCGTTGGCTTCCTCTCCCCACATCACAAGCATCTGATTATTGCCGTCGACAACGGACCGAAACACGCAGACCAGCGTGAAATCCTCCGCCAGCTGTTTCCCGCCCGTCTTTGTCCGCATGTGATGCCCGGAGCCGTTGAACCGAACAGCCGGTAATCCACCGAGTGCGTCGGGCACATAGTCCGGCGCCGCGACTGCTTCGGCGTGGTGCCCGTTTCCTGAACGATCCTTCCAGACTGTCACCCCGGCTTCCGGCTGAAACTCCTCTTCGGAGTCAGACCTCCCGTTTCCATTGAGGTCACCTGCGTCCAGCCAGACAACCAGACTGGGAAGCTCAGGGCGTGTTGGCATCGCAGGCCCCCTGAGCTGAGTAACCCATTTGTTGACGAGTTGCCATTGTTCGTCATCCGGAGCCTTCCATGTCTCGAGAGCGGCCTGAACCTGAGCGTCCAACTCATTAATCTGCCCGGGAATTCCGTCCAGTTCGGCCTGCTGTTCACGAGTGGGCACCCGCAGAAGTGGAGGCAACTCCCTGTTGTGATAACCGCTCGGGCCACCAGCTCCGACTTCGCCGGCGACACTATTGAAGTAAGCGAACAATCGGTAGTAGTCCTTTTGACTGATCGGGTCATACTTGTGGTCATGGCACTGAGCACAACCAATCGTCAGCCCCAAAAAGACCTGCCCGGTTGTGTTCGCGCGGTCGATCGCGTACGCCACATAGAACTCATCCGGATCAGCACCGCCTTCTTCATTGAATGTGTTGCAGCGATTAAATCCACTGGCGACACGTGTCTGGTCAGTGACGCCCGGGAGCAGATCCCCGGCCATATTTTCCATAACGAACTGATCGAATGGTTTATTGTCGTTAAAACTGTCGATCACGTAGTCGCGATACAGCCACATCGTGCGGTCACTATCGGCGTGATAGCCGTTCGTGTCTCCGTATCGCGCAAGGTCCAGCCAGTCCTGCGCCATGCGTTCTCCGTAGTGTGGAGACTTCAGAAGACCGTCGATGTATCGCGGCCATGCACGAGTGGACTCATCATTGAGAAACACATCCAGTTCTGCGAGTGCCGGGGGTATTCCACGCAGATCAAGAGACGCACGACGTGCCAGCGTGGCACGTCCAGCCGGCGGAGATGGGCGAAGGCCTGAATCAAGGATTCGGCGAATGACAAATCGGTCAATCGGATTCGCACCTGCATACTCAGCCGGCACCTCGGGTACGTCCGGGCGAGTGGGGGGCGTGAAGGACCAGTGTTTCGGATACTCGGCGCCTTCCTGAATCCAACGCTCCAGAAGTTGACGTTCTTCCCGAGAGAGCACCTTCCCGGAGCCGGCCGGAGGCATCTGGAGATCAGGATCAGTGCTGTTGATTCTGCGCACAAGTTCGCTGCTCTTCGATTCACCGGGGACAACGGCCGTGTGTCCACTTTCAAGCTGCCGGGTTGCCGACTTTGCTTCGTCCAGTCGCAGATCAGCCTGCCGCTGTCCGGCGTCGGGGCCGTGACATGCGTAACATCTGTCAGCAAGCAGCGGACGAATGTGTCGAGCAAAGTCAATGTCGCCGGCGAATGCCGTCAGGATCAGAATGAGATTCATGAGAGCACCAGTTCTGCAGTCAACAGGGCGGAACTTCAGTCACTTCAGTATATGCAGTCAACACGGCTGCTGCACTTCGCTGGAGAGGGAAGTCGTCCAGGCAACCAGACACCAACAGAGCCAGTGTCACCAGCGCACAGGAAAGCCGGACTACTGGGAGTCCGGCTTCATGAGCGATCTATCCTGAGTCTCAGAAAGTCTCTACTTTGCGTTCTTGTTGATCGCTTCGTCGACGACCAGAGATTTCGGGAAGTTGGAGGCACGGTCGCCCTCACGGGTTCGCAGTCGCTTGTTCTGCGAGTTGCCGCGCGGCTGATTCATCGGTATGTCCATGCCGCCCAGTTCGGCCATCATTTCATAGAGGCGATTCTCCATCTCCTTGGCCTTCTTTGTATGAGACGGATTGCGGATCAGATTCTTCTGCTCCATGGGGTCAGCCTGAATGTCGAAGAACTCATCCGTATCCCACAGTCCGTAGTAAGTGTTGTACTTGTATTTGTCACTGCGGATTGAGAATACGGTCGGCGACTGCGGGAAGTTCTTCTCCCAATAGTACACATAAAGAAAATAGTCGCGCCACGGAACATCTTTGCCCTGAGCCAGTTCGATAAAGCTGGCCCCATCCATGTGGGGCGGCTTCTGCAGCCCCATGGCTTCCATGATCGTGGGAGCGATATCAATATTGGCGACCATACGATCAACAGTTGTCCCTGCTTTGAACAGGTCCGGACACTGCATCAGCATGGGTACCCGAATGGAGGTCTCGTACGCAACACGTTTGTCGATCAGTCCGTGTTCACCAAACATAAACCCGTTGTCACCCATGTAGATGACGAGGGTTTCGTCATGGATGCCCATCTTCTTCAACTGTTCCATGACAGTCCCAATACTGTCGTCCACTGAGCACAGCGCTTCACAATAGCGTTTGTAGTACTGCTCGATATTCAGGTCACTGTGGTATGGGAAGTCCACGCCGTGCCAGCTGTTCCGCTGATCAAGCAGCCAGCGTGGCAGGTCACGGGAGTTTTCGGTGAGCTTCTGTTCGCTCTTTGGTCGATTGAATGGCTTCCTGGCGAAGCGATCTTTGTATCGTTCTTCCGGGGTAAAATTGGCGTGAACCGCCTTGTGGGACAGGTACAGGCAAAATGGCTTATCGCTGTCCTTCTGCTGCTCCAGGAATTCGACGGCGTACCGAGTCAGCAGAGTCGTGATGTATCCGTCCTGCTTCACTCGCTCACCGTTGACGTTGATTGTGTATTTGGGACCGGGAGGAAAGTAATTCCCCTGCCCACGAAAGCTGACCCAGTAGTCAAAACCGGGGCGGGGATTATCGTGGTGGCCACCCATGTGCCACTTGCCAATAAATCCAGTCGCGTAGCCAGCCTTCTGAAGGTACTGGGGAAAGAACTTCGTGCCTTCCGGAACCAGTCGATTATTGTCGATCACTCGGTGCCGGAACGTATACAGGCCCGTCAGAATGGAGGCACGGCTGGGAGAACACAGTGATGTCGTCACGAATGCGTTCTTCAGGTGGACGCCGTTCTTTGCCATGGCATCCATATGAGGCGTTTCCGCAAACTGATGCCCCATAAAGCTCATGGCGTCATATCGGTGGTCATCAGAGAGAATAAAGACCACGTTTCTCGGCTTGACGCCGGCAATCTTCACGGGCTTGACTGTGGCTGGGACGGGGACGATACCGTCCGGACGAGCGGGTTCGGTCGCCGTGGCTGGCCCCGTTAACAGCAGGAGCAGCGGGAGGCTGAATCGATACATTTTGGATCTCTCAAAGGTTCGTAACTGCATTTGGGCACTTCGCGCCCGGATTGACATACTTCAGCGACCCGGGAGGAAATGCTCAACCGATTCGCGGCCCGGATTGTTCAATTGGTTCGGGCTGACGGGCCTGCGATGTTTCAGGCCTGCGGTTCCTGGCACATGAATTGCAAAGACTGGTCAGATCCCGGGAAACGAGAGGCACCAACCCCACATTGACCGTCTTCAGTTTGTTCAAATACACTTATCAGCACTGAAGTTACGACAATCTGCAGGTCTGAGCAGTCTGCCGGCGATTTGCTGGCACCGGGGAGGATCCGCCATTTGGGCAGCCTCAGAAATCGGCCAGATCAGCGAATAGAACATATCCAATAAAACAAAACGGACTCACGTCCGACCATTGATCGTCTGAAAGCAGAATCTGCCATGGAGTTTATGGATCGCGTTGGCGACTTTTTTTCGGCCGCCACCTCCAAAATCGAACGCGGAATCACTGGCCTGTTTGGTTCGTCCAACGAAAACAAGATCCGCAAGCTCGGATTTGTTCGCGACAAGCAGGGCAACACCACCATTAAACCCGATTCGCTAATCGACCGAATCGGCCAGTTGGAGCCCACATGGAAGGCCAAGACGGATGATGAACTGCGTCAGACAACGCATCTCTTCCGAGCCCGCCTCAGAGCAGGTGAGACTCTTGATGATCTGCTGCCGGAGGCTTTTGCTGCTGTGCGTGAATCCGGCCGCCGGTTTCTGCACATGCGTCATTACGACGTGCAGTTGGTGGGAGGCTGGATCCTGCACAACGGAATGATTTCCGAAATGGTCACGGGAGAAGGTAAGACGCTCGTCGCCACGCTGCCCACGTTTCTGAATGCCATTGCCGGTAAGGTCCACGTAGTCACCGTCAACGACTATCTCGCGCTGCGTGACATGGAGTGGATGGGACCGATCCACATGAACTTGGGCCTCACCATCGGCGCAATTCAATCGAACATGGGCCCCAGAGAGCGACAGAAGCACTACGCCTGTGACGTGACCTACGGAACAAGCAACCAGTTTGGCTTCGACTACCTGCGGGACAACATGAAGCCGACGAAGGACCTGCAGGTACAGGGACCACTGAACTACGCAGTCGTCGACGAAATCGACAACATCCTGATCGATGAAGCGCGAACGCCACTCATCATCTCCGGACCGGCGCGCGATGACCTTGATAAGTATCCCCGTGCAAACGCGATTGCCCGTCAGCTGCAGAAAGATCGCGACTTCGAAGTGAAGGAGAAAGAACACTCCTGCCACATGACGGAAGACGGAGTACGACGCGCAGAAGAACTGGCTGGAGTAGACAGCTTTTACACGGCCGGCAATATGGAATGGCCGCACCTGCTGGACAATGCTCTCAAGGCGCATCACCTCTACAGGAAAGACATCAACTACGTCATCCAGAATGGTGAGATCGTCATCGTGGACGAAAACACCGGACGTAAGATGGAAGGACGCCAGTGGAGTGACGGACTGCACCAGGCCATCGAAGCCAAAGAAGGCGTGAAGATTAAAGAGGAGTCGCAGACGCTGGCGACGATCACTCTGCAGAACTACTTCAAGCTCTACGACAAGCTGTCCGGAATGACCGGAACTGCGATGACAGAGTCTGACGAGTTCTACAAGATCTACAATCTTGAAGTGATGGCGGTTCCCACGAACCGTTACATGCAGCGTATCAATCACCCAGACAACATCTACGGCACTGAGAAAGAAAAGTGGGGAGCCGTTGTTGACGAGATTGTGGAAGTCAATCAGACAGGCCGACCGATCCTCGTCGGCACAACAAGTATCGAGACATCAGAGCTCGTTGCCAACAAGCTGGTCAAACGAGGCGTAAAGCACAACGTTCTGAACGCCAAGCAACACGAACGTGAGGCCGAGATTGTAGCTCAGGCCGGCCGCCGCGGTGCGGTTACGATCGCCACCAACATGGCCGGTCGTGGCACTGACATTATCCTCGGTGGAAACCCAGAGCATGCAGCGTGGGAGGAACTGAAAACGAAATATGAGTCGCGTCTGGAAGTCCCCAAGACAGAGTGGGACGAGCTGACTGATCAGATTGCCAGTCGTGACGGCATGAAGGAGGAAGCCAAAAAGATTATGGATCTCGGAGGCCTGCACGTGATTGGGACGGAGCGGCATGACTCACGACGAATCGACCTGCAGCTGCGAGGTCGTGCCGGACGTCAGGGAGACCCGGGATCCAGCCGTTTCTTCATCTGCCTCGAAGACAAACTCATGCGACTCTTCGCCGGCGACATGATGCAGAGAGTCATGCAGTGGGCCGGACTGAAAGACGGGGAGCCGCTGACGAGCCCGATGGTCACACGACGCGTGGAAGGAGCTCAAAAGAAGGTTGAAGAGAAGCACTTTGATCAGCGCAAGAGTCTGCTCGAATATGACGAGATCATGGATGAGCAGCGAAAGAGAACTTACTCTTATCGGCAGCGAATTCTTGACGGGGAAGATACGCGTCTCCTGCTGCTGGGCATGATGGACGACCAGATCGATCACTGGGTGTCTCACTTCCTTGAAACCGACTATCGCGAAAACACGATTGCTCGCTGGGCTCAGCAGCAGTTCGGCCTGCAGTTTGACGTCAGCCAGCTGCGTGGGTTTGAAGGTGATCAGATGTCGGTCTTCCTCAGGGATGAAGGGGAGCGACAGTATGAATCTGAGATTGAAGAGCAGCTCGATACTCACCTGCCCGAAGAAGTAAAAACGAACGACGATGGTGAAACCTACGATTTCCGCCGCGACTGGAACTGGGTTGCTCTGACCCGTTGGGCCAATCGCTTCCTGAAGCAGAATCTCAACGAACGAGATCTCAAAAAGATCAAGCGGGAGGACCTGCAGCTGCATCTGCTGAAACTCGCACGCGACTACATTGAACGCTGGGACATGAGCGAACTGAGCGTTCTCCAGGATCCTGACTTCGAGAGAAAGTCGCTCTGTGGCTGGGCCGCCCACCAGTTCACCGTCCCTCTGACCCTGGAAGACATCGAGGGCATGGAGCCTCATCAGGTCAGAACTCACCTGCAGGAGCGAGTGCGAGCACTTTATGATGAAAAGGAAGTGACGTTCCCCGTGAATGTGGGCATGGCCAGTTTCCTTGAGGGCGACGGAACCGCCGGAGAGAAGTACAACAGGGAAAAACTCTGTCGCTGGTCCAACACGCGTTTCGGGACAAATTACTCTCCCGAAGAGTTTGCCTCCATGACCAGCGATCGAATCCGCGAGTTGCTGGTTGAGGCCAGCCGACAGTTCCTGAACTCCAAGCCGGACATGAACGCCATCGAAGCGAAACTGCTGGAACTGGTGCCGGATGGGGGCAAATATGTCAGCGACGAGCAGGCAGCAGCTGTTTCTGCATGGGCAAGCTCAGAAATCAGCTGGACCGTCGACAACGAGAAGCTGATTGACTGGTCACCGGAAGAAGCCCGAACTCAGATCCTGCGAAGTGCTGAGCAACACTATCGGCCGGAGCTGCAACACACAGAACGCAGCATCCTGCTTGAGATTGTCGACACAGCATGGAAAGACCACCTGTACCAGATGGGCCATCTCAGACAGGGCATCGGCATGGTCTCGTACGCTCAGAAGGATCCCAAGACCGAGTACAAACGAGAAGGCCGCAAAGCCTACAACGAAATGTGGGTACGTGTCGCCGAACAGGTAACGTCGTCTACGTTCCGCATTGAACAGGAAAGTCCGGCGTTTGTCGGCTCACTCTGGCAGGTCACCGCGACCGAGCATGATGTTGCTCCACCGATCGACGTGCCTCAGGATGCCTATGAAGACGGGCCTCAGCCGGGCGATGACAACAAAGCAATTGACCCCATCGTGAACAAGGGCCCCAAAGTGGGCCGAAACGATCCCTGCCCCTGTGGCAGTGGCAAGAAGTACAAAAAGTGCTGCGGTAAGCGATAGGACCTGACCGTCGGCGGAATGGAATCCCGTGAAGTGGCTGCTCAACATCCTGTACGCAACAGCATTGCTGCTGCTTTCCCCAGTGATCCTGTGGCGGATGCTGCGCCACGGACGGTATCGTGCAGGCTGGCGGGAAAAGCTGCTGGGGCAACTCTCTGTGCCTGACGACACACGACCACGTATCTGGTTTCACGCGGTCAGTGTGGGTGAAGTGGTCCAGCTTGAAAAAGTTGTCCGCGCCTTTCAGACGGCGACTAACGATCAATTTTCAATCCTCGTCACCACGTCTACGGACACAGGGCATCAACTGGCATGCGAGCGACTCTCGGATTTCTGCGTTACCTGGCTGCCGCTCGACTTTTCGTGGGCCGTGTCTCGGGCTGTCACACGCGTCCAGCCGGAGATGCTGGTCCTGATGGAACTGGAACTCTGGCCCAACCTCCTGACTGAGTGCGGGCGACAGAACACACCAACAGCGGTCGTCAATGCCCGCATGAGTGACCGAAGCTTTCGGGGTTACCGGAAACTGTCGTTCCTGCGATCCGTTTTTGCGGGCATCTCCGTCGTTGCAGCCCAAAGCGAACAGTATGCCAACCGGCTTCGATTGCTCGGCGTTCCCTCCGAAAACGTGACAATCAGTGGCTCGATCAAGTTCGACGGGCTGATGAGCGATCGCCAGAATGGGGCAACAAATCAGCTTCGGGATCTATTCGGAATCAATAAAAATGAGACTGTATTGATCGCCGGAAGCACGCAGGCTCCGGAAGAACAAATGGCAGTTCATGCGTGGCAGTCAGCCTGCAGTCACAGCGATCATATCCGACTGATTATCGTGCCTCGCCATCGTGAACGCTTTGAACAGGTGGCCAGTGACTTACGTGCCGCTGGATGTAGAGTCACGAGCCGGTCAGAAATCCAAACGACCAACCCGCCGGAAGCGGACGAGATTATCATTCTCGACACAATTGGTGAACTTGCAGCCTGCTGGGGACTGGCAGATGTTGCGTTCGTCGGAGGCAGTTTCGGACCACGCAACGGTCAGAACATGCTGGAGCCAGCAGCTTATGGAGCGGCCATTGTCGTTGGCCCACGGACCTCCAACTTCCGAGACATCGTCTCCCTGTTAAAGGATGCAGATGCAATCGTCCAGGTCGCAAACGAAGCCGAATTTCAGAGCTCGATCATCAATCTGCTGACTGCACCGGAGTCTCGTTCACAAAAAGGACAGCGAGCGGCAAGTGTCGTGGCAGCCCAGAAGCACGCCTTGTCCAGCACTATCGATCTACTGACTGCTGAGCTCAGTTCGGACAAGATGAGCTGTCGCGCTGCGTAATCGTCGGCCACGATGTAGCGGAACTCGTAAGAGTTCCTTCCCGAATTCCAAAGAATCCGGCTACGAACTTCATGAGTACGTCGACCGTCACTCATGCGGAGGCGGAGGCGTGACCGCCTTTTCCAGTTCCGTCAGCAACTGTTCACGACGAAATGGCTTGTACAACACCGACTTCAGCCCGGCCTGACGAGACTTCACAATTGAATGACCCGCGTCATATCCAAAACCGGTCATCAAAATGACCGGGAGCCGGTCGTCAATTTCTTTGAGACTGCAGAAACATTCGTAGCCATTCAGATCGGGCAGTCGAATGTCCGTCAGGACCGCATCGTAGTGATGGCCCCGAACCATCTGGCAGGCTTCTTTGCCGGAACGAACGGTCTCCACGACGCAGCCATGGCGGCCAAGCAGGTCATGCGCGGAACTCAGGACGCTGTCATCATTGTCCACCACAAGCACTCGCTTGCCTCGCAGAGCAGGGCGTTCGGCGCGCATGCGAATGGAGGAGGTTGTGAATGGAGCATCCGGGGTCTCGGCCTCTTCGGAGACTCGCTGCACATGCGTGCGAATCTTCCGAGTATTCTCGACAATCAGCTGCAACTGTTCGCAAACGTCCGGATCGTGGCCGATGTATTTCTCCAGAATCCCTGTAGCAGTTGACAGAATATCGTCAGCAGGCAGAGCAATGTCCCGTCGCAGGCGATCAGAGCTCGCCGTTGCAGTTGTGACCTGCTCTGCGACGAGTAGCTGCAGTTGATTGAGTGCCATGGCGACAACGTTGCCGAACACTTCAAGGAATTCAAGGTCTTTCTCGTCGTATGACGCGACACCCTGGTTCTCGACATTGAACGTGCCCAGAACTTCCTCATGCATGACCAGAGGAACTGTCAGAGAACTGCGAGCGTCTGCTGCCCCACGAATGTAATGGGGGTCCTGCAGCGTGTCGCGACAGAGATGACTCTGGCAGGTCGCTGCTACGAATCCGGTAATCCCGTTATCTGTTTCACTCGCGTGGAGTTTTCGGTCAGCGGCTGCCGGGTCCATCCCGACCTGCAGCAGTGGCTCCAGTCCTGAAGTCTCCGGGTTCAGGACACGAATTTCTATGGTTTCAAATCCAAGGATATCCTGTGAGTACTCAAGAATCTTCTCCTTTAACAGCTCTGCCCGATCCTCATGCGACATTTCTGTCACTTCATCGGGGGAAAGGTCTCCCAGTTCGATGCCGGCCCGATAGATGGCTTCGCGTTTCTGGTTCTCAAGAATCTCTTCGGACACATTACGAACGACGATTGTCGTAAATGACCGAGACTCATTTTCACCGACATCCAGCTGCGAACGGCAGGCTCGAATCGCAAGAAACTGACGTTCGGCCTGCTTCAGAACGGCTTTAATCACCTGTCCCGGGCCCGGCTGCATATCAGTCGGAACCATCGAAGGATCCATCAGTTCAGGGCTGTCCAGCGCTTCCAAAAAAGAAAGGCCGATCAACGACTGCTCGCGACCGGCCAGTTCTGAAAACACAGGGTTGTGCCAGACAATCTGATTTTCGTCGTCCAGGATGTTCGAGAACAGTGACCCGATGACGCCTTGCAGGGTTGTGCTGACGAACGGCACTGTTTCACCCTTGGCGTCAGCAGCGGCCATCTCGATGCCGATATCGCTGGTGTTGTCTATGGTGATCTCGACGATTGCGGCTTCTATCAGTACTTGTGAGCGGCGCACGTCGAGCTTCTTGATGATCTCCAGCAGTTCATTCATGGAGCCCGGGTCGGCGCGAACCACAATGGCGTTTAGAGATTCATCGGCCTGAATTGTCGTTTCCTGAGCACCGTTTTCTTCGCCGCTTGCCTG
>CAJWGB010000158.1 GCA_913031625.1 uncultured Planctomycetaceae bacterium | reverse complement strand
GCTTCGTAGACTGCCATGTCGATTGGGAGACCGCCCAGATGATTGCATTCGGTCAGAATTCCGCCGATTGCAATTCGCGGACATGGGGAAGGATTCGAGTCTGCCATTTGGTATCGTGTCTGGAGATTGTCGCGGAGAGTCCATAAAGACGCAGTTACGCCCGATGGCAATTCTATGAGGACCCACTCCACAAAATCGATGGAAGCAGCTGATGTCACAGTCTTCTGAGGTTTTCGAAGCGCCTCCCGAGCGTCTGACGGGATTGAATCTACGCGGCGTGTTTGGGTTTGTTGGCCCGGGGCTCATTATCGCATCCGTCACCATCGGTAGCGGGGAACTTGTCTGGGCATCTCGCAGCGGTGCCGTCTTTGGTTACAGCCTGCTGTGGTGTTTTCTGGTGGCCGGGCTGTTTAAGGCGGTTCAGGTTTACGTTGGAGGCAGACACCTGACACTGACCGGCGAACACCCGATGAGGACATGGGGCCGACTGCCGGGCCCGAAAAACTGGTTTCCCCTGTTAATCGCCGTACCCACCGTGCTGGTGATGCCGATTGCCTTTTCCGGGATCTCCGAGATCCTTGGTGAATATGTCACTGAACTTACCGGCATGAAGCTGGATGAACGTCAGTGGATTGGTCAGTTTCCCGTCCGTGAATTCTGGGACAACATCTTCGGATCTGTTGTTCTTGTGGTTTGCCTGCTGCTGGCGCTCAAAAGCAACCAGACGATTCTCGAGCGAGTCAGCGCCGTCGTCATTGGACTGATCGTGGTTGCCGCTCTCGTATCGGTAATTGCCGCCAGTCCGGACCTTGCCGCGATGCTGCAGGGAATGTTTGTGCCTGTAGTACCAGACTACGAACCATGGGTCCTGCAACAGAATCCGACATTTGCAGGACGAAGTCCGTGGCTTGAAGTCGCCATCTATCTGAGTGCTGTCGGTGGCGGGACATACGACTACATTGGCTACCTCGGTATGCTTAGGGAAAAGAACTGGGGGCGATCAGGCAGCTCGGCTGTGGATCGGGAGACGCTGGACAATCTGTCCGACCAGCAGATTGAGCGAGCAGGGATCTGGACGAGAGCCCCCCTGATGGACACTTTGGTGTCCTTTATCAGTGTGATTCTGGTCACACTTCTGTTTGCGATCCTGGGCGCGGCAATTCTTCATTCCTCAAAGACGGTTCCCGAGGGTGATCTGTTGTCCGCACAGGAACAGTTCCTCGAGACGCTGCACCCGTCACTCAGGTATCTTTATCGTGGCGGAGTGTTCCTCGCGTTTATTGGAACGCTGTACGGAGCGTTTGAGATTTACCGCTATACCGTCGCCGAGTCTGTCAAAGCCGTGAGTGGCGACTCTGTCCGGGAATTCATACTGGACCGGTGGCGAACAGGCACGATCCTGTATTGTTTCCTGGGAGGGTTGATCATGATGTGGTTACCCTCAGGGATTGCACCGGGTGTTGTCGGCAAGATGACGTTTGGCGCTGTGCTCGGCGGGGCCACACTGTGCGGCTTATGGTGTTTCGCGATGCTGTGGGCTGACCGAACTCAGTTGCCTCCGTCCCTGCGAATGGGGACTGGGTTGAAGATTTTGACAGCACTTGGAGGACTGTCGATGACTCTGCTGGGAATTCAGACGCTGGTTGTTTACTTTCAGGAGCAGCTCCAGTAATTGCATGTGCGTATGGCGACGTATGGCGACGGATGCGATTGCGACAGGTGCTGGACGAGTGTCACTGGTTTGCCAGTGTTCCTCTCTTTTTTGGTGGGTAGAGCCCACCCTACTCAAAGCCGACAGGCAACGGGATGATTATTCAGAAGGAATACAAGTTCTACGCAGCTCATCGCAACGAGACGCTCAAGGACAAGTGCAGCAATATCCACGGTCATCGTTACGGTCTGCGAATTCATTTCGAAGTAGAGCGGGACGGAGACATCAGCACGCTCTTTGGAGACTTTGATGACAAGATCGAACCGTACCTTAAGAACAATTTTGATCATGGCATGCTGATCAATAAGCATGATCCGCTGTACCAGACCCTTCTGGATCACACCGAACGAACGGGCGAATGCTTTCGTCTGAAAGTCCTGGACGGTCCTACGAGCGTAGAGAATCTCGCGTGGGTCATGTTTTCCGAGATCGTGGAGATGGGGTTTACGCTCGATCGGATTGAGGTGCAGGAGACGGACACCTCCACGCTGATTTACACCCACGACGACTGGGTGCGAGACAATCGCCAGTTTGCAGCACAGCGGGCAAGCACTGCTGATGCGTCATAAGTCTCTCAGAGCATAGCGGCTACTACACAGTGTTCCTCTGTGTGCGCCGTGGTGATCGTGGTTTTGACCTCAGAGTTCACGGAGAACATTCGCTGCCGTCGCTTCGCCTCTGACGGTCATCGGCACTCACACTTGATCATGCGCCTTCAAGGGCCTGCTTCAGATCTGCGATCAGGTCGTCGGCGTCTTCCAGCCCGACAGAAACGCGAACCGTCTTGTCTGTGATTCCTGCGGCCGCCCGTCCTTCTTCAGACATGGACGCATGGCTCATCGTGACTGGGAACGAAATGAGACTTTCGATCCCTCCCAGGGACTCAGCGACATCAAACAGTTTCGACTGCATGCAGACTCGTTCTGCTACCGGCCGCCCGTCTTTGACATCGAAACTCAACATCGCGCCAAATCCATCCTGCTGCCGTTTCGCCAGATCATGTTGTGGGTGCGACTCAAGGCCCGGGTAGTAGACCGTTTCGACCATGGAATGGTCTGTCAGGAATTGCGCAATCTTCATTGCTGCAGACTGCTGAGCGTCCATTCGGCAGCCCAGTGTCTTGACTCCACGCAGGACAAGCCATGCATCAAACGGAGAACAGGCGAGGCCCAGAGCGTTGCAGATCCACGCGATCCGTTCTCCGGTTTCTACTTTTGCACTGATGACTGCTCCGCCGACAACGTCAGAGTGCCCGTTGATGTATTTTGTTGTCGAGTGCATGACGACATCGACACCGAACTCAATCGGACGCTGCAGGTACGGCGACAGAAACGTATTGTCACAGATTGTGAGTGCGTTCTGTGTCTTGGCAATTTCAACCACGCCTGACAGGTCGATCACTTTCATCATGGGATTGCTGGGTGTTTCAATCCAGATCCCTTTTGTCTGAGGAGTAATCGCCCCTCGAACTGCGTCGAGATCAGTCATGTCGACAAACGTAAACGACAGCCCTTTCTCGCTGAGGTAACGATCAAAGAGCCGAAACGTTCCCCCATAGACATCCGCTGGCACAACAATGTGGTCTCCCGGCGAAAACAGGGCCATTGCACAGTACACGGCCGACATGCCGGTGGACGTCGTCACGCAGGCAGCGCCCCCTTCAAGGCTGGCGAGGTTTTCGTTGAGTGCATCGCGAGTCGGGTTACCGGAACGTGTGTAGTCATAGCCCGAATTGGTTTCGAGGTCGTTCCAGAAGAATGTTGACGTTGGGTAAATGGGCGTGATGACGCTGTTGTACTGCTCGTCTTTGTGGACGCCCGTGTGAACAGCTCGTGTGGAAAACTTCATGACTCTGACTCGTATGCAAACTGATGCCGTCGCGAACGCCTTCAAGGATATGGTCGCCTGAGTGATAAGTCCTGAGTGATGGCAGGGGATCCTGTGAATTGGCGAGAACCGGATCGATTTTAGGACCTCGGCAAAGGCGAAGACCATGAGATTCGCCGACCGGTTCACTCGGCCAGTGCATGTCTCACCGCCGAGAATCACTCCATAGTTGCAAGAGCCGGGCCCTGCGATTTCAAGCGGAGAAGGCACCTGCGAGTTCGCAAATTCCTCAGAGCCAATTCGAGGGCGGTTTGACGAACCAGACTTTGACTCGACAATGGCTGTTCCGTTTCCAATCCCTCCCTCAGAGACAATCGAGTCTGCTTATGCCTCTCCGACGACTGTTGCCGGCACTTTCCGCGCTGCTGCTGATTCTTCCGTCCGCCCGACTTTCTGCTGCAGATCGACCGAATCTGCTGTTCATTTTCGCAGACGACCAGGCGTTCCACACGATTCACGCACTTGGCAACTCCGAGATCAAGACTCCCAACCTTGATCGACTTGTGAAACGAGGAACCACATTCACTCATACCTACAACCAGGGCGGATGGCATGGTGCCGTGTGTGTTGCCAGTCGGACCATGCTAAACACGGGGCAATACATCTGGCGGGCACAGAAGAATGAAAAATCGATGCGGAAGGAATGGGTTCCGCAGAAGAAGTTCTGGGCCCAGCAACTGGCTGCGGGTGGCTACCAGACATTTTTCACTGGCAAGTGGCACGTTCAGGCAGGTGCGGAAGACGTATTTGAAGTCGTTCGACACGTGCGCGGTGGAATGCCCAACCAGACGAAAGCCGGTTACAACCGTCCAAAGAGTCGCGACGACGATGCATGGAAACCATGGGACAAATCGTTTGAGGGATTCTGGAAGGGTGGCAGGCACTGGAGCGAAGTCGTTGGGGATGACGCTGTCGATTACATGAAGATAGCAAGCGGCGACAAGCGGCCGTTCTTCATGTACCTCGCCTTCAACGCGCCTCACGATCCCCGACAGAGTCCCAAAAAGTTCGTGGACATGTATCCTGTGGATGACATCGAGGTTCCGAAAACGTTTCTGCCGGAGTACCCGTATCAGATTGGCAGCAACAGGATCCGCGATGAGCAGCTGGCTCCGTTTCCTCGAACGCCATACTCCGTACAGGTCAACAGGCAGGAGTACTATGCGATCATCACACATATGGATCAGCAGATTGGCCGCATTCTGAAAGCACTGGAGGAGACCGGACAGGCTGACAACACGTGGATCTTTTTCACGGCGGACCATGGACTTGCCTGTGGCCATCATGGCCTGCTGGGCAAACAAAACATGTATGACCACAGTATGCGGGTTCCGTTTTTCGTTTCAGGTCCCGGGGTAGATGCCGGTCGAAAGGTCGGACAGCGGATTTACCTTCAGAGTGTCATGCCCACCACGCTGCAGCTCGCGGGCGTTGAAGTGCCTAAGCACGTCGAGTTTCAGAATCTGCTGCCTCTGCTTAAGGATGGCTCGGAAGAAGTCAGTGGAACTGTCTACGGTGCATACACTCAGACACAGCGGATGCTTACGTCCGGGAACGACAAGCTGGTGTTGTATCCACAAACGGGTGTCTCATTGCTGTTCGATGTTGCCGCAGACCCGCTGGAGATGAAAGACCTGTCCAAAGAGGACGGCGCCGTCGCGCGTAAGAAGGCACTGTTCAGGGAGTTTCTGCAGCAACAGAAAGTCGTCGCTGACCCTCTGGACGTAAAGGCGGCATTCCCGGATCTTGCGGGGTAGACCCAGTTCCCAGACCGATGTGGTGACGGGCCTCGAGTCGTTTTCGGATGGCATTCCGGCAATTCCAGACTGACGTCTTCGGATTCAACAACATGAAACAGACTTCAGGAGCATCAGATGAAGCAGGACAGTGGAACAACCGTCATCAAAAATGGTCAGCTGGTCGATGGCACCGGAGCTGATGCGGTAGCGAATGCGGCAGTGGTCCTGACTGATGGCGTGATCACATTTGTTGGCGCAGAAGCCGACCTGCCCGAGGTTCCGTCGGACGCGGAACAGATTGATGCCAGGGGCGGCACCATCATGCCCGGGCTGGTGGAGGCACACTTCCACGCGACCTATTTCAACATTGAGGCACTGGAAGACCTCGACATCAAGTATCCGGTTGAGTACGTCAGTCTGCTTTCATCCGTCAATTGTCGGCTCGCTCTCGAGTGCGGCTACACGGCCGCACGTTCCGGAGGCTGTCTGTTTAATGTCGACTACTGGCTGAGAAATGCGATTGAAGCGGACCTCATTCCGGGGCCGCGACTCTCTCCGTCTGGCAGAGAAATCTGTTCAGCAGGTGGCCTGATGGACTGGAATCCGGAGTTCCGGAAAATCGGGATGGAAGGCCTCGTCTTTATTATCAACGGTGTGGAAGACGCGCGACGAGCCGTCAGGTCACTGGTGAAAGATGGTGTGGAGTGGGTCAAGACGTATCCAACGGGTGATGCCGCCGCTCCCGACACCAATGATCATCACACCCTGTGCATGACGTTCGAAGAAATGAACGCAGTGGTACAGACAGCTCACAATCATGGCATGAAGGTGACCGGCCACTGCCGAGCAACCGAAGGTATCAAGAATGCTCTGCGAGCCGGTTACGACACGCTTGAGCACGGAACATTCATGGACGATGAAGCCATGGATCTGCTGCTTGAACGAGACGTGCCCGTGGTCCCAGCGCTGTACTTTGAAAAGGCCAGTGTCATTCACGGACCGGACTTCGGACTGCCGCCGGCTGTCATTGACGGTCATCAGGAGACTCTCGACGGAGGCGCAGAGAGCGCGCTGCGAATTCTCCGAGCTGGTGGGCGACTGGGCATGGGAGGCGACTACGGCTTTGGCTGGAATCCTCATGGCGACTACGCCAAAGAACTGACGTTCTTCACGAAGGAAGTTGGTTTCACACCTGTGGAAACCATCATGTGTGCCACAAAGACGGGTGCTGAGATTATGGGTCGAGGCGACGAGTTCGGGACTTTGGAGGTTGGCAAACAGGGAGACGTCCTGGTTGTCGATGGTGATGTTGTTGCGGACATCTCGATTCTTGAGGACCGGGACAGATTTCTTGCGGTGATGCAGTCCGGCGTCATCAAAGCAGGTCAGCTGGTACCGCCTTATCGAACGGAAGTCACTGTCCATGGTTGATTCCAATCCTGATCAAGCTTCCCCGCCGGCCGCAAATGCAGGCGCTGGATTCCTGAAAGCACTTCGTACGCTGAGTGTTGTCGAAGGGGTTTCCACCCTGGTTCTCTTCGGGATCGCAATGCCGTTGAAATACATGGCAGACATGCCAATGGCAGTACGAATCGTGGGGTCGCTGCATGGTTTTCTGTTCGTGGGCCTCGCTCTGATGCTGGGAGCAGCTGTCAGCCGGGTTTCGATGCCAAAGAGTATGGCTGTCCTTGGAATCGTAGCCGCAATCTTTCCGTTTGGGCCGTTCTGGTTCGACAGCCGGCTCAGGCAACTGGAAACAGGGAATCCTGATTCCTGAGAAGTGATTCCGCTCACAGTTTTCCGAGGCGTCCAAATTCAATAATCTGATCGCCCGGGCGGCCGTTAGCGACGGCTCACAGGAAGAACGGTACGACGAGTTATGACAGATTTTGATGAACGACTGAAAAAGGCCATCGATCGGGGACACCGAACTCGACAGGCCGAAGGCGCCGCAGCCGGCGAGAAACAGGCCACGGAAGAGGATCTGCGCAATCTGCATTCCAAATTGCGGATTGCGGTCAGCGAGCACATCGAGGCCTGCCTGAAGAAACTGTGCGACCATTTCCCCGGTTTCGAGTACTCCACAGTCATGTCATCTGAAGGCTGGGGAGCAAAGATCTCGCGCGATGACATCAACATCATTCAACGGCGCAGCAGCAACCTGTACAGCCGCCTTGAAATGCTGGTCAAGCCATTCACCGAGACACACATCCTTGAGATCAGTACCAAAGGCACGATCCGAAATAAGGAAGCTCTGAACCGCAGCCAGTATCGGTTCCTCAACGAAGCCAACGAGAGTGAGCTGATCGAGATCGTGGACAACCTCGTGGTTAGTTTTGCAGAGCTGTATTCGGCCAGGGGTTAGCAGCCCGGACCGAGTGCAGCGAGCTCCGGTAGTGGCCTGGATGAAAACACGACGGCCTCCGAATACGCGGACAATGCCAACGTGCGACGGACTTCCAGTCCGTTGACTTCCGTGCAGGTCGGCTATCAGGCAGAACGAAAACTCAACCTGTTTCGGGTTTCCTCACCCGCCGGAGTCCACTGCGTCCGGTCTACAACTTTGTCCGGCCGTCTTCCAACTGGATTAGACAGAGTGCAGTCCAGATCATCGTGGCGTCCAAATCGACACAAGCCTGAGCGCAAGCAAGGGAATCGCTGCCCCCTGCGGGCTTGTGAAACGCCATGATCTCCTGAAACCGGGACTATTTAATCCAGCCGCCGCCGAGGACTCGGTCGCCGTCGTAGAGGACACCTGCCTGTCCGGGAGCAACTCCATAAATGGGTGCATCGGGGACTATGGTTGCGCAGTCGTCGCCTGTGAGTTGGACATGGCACGGTACTGCTGAGTTTCGATAACGCACCTTAACGGCGCAGTTGAAACTGTCCGTCGGTTCTGGCGCCAGCCAGTTGAGACCGTCGACCTGTATTTCGCTTGTGGCGAGGTCTTCTCGCTGGCCAAGCACAACCTGTCGAGACTGCGCATTGACGCTGACTACGAAGCGAGGTTCACCGAAGGTGATCCCAAGTCCCTTTCGCTGACCGACCGTAAATTTTTCATAGCCAGCATGCTGGCCCAGTACATTGCCTTCGAGGTCAACAAAGTCACCTTCCGTACCTTCATGTCCACGGTATTTCTTCAGGAACCCGGCATAGTCATCGTTGGGAACGAAACAGATTTCGTAACTGTCCTTCTTTTGGGCGACTCGAAGTCCTGCTTCCTCTGCCAGTTCACGAATCGCAGGCTTTTCGAAGTGACCCACGGGCAGCAGAATTCGACTCAACAGCTCGCGACGGATGCCGTACAGAACATAAGACTGATCCTTGTTGGCATCTCGGCCGCAATGCAGCGCCGGGCCGTCGGGTCCATCAAGGATGCGCGCATAGTGTCCGGTTGCGATGTGATCTGCTCCGACCTGCTGAGCAAATTCCCACAGTCGCCCGAACTTCAGCCAGTTGTTGCACTGCACACAGGGATTCGGCGTGCGTCCGGCAAGGTATTCATCCGCAAAGTAATCTTTGATCCGAGTGAACGCGTCTTTGAAGTTGAGTGAGTGGAACGGAATACCGAGCTGGTCAGACACACGTCGCGCATCGGCCGCATCTTCAGAACTACAACAGCCCTGCTTGTGCGCAGGAGTATTCAGGACCGGCAACAGTTCTTCACCACTCGGCAGCGCACACACTTCCTCAGTTTCACCGGACCGCATGAACAGTCCGATGACTTCGTACCCCTGACGTGTCAACAGCACGGCCGCTGCCGAACTGTCCACGCCACCACTCATTGCCAGTACTACGCGCCCGGCCATTGTTGACTCCTGCCTGTGATTACCTTTTTGTCAAAGAGATAGGACAGCACGCCTGAGTTTTGGTTCAGTCTTCGGCCGGATTCTCCGGGGGAGGACTGCTCTCCATTTCAGACATGATCTCATGCAGTTGTTTCATGGTTCGCGTCAACATGACGCGAACAGCAGCATCTGACTTACCCAGTTGTTCGGCGATTTCTTTTGACGGTTTGTTTTCCAGATAGCGGAGCCTGATCGCATCGCGCTGATCTTCCTTCAGCCGTTCAAGCGCCTGGTAAAGTCGTGCTTCCCGCGCGTTGCGAGAGAACGCTGCACTTGGTGTGGTCATACTCTTCACCAGCATGTTTACCATCCCGATCTCTTTACCGCCAGGAGTCTTTGCCTGCAGAGCACGCTCTTTGGCCGCGTCACGTTTCTGAGCGGCAAAGTGATAACGGTGCGCGTCCACAATTCGCTGCTCGGCCAGATGGCACAACCATGAGAATGGTTCGCGTTCGCCGGGCCACTCAGGAGTAATGCTGCGGACCGCTTCTGAGCTGAGCTCCTGGAATATGTCTTCCGGTTCCACTTTACGTCGAAGGCCCTCTCCCAGGCGACGACCGATGAATGCCAGCAGCTGCCGTCGGTTCACGTCCAGAAACGCAGCCAGAGAATCTACGTTCCCCTCACTGATGCCTTTGAGTAATTCCGGATCGTCTTCCTGCATTCCTGTCTCACTGTTTTCGAGGTGGCACTCAGAGTTTACGGCGTGCGAACCAGAATCATGCTTGGTTCAGTACGTGCCTGATTCCGGAAATCATGGCTTCCCGAACGATCTCCAGACTTCCTCGCTCAAACGGCGTCTGCCAGACCGGATAGACATCATGGTCGTACAAATCTGCCGGGGGAAGGTAACCAATCGATCCGTTGATCAGATTCATACAAACCACGCTTCGTTCCGGAAACTCAGTTCGAACAGCCTGCTGGAGTTCGGAATATGGTTCGCAGCAGGTCCCCACAAGAATCGCATCACCGAGCTGCCAGATCCAGATCGTGAGCTCCCAGGAATCTCCGTCGCCAATCCCGAGTCGAATGTCGCGTTTTCGCCGTAATCGTTCCTCGAGGGCTCGATCTGTGCACTGGACGCGTTCGGCTTCCAGCTCTTCGGCAGACGGCCAGTCCTTCAGCGGAATCTGGATCCTGACTGTTTGAGCATTCATCAACTCTGAAACGGCCGTGTCTGCGTATCGCCAGACTGCCAGTGGGGCCCCCGACTCCATGCACCCCTGAAAGCTGAGTGCACTTGCTGCTTTGTTCATCCCTTCCAGAATGCTCAGTGATGCAAAGCCAAGTTCCTTTCCGTGCTGATCGGCGACCGCAGGGTCTCCAACGTACTGATGCCTGGGAGCAAGGTCACCGCACATGCCAAGGAGAAACAGGGCCGGTGCACTGGTGTGCTGCTCAATCGTCTCACGCATCGCACCGATGTAGTCCGGTGAGATGGCCGTATTGTCCCACGCCAGAGTGGTTGGATGGCACGCATAATTGCTGAGCGTCGCGCGGACGGTTTCGGCGGCATCTGTCAGGCGGCCGACCAGCAGTGTCCGGTCGGCTGATGCGGCGGGTTGGAATCCGCAAAGGAAGCGATCACCGTCCGGATCCGGAAGATCCCGAATGGTGGCAAGGCCACACTGACCCTCCGCCCATTCGAGCACACCGTCAAACAGGTCCCCCCTGGCCTGCTTGATTGTCGCAATGGCTGTGCTCAACAGTTGCTCCATCCATGGCCCCAACAGGTCACTGCCAGGCAGATCGTCATCCGGTTCCATCAGGGGCGGGCCGGCGTGCGTATGCGTCAGCGCGAAGATCAGATTCCCGTCTGAAACCTGCACAGCCTCCCGGAGTCGACCGGAAAACTTTTGATACACGCCCGGGGTCTTCCACCAGCCCAGATCTGCGTCAATCAGAATCAGTGGTTCTTCCGCAGTTGAAGCGAGTACCAGAACGGTCAGTTGCAGTGGGCGATGAATCGAGTCAGCCGTGTCATGAGCTGCGGCGCCCCAGCAGCGCGAGTACACACCGACCGGCGGCGTGATGTCCGCTCTCGCAATTCCGAAGCGACCTCGAGATGCCGAGTGTTGATACTCCGGGAGTGCCGACTGACTTGTCATGGTTTACCAGTCTCCCACTGCGCCATCGCGATAAAAGACACGCTGAGGAAGCTCCTGCTCAAAGGGATGCTTATTCACTTCCTCTTCGTTGATTTCAATTCCGAGACCGGGTCGATCTCCGGGTGTCACAGTCCGCGTTGCCAGGTCGATTTCAAAGCCTTCATCAACGATGTCCTGTCGCCATGGCACGTCGTTGTGCACTGACTCACAGATGATGTAGCCGGGCTGAGAGAATCCGAACTCAAGAGATGCAGCTGTGCTCACGGGGCCCTGGGGGTTGTGAGGCGCAAGAGCAATTCGATGAGCATCCGCCAGCGCCGCAATCCGACGCGCTTCTGAGAGGCCGCCACAGTGCGTCAGGTCCAGCTGACAGATCTCACAACCGCGGGCCGCAAACAGATCGCGAAACTGTGCCAGGTGGGTCATACGTTCTCCGGTCGCGATGGGAGTCGTCACAGCGGCATTAATGTCAGCAAGGCTTTGGATATTCTCCGGCCAGCAGGGCTCTTCAAAGAAATACAGACCGTACGGATCCAGCGCTTTGGCGAACTGCATCCCCATGGCGGGCGATGGGCGGGCGTGGCAGTCCACCATGATGTCGATGTCTGGCCCAACGGCTTCCCGCATTGCTGCCACACATGATTCGGCTGCTGCCACTGCTTTTTTGCCTTCAACAGGCATCGTGGGAGGAACGGCCATCGACTTAAACGCGGTAAATCCGTCCGCCACTGACTTTTGGGCGAGTTCCGCAAACTGCTGTGCGTTATCCACATTTGTTTCGTAGAACTGCTCCATGTTGCCGCCACCAAGGTGACTGTAGAGCCGAATCTGATCACGAACCGGACCACCCATAAGGCGGTGACAGGGGACTCCGTGAACCTTGCCAAGAATATCCCAGAGTGCGAGGTCGATTCCTGAAATGGCCGTTGAGCGCGTGACACCAGTGCCGTGCCAGAAGTGCTGTCTCCACATCATCTGCCACAGAAATTCGATACGGATTGGATCCTGACCCACAATCAGCTCGGCCAGATCTTCTACCGCACCGACGACGGCACGGGTGTGCCATTCGAGCGTGGCTTCTCCCCACCCAATCAATCCAGGCTGGTCAGTGACAACTTTGACAAAGATCCAGTTTCTCATCCGTGCATGACAGACGAGTGTTTCGACAGCAGTGATTTTCATTGGCCGGGGATGCCTCCAAACTGACGAATCGCTTCATAGACGACGGTGTTGGCCGTGCTGGCAAGATTCAGGCTGCGGACCAGGTCTGTCATGGGCAGCTTGAGCTTATTGTCCGGCAGCTCATTCAGAATGGAAGGGGGCAGTCCCCGCGACTCACTGCCAAACAGCAGGATGTCTCCCTCACGATACTCAGCGTCCCAGACGAGTCGTGTTGCCGTCTTGGTCAGATACCACACCTGAGCGTCGGGAAGTGCTGCTCGCACTTCTTCCCAGCTGTCCACGGCTTCATAGTTGAGGTGCTGCCAGTAGTCCATTCCGGCGCGCTTGAGATACTTGTCCTCCAGCTTGAATCCCAGCGGTCGAATCAGCCAGAGCTTTGCGTTGACCGCCACACACGTTCGACCGATGTTCCCTGTGTTTTGAGGAATCTCCGGTTGATGCAGAACGACATGCAGGCTCGGGGTGTTCACTGAGTGTCCTCATCGAAATCTGATGGTCCTGGGCAATATCCATCTTCGGATGCGATCTGATCGTGCAGCAGGGAATGTACGATCGCAAGTCCTGCAGATCCAGGATCGTGTGTTCCCTTACAGATCCTGAAGCCCTCTGTGTACGGGGTCTTTTAACAGATTCATGACGGTCTTGCCGTTGGCAGAATCAAAGTTTCCAGTCAGCTTGTCGGCGGGCAGCATGCCATGCGATCCTGCGCGTGTCCGAATACAGCTGTGCTGACAGGCCTTTGGCCTTCTCGATCCGGCCACCCAGCTTCAGCTGTAATCATTGCTCAGTCGAGCTGCCATCAGCACGGCTTCCACCATGCCGGATGGATCTGCTGGAGACTCTGAGGTCCATGCGCGATCAAAGGCTGTCCCATGTGTGGGGCTCGTGCGGATGATTGGGAGTCCCAGTGTAATATTGATCGCTGCGTCAAATCCCAGCAGTTTGACGGGGATGTGCCCCTGATCGTGATACATGGCGACCACACCGTCGAATTCACCACTCACTGCCCGTCGAATTAACGTGTCGACGGGAAGCGGGCCGTGGACATTGAGTTCCGGCATGCACGCGTGAACGGCAGGTTCGATGACTCGAGCTTCCTCGTCGCCAAACAGTCCGTGTTCGCCACCGTGAGGGTTCAGTGCCGCCACCCCAATCGCACGTCGTTCACTGCCGGTGTCTCGCAGGAAATCGTCCAGCAGCCGAATCTTCTCAGCAACCTGTTCAGTCGTCAGCAAACGCGGCACACTCTCGACAGAGGTATGCAGAGTCACATGGACGATCGACAGCCCATGGCGATCAGCAGCCCCCCCTTCCTTCGCAAAGACAGCCTGCCGTAGTTGCTTTAATCGCGATTCCGGCAGGTGCAGCATCATCCCGAAATCTGTCACACCACATTCAGCTGCAAGGATCTCAGTGTGGCCTGGATATTGATGACCGGCGGCATGAAGAGACTCCTTGTTCAGCGGAGCCGTTGCGATCGCATCCACGATCCCGAGTTGTGCCAGTCGGCAGGCGGTGACCAGCCAGCGATAGGCGGCGTCGCCTGCATCTGCGGAAACGGTCCCCAGAGCGGCCTGGTTGAGAACCGGGCTTCCCTGCTCAAGGCACACAAATCCACTGTCGGCAGATGCAATGACCTCTTCGAGTTCGAGGCGTGTCTCCGGTGGGCTGGTCAGCGGTACCAGGTCAGGACAGGCCAGATCAGCATGGACACTGCAAATCTGCTCGACATATGCGGGAGAACCCACGACGACCGGCTGGCAGTGCTCGCGGATCCGCAGATCCAGCAACGAACGGACGACGACTTCCGGGCCAATGCCACAGACGTCTCCCATGGTGACGGCAATGATGGGGAGTTTGTCCACTTTTGATGATCCGAGGACAGTCGGAGACGTTCCAGGTCTGTTTAATTCGAATATCGTATGATCTCAGGCGGGGAGGATTCCAGTCGTCACCATCATTCCATTTTACGGTACGGGCACCCAGAGCATATGAGCAGTTCACTGTCGGCCGAACGGGTCTCACGCAAATTCGGAGACCTGACGGCACTCGCTGAAGCGAGTCTGGAACTATCTTCCGGAGAGCTTGTTGCCCTGCTTGGCCCCAACGGCGCGGGAAAGACGACCCTCATTCGCGCCATCGCGGGACGCCTTACGCCCGATTTCGGATCCATTAGTATCCAGGGAAACCGTCAGATCGGTGACGGGTCCCCGGAAATCGCCGCAGAACTGGGTGTCATTCCTCAGGATATTGCACTCTACGATCATCTCACTGCGACGGAGAATCTGACCCTGTTCGGCACTGTTTATGGCGTCGCCGGATCTGAGCTCAAAACACGAATCGTCGAAGTTCTTGAATGGACGGGTCTCGCAGACCGCGCTCAAGAGCCGGTCAGCAATTACTCCGGCGGAATGCAGCGTCGTCTCAACATCGCCTGCGGAGTTCTGCACCGGCCATCGGTCATTCTGCTGGATGAGCCGACAGTTGGAGTTGACCCTCAAAGTCGCGAACGGATCTGGGACATGCTGAGCTCTCTCCGCGCACAGGGTGTCAGCATGCTGCTCACCACACACCAGCTTGATGAAGCCCAGCAGGTAGCTGATCGAATTGTCATCATTGACCATGGCAGAACGATTGCCAGCGGGACAATGGATGA
>CAJWGB010000157.1 GCA_913031625.1 uncultured Planctomycetaceae bacterium | reverse complement strand
GATGCTCTCAGCGGAAAGTAACTGCCCTGAGATCAACAGGGCTATTGCCTGCTTTCAAAACTCGTTAACGCAATTCCGTTGGCGATGCGCGACACGTGACTGATCATGTCGCTGTAGTTGCTCGGCGTGGATCGATCCAGACGGGGCTGGAACTCAGGAGCAATCTTCGAATTGCGCAGTTCCTGCAGATAGGCGATCAGGTCTGAGCGTGCACCACCGTGCTGATTGAGCATGTAGTGGACCCATCCCCATGACTCGGCATAGTCGCGCTGAGTCATGTTGCGGAAATCGGTCAGCTGTTCCAGGCTGGAGAGTGACGGGCCCCAGCCGTCGGCTCGAGCATTCTGGAGATGTTGAATGTGTTCTTTGTGAGGCCCGCCGGTGACCGGGCGGACTTCAAAGTACTCAGCCAGACCTTCGTCCAGCCAGAGGGGTACCGTTTCCAGCGATCCATGCAGGAGACCGTGAGTAAATTCGTGCCGTAGATCGGTCTGCACGTTCTGACCACGGTACGAATAGATGGACAGCTCACGACGTGTTCCCACAAAGTAAGCGCGGCGTGGGGGGAGATTGGGCCATGTCGTTCGCATATAACGACGATAGGCCGCTTCGTCTTCAAACAGGTAGATCGTGACAGGATCTCGCTGAGGAGGCAGCAGCAGAGTATCGGTGATTTCCTTCCTCAACGTGTTGAGTTCACTGATGAGTGGCGAATCTTCGCCCAGAGGAAAGTTGCTCTGAATGACGTATCCATCGCCCTGATTGTGAAAGCGGACGGGCAGGTCATTGGTGAATGTCTTGGCGCCGGTCCCTCGGCATCCCGCCACGCACAGTAACCACAACAGCAGAATCCCGATCCGCAGATGCGGGCCGGATCCGGCGAGGAAACTCATCGTCCCTGATGATGTTTGCGGATTCACAGGCAGGTTTGGGTTCCCGGTCGCTGACGGACGCGGGAGGATTCTTTCTGAGGCGTTGTCATTCGGCGGCTAAACGGCCAAAATTGAGTCTGTCAATGATCTCAGAATGCCTTCAATCCGGCAATACGGCTCCAAGATGGTGCGTTTCGTGAATCGACAACTCGTTTCGGCTTTGATCTTTTCGGCCGCCTTCCTGCCGGGGACCTGTGCACAGGACAAGGGCCCGGACTTCAATCGTCTTGTGAGACCCATTCTCTCAAGCCGCTGTTTTGCGTGCCACGGGCCGGATGAGACTCACCGGGAAGCTGGCCTGCGGCTGGACAGAGCCGAGAGCCTGCTCGCCGCGCGCGACGGCACTCCGGCAGTGGTTCCTGGCAAGCCAGACAGCAGCGAATTGATTCGCCGCATTTCCAGTCGCGATCCCGATGAAATGATGCCACCGCCGCACACCGGGAAGCCTCTCACAAAGAAGGAGCAGCAGATCCTCGCGGATTGGATCTCGGCCGGAGCTCACGTTGCTCCTCACTGGGCATATGTTCCTCCAGGCAAAACAGATCCGCCGGCCGTGCAGGCAAAGACATGGCCGCGAAACTGGGTGGACCGATTCATTCTGAGCCGTCTTGAACAGGAGAAGCTTCAACCATCTCCGGATGCTGCCCCTGTTACCCTGGTTCGTCGACTGCATTTTGACCTGACCGGACTTCCTCCAGCTCCGGAAACCGTTCGCCGATTCGTAGAGCATCCGACGGATGACGCATGGGCGAAGCTCGTCGATCAGCTGCTGGCGTCTGATGCCTGCGCCGAACACCTGACCACGTACTGGCTGGATCTTGTTCGATTTGCAGACACCGTGGGGTATCACGGAGACCAGGACCATAACATTTCTCCGTACCGTGATTGGGTGATCGATGCGTTTGCCGGCAACATGCCATTTGACCAGTTTACTCGTGAGCAGCTGGCCGGTGATCTGCTGCCGGACAGCACCATCGATCAGAAGATTGCGTCCGGCTACAACCGAATGCTGCAAACGTCGCACGAAGGCGGTGTGCAGCAGAAGGAGTATCTTGCCATTTACGCTGCTGACCGTGTTCGCAACCTGTCCGTCGTCTGGATGGGAGCAACGGTGGGATGTGCTCAATGCCACGATCACAAGTACGACCCGTATACCGCCAGGGACTTCTATTCACTGGCCGCGTACTTCGCGGACCTTGATGAGGACCAGCACTTCCGCGTGGGCTCAAATGGTCTGCCGACTCGTCGCCCGCCTGAGATTAAGGTGCATACAAGGCGTGAACGAGAACAGCTTGCGGACCTGCAGCAGCAACTCGCAAGGCTGAAGGGTGATCCTCAGGCCGCCGAAAAAACAAAAGCTTTGACTGCGGAGATTGACAGACTGACAAAGTCAGCACGTCTGACCATGATCAGCGTCGCCAAACAGCCTCGGGTGATGAGAATCCTGCCTCGAGGAAACTGGCTGGACGACAGTGGCCCGATCGTCAGTCCAGCTGTGCCCGAGTTCCTTGGCAAAGCGGCCGCTTCGGCGGATGGGCGATCCACACGCCTCGATCTGGCCAACTGGCTGTGCGACTCCAATGACGGGGCCGGTCTGTTCACGGCACGTGTCTTCGCAAACCGATTCTGGTACCTGATGTTTGGACGAGGTCTCTCTGCGAGCCTCGATGACTTTGGCGGTCAGGGGGACGCTCCCGAGCATCCGGAACTCCTGGACCAGCTGGCCATCGGATTCGCCCAAAACTGGGACGTTCGCGAGTTACTGCGGCAGATGGTGCACAGCCGCACCTACCGACAGTCTTCTGCGTGGACACCGGAACTGCAGGAACGCGATCCGGAAAACAGTCTGCTCGCCCGTCAATCTGCCTATCGACTGCCGGCCGAAGTCATCCGGGATTCAGCGCTCGATGTCTCAGGGCTGCTTGTTCGCAAAGTCGGTGGCGCCAGCGTGAAACCGTATCAGCCGGCCGGATATTACCGTCACCTCAATTTTCCGACTCGAAAATACGCTCACCACAGTGACGATCGTCAGTGGAGACGTGGACTTTACGTGCACTGGCAACGCCAGTTTCTACATCCCATGTTGAAGGCATTTGATGCTCCGTCGCGGGAGGAATGTACAGCCAGGCGAACTCGGAGCAATACTCCGCTGGCGGCTTTGACTCTGCTGAACGACCCCACTTTCACCGAAGCATCACGGGCATTTTCCGTGCGAATTCTCAGGTCAAACGCGAAATCCGAGCGGGAACGCCTGGATTTTGCGATGCAGCTGGCAGTATCGAGATTCCCGGATTCGGCAGAACTCAGGATTTTTCACGAACTGATTGAGGCTTCAACGTACTATTACCGTCAGAACCCTGCGGAAGGCGAGAAGCTGCTGACCAATGGGATCTCCGCTAAAGATGATTCGCTGGATGTTGTTGAGCACGCGGTCTGGATGACCGTTGCCCGAGCACTTCTGAATCTGGATGAAGCCATCACACGTAACTGACCTACCTCAGCCACACTGGTGGCTGAACCAGTCCGAATGGACACAACTCAATCACAGGGAAATAAAGATGAAGAAGACACTGACCTGCGCATTCGCCCTGCTGTTTGCAGTCGCCATCACAGGCTGCGATGACGCTCCCACGAATGAGCCGGTTGCCGACGACCATGGCGACCACGACCACCATCATGACGACCACGCTGCTCCGGACTCATTCGGAGCGGCGCTTGCCCAACTGGAAGAAATGCGAGGCGTCATCGGTGGCGAAGACGACGAAGCTGCCCACGGCGAACTGCATCACGTTGGTGAGGTGATTACAGCGCTTGGCAAATTTACGGCTGATTCTGACCTGAGCCAGGAAGCAAAAGACTCCATCACAGCCAACCTGAAAACAGTTAAAGAAAGCTTCGATTCGTACGACGCATTGATGCACGGCCAGGAAGACGGCAAGGAGTGGAGCGAAGTCGAAGAAAGTGTCGACACTGCGATTGCGGCAATCGTGGAAACAGCAGGCGACCTGGCTGCTCATGCTCACGAAGAGCATGGTGATCACAAAGACGGCGACCACGATGAAGACGGCGACCACGACAAGGGTGACGCTGACCACAAAGATGGTGATCACGACGAAGGAAAAGAGCACGACAAGGGCGATGCTGATCACGACCATAAGGATGGTGACGGAGATGGCGACGCCGAGCACAAAGAAGGCGATGCTGACGCCGAGAAAGCAGAGGCAAAGAAAGGCGGCGCAGAAGCCGATAAGAGTGAAGAAGAAGCTGCAGAAGGCGAAACCGAAGCTAAAGAAGCTGACGCCGCAACTAAAGAAGGCGAAGCCGATGCAGCAGAAGGTGACGCAGCCACCGAAGCCGAAAAGGAAGAGTAATGCTCCGACTCCGTCGATATGTTCTGTGTTCGACAGCCCTGCTCGGGCTCAGCATGCTCCTTCTCCCGGGTTGTGGAGAAGGCCTGAGTGCTGATGCGGAGCAGGCACGTCAGGAATTTCTTTTGACGGCTCGGCCGTCCGGCGAGCAAACCGTGAAATCTATTCGGGAAGCTCTGACGGAAGGCAAGACCGAACTGGATGTCGTTCTGATTGGACGAATCGACGGTGGTCAGATGCCGGCATTTGAAGAAGGCAAAGCTGCATTCCTTTTCGCGGACGGAATCGGACATGGCGGCACGGATCATGATCCGTTCGCCTGTAAGTTCTGCAGCAAGAACCCGGAGAACTACGCAGCAACTGTGCAGTTCGAAGTCGACGGGAAAGTCCTTGCCACCGATGCTCGCAACCTGTTTGGCGTGAAAGAACGCCAAAAGGTAATGATCAAAGGCAAGGCAACTCTCGACAGTTCTGATGAGACGAACCTGCTGGCAATTAAAGGAACAGGCATCTTCCTCGTACCCGATAAATAATCGGTTCGCGTGATTCGCATCGTAAAGGGCAAATAGAACAGGGCCGCATCGCGAAAATCGATGCGGCCCTGTTCTGTTATCTCCGCTCATCTGCCGGCCGGAGCGACGAAGTCTGGCTGTGTGTGACCGAACACACCGGCCGCAATGTCTCCTGCGGACCACAGCGATTTGATCGTGGTTTACGGGGGCCCGGCCTCCAATCATCGGCTGCGCTGGCCGCCGCTTCCCTGCGAAGCAGACACATTTCTCGGACTGTCACCACCGATGCGACCGCCGCTGGCATTCCCGCTGGCAAACGCGGTAACAGCTTCACCGACCAACAGCCGGGGATTCTCCTCGAACTGATCCCATGCAAGCATGGGATACTTCTGGGAAAACTGATAGTCGAGCATGCGAGTCTGCTCTGTCTTTCGGGCGAAGATGTTGATCGGCATATCGCTGCGCGACGGCTGAGACGTGCGAGGGAAGCCGGTAATGCCGGCCTGCAGCCTGCCGAATGGCGACACCAACTGACTTGCCCGCTGAAGAGTCTGCGGCGAATAGCCTGCCTTGATCATTTGATCATGGTGATCCTCGCGGACAACTCGTTCGGCGAGTCGAGGAGACTTCTGAATCTTCTCAAACAGGTCTTCAGCAAATTCCATCTCACGCTCCAGAGCTTTGGCGTCATGAAATCCGCTGGCCGTATGAAAGATTCTGCGATCCGGTGTCATAAAGATCATCTGCACATTCTGATTGCCAATCCCGGGAGCACACTGGCCGGCGCGATCGGCCGGCGCATGTGCCTGAGAACTGCCGGCACTGGGATCTCCTTCGGTGTTGACTGCAACACACACAAAGTCCTGATTCATCTTCTTCTGAACGTCGGGGGATGAGAACGACACGGTTCTCATAGTGTGGCCCGCACTTCACATGAATCCGGAAAGATCCCCCAGAGCTCGAAAGCACATGATCGGTCGATCGTCTGTCGGAGACGGCCCCGCAGCGGCAACTCTGCCAGCTTCATCAAGGTCGTCCTGCCACTGAATCCCGCGAACAAGCTGAGACTCCGCGACGGCTTCGGCGGGAGCTAATTCCTGAGCAGCCACATAGTCGCGGTCACCACGACTCAGGCGACGAAGAGGCAGCGTCACCTGTTTCCCGGATTCCAGAGCCAGTGTCACCTGTTGTCCGTTCGACTTTTCCGCGATCAGTTGAGCCCGGACCGCATAGGTGCCGGTATTGTCGAGCCATTCACGAAATGGCTGGTCTGCTGCCCTGCTGTGACCTGCTGTAACAGGTAACAGCAGCAACAGGGTCATGACTGTCTGTCTGCGCATATCGTCCTCCAGGAAAATGTCTGGCTTGCCAGAATTGGCTTTTCGATCCTGCTTCACTGGCTGAGCCAGTGGCCCCCATTCGTTTTCGTTCCGACCTGTTCTAGTCCTTTGGCAGAAACGGGTCGGTCTTCAGGTCTTCATCGAACTGAGAGTTCACATTGTTGCCCTGAGCCTGATTGCGGAACGGCTGCATCATCTGTCGGCGGAACGCATCAAATTCCTCAGGCGAATGAAACGTTCGCTGTTCACCGTTAATAACAACCCTGCCCACGAACATATTCACCTGATTGTTGTTCAATGCAGGAATCTGTGGCATGCCACCCCGGGGACCAAAGAAGTCCATCAGGATGTCCTGGCCATTCATCGTTGCTCTCAGACTGTTGAAGGACTCCGCCAACTGCAGCCACTCCTCAACGGTCTGTTGAGGAGCTTCCTGGAATCGTTGCAGAATTCCGTTCTGTAGCTGCTGGAACTCAGCCGCGTCATTAAGAACGATTCCGTTTCCTCCCAACTGCAACTGCCCCTGAAATCCGGCAGGCCCGGTCACTTTGGAACTCAACAGTTTTCCGTCCCCCTGATCCGGTTTGCTGATCAGGGCGCGGGTGAACTTCTCGGGAATCAGATGCCAACGGCGGGCGCCGGGATCATTGGCTGTGGGAATGACGATCAATTCACCGTCCTGAGCCTCCACGTCCGTGTCCCCCACCTCATCCACGACAACTCTGAACTGCCGGCCAAGGTCAACAATCTGAGCAGTCGGCGTGGAAACGCGAAACCCTCGGTCTTCGTCAGGCACAATGGCCTGAATGTTACCATGGTTCAGCGCGACGTGACCGGGATTCAGGAGTTCGACCTGAGCAGGAGCTCTGAGATCCAGCTGGGTTCCGTCAGCCATCAGGAGTTCGGCTGCCCCTCCTGTCAGGTTTAAGGGTCCTGCTGGCAGCTCTTTGCCATCCGGGGCTCGTTCCCACTGAGCGTTATCTCCGCCCATCAGGATGGCAACCGGAATCGGTGCTCCGGCCTGAGCACCAGGATTGCCCCGATCGGCGGGCCGCTGACGTGGCTGCAGCAGGTCTGTAATCTTCAACGGATCGATCGGCGGATGTTTGAGATTATCCAGTTGATCTTCAAAGTCAGCCTTCTGATCTCGCAGATCGTTCTGCAATCCTGCCACCTGGTCCGAGAGAGTACTGAGCTTGCCAACTGCCATCATCAGAATGATGCTCGCGGCAATCGTCGTCCCACTGAGCACCAGCACGAGCGGATGCATCCACACAGCTCGTTGCTGCTTACGGCTCGATACCTGACGGACTGTGGGTTCAGTCGTCAATTCGAGTTGCCGGGGCGGCTGAGCAGGAGTCGACTGAGTCTGCGCACCCTGGGACTCCTGACACGCACGTTCGACCTGCGAAATAAAGTTTTCCCGTGTTTCGTCCACGTGCTTCATTCCGGACAGCATGCGATGCAGTCGCTGGTCGGCCGCCAGTTCATACCCGGCTGCCGAATCTTCAAATGCGTCTGACAAGGCAAGCTGTTCTGCGTCAGTCAGTTGCTGACTGTCAGCAAAAAGTGTCCATGCTTCAGTTTTTGGGTCGTGAGTCATTAGCTCGGCTCCCCGGTTTTCTTTTCAATGCAGGACCGAAGGGAACGCCTCATCCGGAGCAGCAACATGCGGACAGTTCCCGCCGTCCTTCCGTGTTCTTCTGCAAGGTCGACGGCCGTACGAGATTCGTAGTAGTGTTGAATCAACACTCGACGCTGTCCGGCCGGCAGTCCCTGAATACAGTCTCGCAGCGCCTGAATTCGGCCCTCTTCAGCGGACGAAGACATGTCCATGGACTGCAACTGCTCGCAGTGAAGCTCGTGCAGCACCGCATCCAGAGAAACAGTTTCTCGTCGTTTCTGCCTGAGCCATGTCAGGACATGATGGCGAGCGATTCCCAGCAGCCATGAAACAAGTTTCCCGTCTCCCTTCCATGAGGGCAGACTTCGAAACGCCGCGAGGAACACCTCCTGTGCTACTTCGTCTGCGACTTCCCGGCTGTCGGTATATCGCATTATGAATGCCCGCACTGTTCGCTGATGCAGCCTTACAATGTCTGCAAACGCGGTTGCGGACCCTTCTCTGGCCGCAATCAGCGTCGCCTGTGGCTCATCGCCGCCCGGATTCAAGCCGCAGTCTGATTTGGGAAGAGCACCGTTCATGACCAGATAGTCGCGCGTCTGAGTGAAAACGTCACACAAAAAGGTGACTCTCGGAAGAGAAATTTCCGAATTTGCTCTGAGACGCCGCACACACGGCGGCGGACTGGCCCGGACGGAGTTCCCTCGATACAGTCTGACGCTTTCCAGAGCCTCATAACTACAGTGTTTTTCGCGGAATGATTGTCACGATCGACGGACCAGCAGGGTCCGGTAAGAGCACAGTAGCCCGGCTTCTGGCCGAGCTACTGCAGGTCCAGTTTCTGGACACGGGTGCGATGTATCGTGGAATTGCACTGGCCGTTGTGCGTTCTGATGAGTCGGAAACAGACGCCCCTGCTGTTGGACGCATTGCAGAAAACACGCTGATCAATTTTCAGGGAGATGCGATCTGTATTGGAGACGAAGACGTCTCTGAGGAAATCAGGACCGCAGAAGTCACAGCGGTGTCGTCGGTCATTGCCACCAATCCTGTCGTCCGGAACTGCCTCGTGCAGCTCCAGCGAAATATCGGCAACGAAGGCAGCCTTGTTACCGAGGGACGTGATCAGGGCAGCGTCGTGTTTCCGAACGCCGAATTCAAGTTTTTCCTCACCGCCAGTGTGGATGCTCGAGCTCGCCGTCGACATCGGGAGATGGTGGCCAAAGGCTCAAAACTCAAGCTTGCCACTGTCAGGAAACAGCTGCGGCAGCGCGATCAGCGTGATGAAAATCGCGAAGTCGCACCGATGAAACCCGCCGAAGATGCGCAGGTGATCGATACCTCCGACCTGTCTATCGCAGAAGTGGTTCAGAAACTCGCGGCGATCGTCACAGGCTGATACCCCTGCGTTACCGGAGCACCAGCAACCTTCTCTGTGTTACTCTGAGATCCTGCAAACAGCATGGTGGGCATCCCCACCGCCTCCAATTTGCAGATACACTATTCGTTATTGGCCGGTACCCACCCTGCAACGTGCCGCTCAGTGTTCTCTGTGGTGATCGGCGGAATCCCACTAGTGCAGTCTGTTCTTCTGAGATCTTGCCGGACTTCGCCGCGCTCACTCCGGCCGACAGCGTGCTCCGCCTACGAGGTAATTGCGGTGTAGGGGTGGCCTTCGTTCTGGTCGACTCGTTCCGGACGGCCCTTGTCGTAGTACACGACCTTTCGATGATCCAGTCCCATCAGCCACATAATGGTACTGTGAAGGTCATGGACATGCAGTCGATCATCGACAGCATGCAGGCCGAGTTCATCGGTGGTACCAATTACCTGGCCCCCCTTCACCCCGCCTCCTGCCATCCACATGGTGAATCCCGTTGGGTTGTGATCTCGACCATTCCCCTTTTCACTCATCGGAGTCCTGCCGAATTCGCCCCCCCAGACGACAAGCGTTGTCTCCAGCAGCCCACGTTGCTTCAGGTCTTTCAACAGGCCCGCCACGCATGCGTCAGTCTGCTGACACAGAAATGTGTGGTTCTTCTCAATAGAGCTGTGAGAATCCCACTTGCTGCCGGCGCCGTGATAAAGCTGCACGAATCGAACACCACGTTCGACCAGCCGACGGGCCAGCAGACACTGACGACCAAACGTCGCGGTGACTTTCTCGTTCATCCCGTAGAGATTGAGTGTCTCTTCTGTCTCCTGCGTCAAATCAACTGCTTCCGGAGCGGATGACTGCATTCGGAATGCCAGTTCGTATCCGGCAATCCGAGCTTCCAGCTCTGACTGTTGAGGACGCATTGCTGCATGATTTCGATTGAGCAGACTCAGGAGCCCCAGCTTCTGCTGACGAATTGCGGCGCTCTCGTCGGCAGGCGTAGCAAGATTGCTGATAGGATTCCCGGTCGTGTTGAATCGAGTGCCCTGATAAACGGCCGGCATAAAACCGGTTCCCCAGTTGCGAACCCCGTTCACAACAGAAGTGGTCGTGTCCTGCATCACCACAAACGCGGGCAGGTTCTCGTTCACGCTGCCAAGTCCATAGGTCACCCATGATCCAAGAGAAGGTCGGCCGGCAATAGGAGATCCAGTTGTCATACTGGAGACACCCCCGGCATGATTGATACCGTTGCTCCAGCAGGAACGAATGACGGCAAGGTCGTCAGCACACTTCGCCGTTTCCGGCAGCCAGTCAGAAATCCACAGGCCGCTCTCTCCGTGCTGTGCCCATCTGCGTTGATCTGCAAGAAGTGGCGAATTCACTTCGCCCATCGCCGTGACGGGCTTATCAAATGAATCCGGCAGTGACTGCCCCGCCAGCTTTCGCAGCAATGGTTTGGGATCAAACAGGTCAAGGTGGCTGGGGCCGCCCTCCATAAAGAGGAAGATCACACTTGTCGCCGGCGTGCGGCGATGAGGCAGACGAGAGCTGACAGGATTGTCGGCGACAGCGTCCTGAGACAACATGGCCGACAGAGGCAGGGCACCAAAGCCAGCACCTGCTGTTGTCAGCATCTCGCGTCGTGATGGAAAGGCTGTCATGGATTCGCGGTCCGATCAGTCGATGTAAATGAACTCATTTGAATTGAGAAGCACATGACACAGTTCAGTCATTGCTCGTTCCAGAGGCGACTGAACGGGAGCGCCGCCGGTCAGTGGGTACTTCGCTGGTGAACCGCCTGCTCCATCCATTGAAGCAAAACTCCAGAACGCCAGTGGCTCTGCCGAGGTAACAGATTTGTCGTTCAGTTTCGCACTCAGCAGAGACTGAACCTGCTCCTCAGACACCGCTCGATCAAACAACCCTACCTGCGCGATTCGGCCATTCCAGCGATGTCCCGCTTTGTTTTTCGGCTCAACACGGCCACCGATAGTCAGAGGAAAAGAACCAGGCAGTCCGGCAGACGTCTTGAATCGAACGACTGCTGACTGCAGTTTGGGGAGGGCCTGTTCCACGGCATCTGGAATCTCCTGCAGAAAGAACACAGCCTGGCCGGTTCGGCTCTTCTCGTCCGGATCGGTTTCTGAAACGACAACCGCGGCGACATAAGTTCGATTAAGTTCCGGCCGCAGATTGGAGGCAACGACTTCGTAGCCGCCATTGCCGACAAACTGCAGGATGAAGTTACGTGGTTGATAGGCAGAACGAGTACTGGTCACCCCAAGCGACCATCCTTTTGCGCCTGAGCTTCCGTTCCACTGCGAAACCAGAGTTCGCACACTGGCGTCCGGGTAGAGAGACGACAGACGAAAAGCCAGAACGACACTAAAGGGCCCCTTAATGGACGGTTCGTTGCCTCTTGTCCGCTGAGGTGGCAATGCACCTTCCTGAAACAGTCCTGCAGATCCATTCAGAAACTGAACATAGTTTTCGGAAGTGCCGGGAGACTGTTTGCCGGCTCCCGCGTCTGCCAGCAATTGCTCTGCAGCTCTGGCTTCGTCCGGTTGCGGCATTCGCCCGAGGGCGGCAGCAAACGCAGCACGTACAAGGGCAGGCGGGTCCTGACTGGATTCATCGACAACGGTTGCTGCCATTGCCTTTGCTCGATCGCGCACCCACTCACCGTTCATCAGATTGAGCGCCTGAGTCGGTGTTGTCGTGGTGCTGCGACGAGGGATACTGTTCAGCCCATCAACACCATCAAGCGACCGCATCAACGGCTCTGGTGAATTGCGCATTGCCTTGAGGTACAACGATCGACGCATGGAAGAGTATTCCTCCGAGGGACCGCCAACTCTGCTGCTGAGCTCACCGGATACGCTGAGCATGCTGTCGCGGATCTGCTCGGCAGTCATCCGACGAATATCGAATCGCCATCGAAGCCGATTATCGGGATCGATCTTCTCAGCCGCCTCCGCATTCGAATGAAATGACGACATCTGCCATGTCGCGGATGTCAGGATCTGTCGATGCAGCCACTTGATGCTCCAGCCGTGCTGAATGAACTCGGACGCGAGCCAGTCGAGCAGCAGCGGATGGCTGGGCCGATCGCCAAGAGTACCAAAGTCACTGCCGGTCGCGACGAGTCCGGTGCCGAAGTGCTGTTGCCAGACACGATTAACAATGACCCGTGCTGTCAGAGGGTTGTCGCGGGAGGTCAACCAGCGCGCCAGCTGAGTTCGCTGCCCGGTGGATCCTGCGCGAGGCTCACTGGCAAAGGTGCCTGGCGAGAGAATGGTCAGTCCACCGGCAGTGACCGGCTCACGAGTTGCATCACCTGCGGTATACACGATCTGAGGTACAGTGCCGGTGTCAGTCACAGTGATCGCTTCGGGAAGCGGAGTAGGCGGTTTGCCTGACAGCATTGCGATCTGTTTTTCCAGTTCATCAATTCGCTTCTGATCAGCCTCCGGATACTTGAGACGCCCCACATCAAATTCAATTTGCCGATCGACAAGATCTGCCAGCTGCTGTTCCAGTGGCACACGCTCGCTCTTGGGCTTTGCCATGATTTCCTGAATGTCCGCCGGAAACCGTTCGATCGCTCCCTTTGCAGCCTTCGCAAGGTGAGGCGCTTTGAGCTTCTGCAGTTCGGCACGCAGATCTGCGGCTTTGGAGAGCCATGCCTGATGCGCACGTTGATATTCCCGGCGTTCCACCACACTGGCTGCGGGCACGTCGTCTCTTGGAATCATCGTGGCAAAGCAGGCCTGCAGTCGAAAGTAATCGTCCTGCAGGACGGGATCAAATTTGTGGTCATGGCACCGAGCACAACCGACGCCGATTCCCATAAAGACTTCCCCGGTCACATCGGTGACCTGGTTCAGAATGTCCTGCCACTGAGTTCGGGCATCTCGCTGATTATATTCGTACAGGAACGTTCGAAGGTATCCGGTTGCGACAAGTGCATCCGCTCGATCAGGTGCCACCTCGTCACCGGCCAGTTGTTCGGTCACAAACTGGTCGTAGGGCATGTCGGAGTTAAATGCCCGAACAACGTAATCTCGATAACGCCATGCGCTGGGGCGATAAAAGTCGGCACGGAACCCGTCCGATTCAGCGTAACGAACCACGTCGAGCCAATAACGCCCCCAGTGCTCTCCGTAGGCCGGGTTATCAAGTGCCCGATCCACCAGCTGTGCCCATTCCTGGCTGATATCGCCGGAGGTGGCAGCATTCATGATTTCTTCTGTACCGGGAGGCAAACCATGAAGTCCGAAAAAAAGCCGTCGGACCAGGACATCCGGGGCTGCAGGGGGTGCAGGAGTGATTCCAGCGTCACGCAGTCGAGCCTCAACAAACAGGTCGATTGCGTTCTGCGACCAGGAACTCTTCAAGTCCGGGACCTTCGGCTGCCTGATGGGCTGTAGACTCCAGAAACTGCGATCCTCTTTCGTGAATGCAGATCCAGACAGACGGGCAGGTTTACCGTCCTCAGACGGCCACCACGCGCCACTGCGAATCCACTCTTCCAGCAAACTGGCCTGCGTTTCGGGCAACCTGCCGTCAGGAGGCATCTCCAGTGATTCATAGCGAACCGCTTCGATGAGCAGACTTTCTTCGGGTTTACCGGGAACAACAGCAGGGCCGGACTCTCCTCCCTTGAGCAGACCTGCCTGTGTGTCCAGTCGCAGACGCCCCTTCTGCCGGGACTGACCGTGGCACTTGAGACAGTGTTTATGCAGGACCGGACGGACGTGCTGCTCAAAGAACTTTCGCTGCGCAGCCTCGTCACCACGACTCGGTGTTAACAGAGTCATCAAAGCCACGATTGTTGTAAGTCGAGGTCCGGTCATCACGCAATCCTGGGCTGCCGGCATTCCGGAACGGATCGTTAAGACGAAAGTAACTGAGAGACTGGGATCCCCTGATCAGTAATCGGGACCGGTCTGTCTCCGTCGTAGAGATTTTCTGACGGGTCAATTTTCAGGGCACTGCAGATGGTGGCGAATAAGTCAGGCACACTGGTCGGATTCTCGACTGGCTTCATCGCCAGTTCGTCACTCACACCCCAGGCACCGCAGTGCTTCAGGCCGCCGCCGGCCAGGACGGTGGAGAAACACTTCGAGTGATGTCCACGGCCCCCACCGGAATCAAACTGAGCCGGGCGACCGAACTCGGAATTAATCACGATCAATGTTCGGTCAAGCAGGTTCTTTTGACGAAGGTCGTTCATCAACGCAGACAGCCCGCGGTCCAGTTCCTGAATCAGTAGATGCTGCTTTTGCTGTCCCTGATTATGCGTATCCCAGCCGGTTCCATTTCTGAAATTCATGTTGTGCGAAACTTCGATGAAGCGGACCCCGCGTTCGATCAAACGACGCGACGCCAGAAGTCGCTGGCCAAATCCTGCTCCATAAGTATCACGCAGTGACTCCGATTCGGCGCGGAGGTCGAACGTCTTCATGAATTCCGGGCCGGAGAGACGCAGGCTTTCTCCGACTGCCGCGTCGTACTGCTGGAGAAGTTTATTGTCGGGATTTCGGTCGAGCCCCGCCGCGCGCACCGTGTTCAAAAGTGTTTCACGTCGCAGCTGTCGTTTTGGAGTAATCACCTCGGGGCGAGTCAATCCGGCTGGCCCTGTCTTCAGGTCGGTGAGGTAGACAAAGCCTGCCTTCTGTCCGAGGAAACCGGGCCCACGAGTCAGATTGGGATATCCAATCAACAGAAACCACAAACACGTTCAACAAACTTTTTGAATTCTAAATATGGATACATTCTTTTAAAACAGTAATAGTTGAGTAGCGCTATCATACTTGACTGGTTAAATCTTTTTTCAAAAAGTTCAGACCTAACTAAGTTATCAATTTTATAACCTCTAAAAATTAAATTCCTTAGGTTAATCTTCTTTATTCTTAAAAAATAAAAAAGTGACTTAACGTAGTCAGAAATTTTTAAAAAATCGCTTTGTAAAATAATATTTACATTT
>CAJWGB010000156.1 GCA_913031625.1 uncultured Planctomycetaceae bacterium | reverse complement strand
TTTGCCCCTGAATCCAAGCATCCCATCCACTTCGCAGCAACTCTTGATCTTTCTCCGCAAACAGGAAGAAGGGCACCGCGTACTCGTTGCCGTTGGGCAGTTCGAGGACGACGCCTTCGAGATGATAAGTACGCGGTTGACCACGCAGGCCACGCACCAAAAGATCGAGCGCCGCACGGTCCGACATTTCAATGTTCTCTTCATGCGCGATGACCCGCAGCAGCATCTGCTGATAGATCTGCGGCAGGTTGTCGTACAAACGCAGGTCATCCGGCAGCCCGGAATAGGGTTCGTGGGGTGAGCCAAACCAGACGACTGCGAAGAACGGCTTATTCTGTTCTCGAGACCGTTGGATGAAGCGAATTGTCTCTTCGATACAGATTTCAGAACTCTCCCCCTTAATCATTCCGGGGGGCCCACCATTGCGCGACATCACCGGGTTCAGTTCAAAGAAATTGTCGTGTGACAACCACTCGTGAAACCCCATTGCTCCCGGTGACGTCGGTGAGGATTTCTTAACCGGCCCCAGATGCCACTTGCCAATGTGGCCACAGTAATAACCGTTGAGGGCCATCATTTTAGCGATGGTGATCTCTTCCGGCCGGATCGAATAGTTTGGTGAAAACGTACCGTATCGATTGGGATGCCGCCCGGTCATCACGCTGCCGCGAGTTGGCGAACAGGAAGGATGAGCCGAGTAGAAGCGATTCAGCTGCAAACCGTTCGATGCCATCTCGTCGAGGACAGGCGTCTTCAAGTGAGGGTGACCGTTGTACCCCGTTTCATCCCAGCCATGATCGTCTCCCATCAGCAGGATAATGCCCGGCGGGTCCTCAGTTGACGCACCAGAGACAGTGGCGGTCAGGGTGAAAAAACATAACAGGAACGACAAAGCAATGATTCGAGTCATTGGAACACTGTCCAGTTGAGAGAATAACGCTGATGCGGGCGTCAGCCCTGTGCCGCCTGATCTCCGAATCCCGGTCGCCAGAACCAAGACCGCAGATCGAAGACACAGCAAATGCCGGGCTTGCGGAGCAAATCGGTTCGGTTTTCGAATGGCCTGAAGAGCGAGGATACGTCTACTCTTTCTTTTCAGCCACCTGTTCGAGAGCGTCTTCCAGAAAGTAATTGATATCCTCGGCATCATCAGCGTGCAGAATGTTGTAGGCGTGAGCCGCGCTGCGTGCGTGATACAACTGTTCTCGAATATTGATGTCCGTCGTAATGGCTTTGGCAAACGCGGCAAGCACCTCGAGGTGACGCTTGCGATCCGAGTCAGGTGTCGCCAGCAACAAAACAGCGTGTACCGGACGGCCATCCGGAGCATCAAGATGCAGCCCTTTGGAGCTGATGCCAAGGATGCCACGAATCTCTTCGCCTTCATTGAGAATCGCGTGAGGAATCATGAGACCTTCTCCGACGCATGTCGTTACGGTCTCTTCGCGCTCTGCGACCAGTTTCAGAAATTCCTCTTTCTCAACTTCCATCTGAGTCGTCGCGTATAACTGCTCAGTCAGTTGTTCGATGATATTTGTGCGATCGGAACCCGTCAGACCAACGATGATTCGCTGTTCGTCAAGGAAGTCCAGCAGTCGAGGACGATCCATATGGTCTTCACCAGCCTTCTGCAGAGCCTTCCTTGCGGCGCTTGGCCCCAGGAGCTGGTTGATTGCCAGAGCGGCGAGCCCAATCGTGGCAACGGGCCCACTGACCTCATCAGGGAACCGGTCCTGCACAAAAATGATCAGCCCAACCGCTACTCCGCCGTGAGGAAGCAGTGCGAACCCAAGGAAGTTTCGCACGGGTTTCGTCACACCAGCCAGACTCATTGCGCCAAACGCACCGACATACTTTCCGAGCAGCCGAGCAAAAAAGTAAACCGTCACGAGACCAGCAGCCGCCGGCACCTTGGTGAAGTCGAGTTTCATTCCGGCGAATGTAAAGAACAGTGCAAATAATACGCCCCCAATGGAATGGAGGTATGCCTCCGCAGACCGAACGGTGTCATGCCTGAGGTTGGTCACCGCGATACCGGCAAACGTGCACGCCAGAATGCCTCCGGAAATCCCATAGGCGTAACCTGCTCCCCACGAACAAAGAATCACGGCAACCATCGTTGGCCCAAGAAACGCCGGACCAACAACCGTGCGCGTCAACAGCAGCGCAATACCCGACGTCACGAATCCAATTGCGAGCGTGACGCTGAGCTGTTCTCCCAACTGCATCAATGAGCCGGATAGCCCCTGTTGTCCGGGGGCATACAGTGTCGCGACAAGCACGAAAATGGCCACTGCCACAACATCGATCAGACCGATGGCTGCGATCAGCGTGCGCGTGAGAATGCCGCGAGCTCGAGCTTCCTGAACAACAAGAACTGTTGTCCCGGGAGCTCCGGCGATCGCAATCGCGGCCAGCAGAATCGCGGGGACCTTGTCGAGCCCCATCACCATCCCGCAAAGAACCATGATGCTCCCCACAATCAACGGAGTGATCGTCGCTTCTGCGAGCAGCAACAAACCGATTCGTTTCTCAGTATTGCGCAGGCTGGCGATATGCAGCGTCGCCCCAACGGTGAATGCGATGTAGCCAAGGACAAAGAAGTTAAAGGGAGCGTACGAATTGAGAGTGGGGATGATCTGAACGCCATTCTCACTGAAGTAATCCAGATTCGGATGAAGCGATGGATCTGCAGTCAGTCCAGGCAGGTCAAACCATCTCAGAATGATGCCCGTGACAATCCAACCGGTCACCTTGGGCAGCTTCATACGGGCAAACAACTCTCCCCCGACAATTCCGGCGACCAGCACCACGGCCATATTGAAGAGAGGGCTATAGATGTCGATATATTCGTGGAGCATTGCTTCTCGCATCAGTTGCAGGAATGTCACGCCCAAGTGTCGCGACAGACACAGTTCACCGCAAGAACGATCCTGCCCGGATACTCCCTCAGTTAACCAGAATTTACGTTTTAGGTTGCCCGCTGCCTCGTTGACCTGAGTTTCAGGGAGCTGACAGCCGCTCCCACAAAAAACGTACATGCCCCTGCAATGCAGAATAACAGCCCTGCCAGCCGGCAACAGACTTCAAATTCTCCCACCCGCAGAGCGCAGCACTGATAATCAGACAGAAACCGTATGCAGCCGTTGTGGTCCCAAAAATACGTTTATCCACGTACATCGCAGGCAGTACAGCGATCTTCATGAAGCCCCCACGAGACTCATGAGTGCCTATGGACTCCTCTGCCCCCTCAACGGATTCTCAAATGATGGCTCCGCTGCGAATTTCACCAATCCATTACCAGTATCAGTCGGCCCGAATAATCGTCTAGGGAAACTGAACGCCATCGACCACAAGTCGATAGATCGTGCCCTGATATCCGATCACAAAGACCTCTCCGTCGTGATCGATTCCAAAGGAGCACGGCTTTTGCGGACACTGAGCAATCCGCCGGACAGTCACACCTCCGGATGGTTCCCGCCGCAGTGCCCAGATGTACTTTGTTTCGAAGTCACCAAAGATGTAACAACCCGTAAGCGACGAGTTGCGAGTGCCGCGATAGACGTAACCACCGGTCACGGAAACGCCCAGACGGCGGCGGTACGAAAAGACGGGAGGCACATAGGAATCTCCCTGTCTGCGGTATCGGTCAGAGAAGTGTGTAAATCCCTCGTACACATTCCAGCCGTGGTTCCCCCCTTTTCTTGCGATGGTGACTTCCTCAAACAGATTCTGCCCAATGTCACCAACCCACATTTCATTCGTTTTGTTGTCCCAGCTGAATCGCCAAGGCATCCGGAAACCGAGTCCCCAGATTTCCGGCAGAACATCCGTGCGACCGACAAACGGATTTGAATCAGGAATGCCATACGCTTTATCACCCGTGCGACCATCGACATCGATTCGCAGGATCTTGCCCTGCCAGGTCTTTGTGTTCTGCCCGTGACCATCGGGATCCTCCTGCGGCCCTCCGTCGCCTGCTCCGATGTAAAGCAGATTGTCCGGTCCAAACGCCAGCATGCCGCCCCAGTGAAGGTCCGTTTCCTGCTTAATGCGTATCAAACGACGAGTGGCACGACCGGAATCACGGCTGCGATCCTCTGTTGCCTGACGCTCCACAATCACGGGAGAAAACACGCCCTCTTCACGGACGTGGTGATTCAGATAGTACAGGCCGTTCTTTTCGAAGTCCGGGTGAAACGCAAGGCACATCACTCCTTCATAGACGCCACTGATGCTCTCCGAACTCATGTCCACAAAGACGGATCTTGTCAGGTCCCCGGCTGACTGTTTCAATTGCCATGCCTTACATGTTTTCTGTTCGACAACAATCCACGTCCCATGCTCGCCTGGTTTGGGAGTGAGCCACACAGGGTGATCGAACCCATCGGCAAAGACCTTCAATTCTGCTGACTTTGTCGCAGATGAAATCTGAGATGGAATCCCGGGATGGTCAGAGTCCGGCTGAGTCTTCGTTTCCAGCCACGCGATGAGGTCCGCAAACTGCTGTTCGTCCATCAGTTTGTGCAGGCCTGCTGGCATCAATGACGTTTTGCTGCCCCGTTGTTCCTCAATGTCGTCGACTGAAACCGACTGCGCATTGCCCTGCTCATCAAACAACTCCACTGATTCGTCGGTGCGCCGTTTAAGGACTCCGTTAACCACCCTGCCGCTTTTGAGAACAAGGCTGACAGTTGCGTGATCAGGATGAATCCGCGCGCTTGGTTCCAGCACTGATTTGATCAGTTGATTCCGATCAAACTTGTCGCCGATCACGTTGAGATCCGGGCCGGCAAGTCGCTTCTTCTCACCAGTGGTATGACACTTCGTACAGCCGGCCTTTTCAGATCGAAACACTTTTTCACCAGCGGCCGAGTCGCCCCCTTTCATTCCGGCACTGCGGAAACGGTTCAGAATCTCTTTCGGACTCTCCTGAGCACTTACAGCAGAGATCATGACAAGGATGCCGAGCAGACAACTGTACCGCATGGGTGTAATTCCAATTATTGAGGAGGGGTCCCGTCGCTGAGTCGGATCCAGGTGAACGCTACTCTTCCGGCTGATCAAACAGTCGATAGGGATCCTTCAAACGTCGCATTTCGCTAAGCAGCAGCGTTTCCATTTCTTTTCGCTTTGCAGCATGGGCCGGATCATCAGCCAGATTCACCTGATGAGCCTCCGGCTCGTGACCCGTCCGCCTGACCACATCCGCAGCATGATGCTGTTTCAGGAGTTCGTGAGGATTCTCAGCCAGATTAAACAGCTGCGTTTTCTGCACTTCCCCGTCCAGGACGTCGTACTTGATGAGCTTCCAGTCTCCCTTCCGTACGCTTCTCATGCCCGGCTTGGTGCCTCCGCAATAGCAACCGTAGAGCGTATCACGAACGGCATCCTGATCTGACCGAAACACTCCGGCAAGGCTCTTTCCCTGCACAGTCTCAGGTTGTTCAATCCCAGCCAGTTCGCAGACGGTGGGAAGAATATCGAGCAGGTATCCGCGTCCAGGAGCACGAGACCCCGCCTTAATTCCAGGGCCCAATGCAAGAAAGGGAACCCTCCATGTATGCTCATACAGGTTCTGCTTTCCCATCAGGCCATGACGCCCGACAGCGATGCCATGGTCTGACGTAAACAGAATGTACGTGTTGTCGTATTCCCCATTGGCCTTCAGTTGTTTGAGGACGCGTCCGATCTGCTGGTCGATGTTTTCGATGCAGGCAAAATCCCGCCCGCGTTCATTGCGAACTGTTGCCTCCGTTCGAGACTTGAGCACACCGGAAACCGCCACTTCGTCCCGCAGTCCTGGATGTCCGTGGTGGAACGGATGTTCGGGAAGCCATGTAACGGGCAGCGGGGGCGCTCCTTCTTTCACTTCTGTAGGAGGTTTTTTCAGGTTCTCCACTCCGTACTTCTTCAGAAGATCATCCCGTCCAACACGAGGGTCGTGGGGATGCGAGAATCCGAGGTACATCAGAAACGGTTTTGATGCCTTTCTTTCTTTTCGGTCCTGCAGGTACTCGAGCGCGCGTTCCCCGTGCCACTGACTTCCCTGAGTTGCGTCTGCCCCTCGGCTGGTTTGGTCACGCACAATCTGGAAGAGCGCATTTGCCAGAGCATAACTGTTGCCCTTCTTGCACGTTCGAAACGTCTCATAGCCAGCGCGATTAAAGACTGCCGGAAGAGTGTTATTGAGGATATCCCGTCCGTCTGTCTGACCGACTTCTGCCTTCCGAGGCTTTCGACTGCGAGGAGGCAGGTGCCACAACGTCCGCCCCGTCATGATCATGGTGCGTGAAGGCGAGCAGACCGCACCGCTCATTGACCCCATATGATACATCTGATCGAGCACCATCCCTGACTTCGCAAGGCTGTCAAGAACAGGCGTATCACAGAGCGTGTCTCCGTAACATGACAGGGTGAAGGGCGACTGATCATCTGTCACGATAATGAGAATATTCGGACGGTCGTCAGCGTGCAGCACAGGACATAGCAGGGCTGCAAGGCACAGAAAAAACGAGCAACGCATAAGAGCCCCTCAAGGCAGGAAACATGTTTATTACATCAGGATACCAGGAAGGCAGTCAGTCGGCGACGCACACTGGTCGCGCCCCTCTGGAAACGATAGCCTGATGTTCTGATGAACGTAGTTCCCTCCTGCTACCGGTGCCTCATGAGAACCCGCCTGCCTCATTTCGCCGTTTGTCTGCTGACTTCCAGCCTTTTCCTGCCACAGACAACGTCCGCTGAAGACATCGACTTCGACAGCCAGGTTGCCCCTATCCTTGCCTCACGCTGTCTGGAATGTCACGGCGGAGCAGAACCAAAAGGGGGACTCTCACTGACCACAGCCGAAGCAGCCGCAAAGGGAGGCGAGTCCGGCGCGGCGATCGTGCAGAACAAGCCGGCAGAGAGTCTTCTGTGGGGGCGCGTGGACGCAGATGAGATGCCTCCCAAACATCCTCTGGATGCCAAAGAAAAAAGAGTCCTCAAACAATGGATCAGCCAGGGAGGAAAGTGGGGAACAAGTCCCCTCGATCCCTTTGCCTATACAACAGACTCACGAGCCGGAAGAGACTGGTGGTCTCTGCAGCCACTCAAACCTGTGGCGGACGGGGTTTCCATTGATCACTTTGTGCTGAAGCGACTCAGTGACGCCGGGTTGCAGCCAGCTCATAAAGCAGATCCACGCACATTGATCCGTCGACTGTATTTCGACCTCACTGGTTTGCCGCCCAGCCCGGAAGAAGTTCAGTCTTTTGAAAACGATCCTTCCCCGGAGGCATGGAACAAACTGATTGAGAAACTGCTGGCTTCGCACCGCTACGGTGAGCGCTGGGGCCGCCACTGGCTGGACGTCGTCCGGTTCGGCGAAAGTGACGGCTTTGAACGAAATAACCCACGACGCAACTCATGGCCATATCGCGACTGGGTCATCAATGCCTTCAACAACGATCTGCCTTATGACCAGTTCGTCCGCATGCAGCTCATCGGTGACAAACTGGTCGGTGGTGTCGAAGGAGCAGCAGCCACAGGGTTCTGGGTCGCCGGCGTCCACAACACGGTCGTCGGTGGCAGCCGACGCATGAAGTTGCTGGCACGACAGGACGAACTCGAAGAAGTGCTGGCGACAGTTGGCCAGACTTTCGTGGGACTGACAGTGAACTGTGCGCGGTGTCATGACCACAAGTTCGACCCGATTTCTCAAAAGGAATTCTATCGTCTTTCATCCGCCATCTCAGGACTGGGCTACGGCGAACGCGAAGAACAGTCGGCCGAGGCTGCCGAACAGCTGAAAGACACAGAAGCAAAACTGTCAGTTGTGACGGAGCAGCTCAACGCAATCGATAGCGTAGCCCGCAAAGCGATCATCGAAGCGCGAGAGAAAGGCGATGCCAGGGAACCCGAGTTACCAAAGGCCTTTGCCAGGTGGGAGTTCGATTCAGACCTGCGGGACAGTATTGGAAATCTGCACGGACAGTTCATGAGTGGCGCGAAGCTCGAAAACGGAGCGCTGATCGTCGATGGGAAGTCATGGGTGCAGACGGCACCACTCGCAAAGAATATCGGTGAGAAGACTCTGGAAGCATGGGTACAGCTCGACAACCTCACACAGCGTGGCGGTGGAGTGATCTCCATTGAGAAGCGTGATGGTGTGATCTTTGATGCCATCGTGTTTGGTGAACGCGAGGCTGGCCAATGGATGGCAGGCAGCAATGGCTTTGTCAGGACAGATTCGTTCGAGGCCCCGCAGGAAACGGAAGCCAACAGCCGACCGGTCCATATGGCAATTGTCTATCAGAAGGACGGAACGATCACGGCGTATCGCAATGGTGTGCCATACGGACGATCCATCCGTAAAGCCGGGCTGCAGACATTCAACGCCGGTGATACGGAGATTGTGTTTGGACTGCGGCACAAGCCTCCAGGTGGCAACCGACAACTCAGCGCGAAGATCCTCAGTGCGGCACTCTATGATCGAGCCCTCTCACCGGGAGAGATTGCGGCGACTGCGGGCAATCCATCGGCATGGGTCCCCGAAGAGCAGATCGTCGAGTGGCTGCCGGAAGCAAAGCGGAAGGAGCGGTCCCGACTAAAAACACAGGTCACGGCCCTGAATCAAAAAAGAGAATCACAGGCCCGTCTGGCTCGCCAAAGAATCTACACGCTCACTCCCGGAGGAGGAGCCGTCACGAATGTCCTGCTGCGGGGTGACCCTGACAAGGTGGGAGACCAGGTTACGCCAGGAGCAGTGGGAGCAGTCAGCGGCGTCGACGCTGATTTTGGTCTTGCCGCAAACGCTCCGGAAGCGGACCGACGACGTCAACTGGCCGACTGGATCACCAGTCACAACAACCCGCTGTTTGCTCGCGTCATTGTAAATCGCATCTGGCATTATCATTTTGGGACAGGCATCGTTGATACACCCAATGATCTTGGATTCAACGGCGGCCGACCGTCACACCCGGAACTGCTCGAGTTCCTTGCAGCGTGGTTTCGGAACAACGGCTACAGCATTAAAAAATTACACCGTCTGATTCTTACGTCCGCAACATGGCAGCAGGCGGGCTACATTCACGTGGCTCCCGGACAGAAAGACCCAGCGTCTGTTGATGCGGCCAACCGCCTGTTGTGGAGAATGACCCCACGACGACTGGAAGCCGAGTCGATTCGTGACGCCATGTTGGCAATATCGGGAACCATCAACCTGCAGATGGGCGGACCCAGCTTCGAAGACGTCAAGGTGACTGCCAACAATGGAACGAATTATTACACCGCAATGGCAGTGGACGGACCACAATTCAATCGCCGCACTGTCTACCGATTTAATCCCCGGGGAGGCCGCAGTTCACTCCTCGATACCTTCGACTGTCCGGACCCAGCCGCAACTGCTCCCCGTCGAGCGGTCACCACGACACCACTGCAGGCGCTCAGCCTGTTGAACAATTCTTTCGTCCTGAAGACTGCAGACGAATTCGCAGCCCGCGTTGCAAAATCATCGCCGCAGAACGTGGCTGCTCAGGTCAAAACAGCATGGCAGCTGGCAGTTGGAAGACTTCCGACAGATGAAGAGTCACAACTGTCTCAGAAGCTTGTCATGGCACACGGCCTGCCAGCCCTCTGCCGAGGCCTGTTTAACATCAACGAGTTTGTCGTCATTGAGTAGAGCCACTCCTGCTTCTTCTCAATTCGCCTCACCAACTTTGTGAGTTTCAGAATGTTTGAATCCCAATCATCGCTGTCCCGACGGAACCTCTTCAACTGGGGGATCAACGGTCTGGGAGCTACGGCGCTCGCTTCCATGCTTCAGCAATCTGCCTCTGCCGATATCGGCCCGCATTTCGAAGCCAAAGCAAAGCGAGCCATCCACATCTGCCTGATTGGCGGGATGAGTCATGTGGACTCTTTCGACTACAAACCCGAGCTCGAAAAGATGCACGGCAAGTCGCTGGCTATGGACCAGAAGCCGGACATTTTTTTCGGCAAGGTTGGCCTGCTTCGCAAACATGACTGGGAGTTCAAACCGCGCGGCGACAGCGGACTGATGATCTCCGAAATGTTTCCAAACATTGCTGAGCTGGGCGACGATCTGACGATCATCCGGTCGATGGTTTCCGAGTCAGCCAACCATACGCCGGCCCTGTTCATGGCCAACAGCGGCTTTGAGTTCAACGGGTTCCCGTCGATGGGGTCATGGATCTCCTATGGTCTTGGATCAGAATCCGAATCACTGCCCGCATATGTTGTCCTGAACGATGAACGCGGAGCTCCCAACACGGGAGCCTCAACGTGGAGCAGCGCGTTCCTCCCGTCCAGCAGCCAGGGAGTCGTCTTCAAGGGCGGAGAACGACCGGTGCGGGATCTGTTTCCGGCACGTGAGCTTGGGGCGGACACTGATCGGGACACTCGCAGCTTCGTCAACGCCATCAATCAGAAGCATTCCGAGCGGACAGGAACAGACCCTGTGCTGGCCGCTCGCATTCGCAGCTATGAGCTCGCAGCAAAGATGCAGTCATCGGTTCCTGAAGTCGCAGACATCTCCGGCGAAACACAGGAGACCCGGAATCGGTATGGGCTCAACGAAAAGAACACTTCAGACATGGGCCGCCGATGCCTGCTGGGAAGACGACTGCTTGAACGCGGTGTCCGGTTCGTACAGTTGTTCTCCGGGGGCCCGATCGCCGGGAGTCCGCGAGCCAGCTGGGATGCTCACGAAAGCGTCAAAGACAATCATACGCTGGAAGCAGGCCGAATCGACAAGCCGGTAGCCGCTCTCCTGAGTGACCTGAAACAGCGAGGCATGCTGAAAGATACGCTCGTCATTTTCACGACAGAATTTGGCCGGACTCCGTTCGCTCAATCCGCCGCCAATCAGGTCGGACCGGGCCGTGACCATAACCGATATGGTTTCAGCTGCTGGATGGCGGGTGCCGGCCTGAAGCCGGGAACAGCCGTTGGCACAACCGACGAAGTGGGCTGGAAAGCTGTGGAGCGTCCGACGCCATGGCACGATTTTCACGCCACCGTTTTGCACCTGTTTGGCATCGACCATGAGCAGCTGACGTACTACCACAACGGTATTCAGCGGCGGCTGACAAATGTGCACGGTGAGGTTGTAAAGGAAGTGCTCGCGTGATGTGAGGCGGCGAGGCATGCCGCACCTGGGTTCAATGGGTTGCGGCGCGAGCGGCCCGGGCTGTCGAGCCGTGAATCGGGTGGTTGGGATCACCGCTGTCGCCGCTTTGCCGACAATGATCGGAGGACGCGGCCAACTGCGGGCTTCCCCCGCGGCTGGATATTGCTGCCACTTCGTGGCTCGTCAGAGCAGGCCTGAGCAACACGCATGCAAGCGGAGCCTGAGTCCCTACAATGCCCGCCATGGAATTTCAGTTTACATGCGAAGACGAGAATCAGCCGGCCATTCTGGCGGCGATTCGGAAACAGGCACCGGATTCACTTTCGTGGTCAGCGGCCCGCAAACTGATGCAGGGCAGACACATCTCGATCGGAGGCGTGCTGTGCATGGACGAAGGGCGACGACTGACTGTCGGTGAAACCGTACAGATCAGTGACAGGCCTGTGCCGCCGCCCCCCACGCGAAAAGATGTCCGCATTCTCTATGTGGACCCGGACGTGATCATCGTGCACAAGCCCTCCGGCATGACCACCCTGCGCCGGAAAGATGAAATGGGCTGGTCGCGTGCCCGCAAGCAGCAGCAGCCAACGCTCGACGAGTGTGTCCCGCAACTGTTGCGCACTCACGCAGCGAAGAAGAATGAATCCAAACGGATTCGACCACGGCTTCCAAAGATGTTTTCCGTACATCGCATTGACCGTGATTCCAGTGGACTGCTGATGTTTGCTCGTTCTCAGAAGGCGCAGACACACCTCATTGAGCAGTTTGCGGAACACAAGGCCGTGCGGAAGTACTTTGCACTGGTCCCCGGGACGGTTGCAGACCAGACGGTTACGTCGCAGTTCATTCGTGACCGCGGAGATGGATTACGCGGCAGCACCGACGACACATCGATTGGCCAGGAGGCAATTACTCACATTCGCACTCTCCGACAGCTCGGAGAGTACAGCGAGCTCGAATGTCGCCTGGAAACAGGCCGCACGAATCAAATCCGCATTCACCTTGCGGAGCTCGGGCACCCCATCTGCGGTGACATCAAGTATCGCGGGCCAATGGGCGGACCGGACGTCGAAGACACAAGCCGCATCCCGCGTCTTGCCCTGCACGCTGCCGTGCTTGAGTTCAAGCTGCCGTCCGATGGCAAGCTCATGAAGTTCGACACACAATGGCCGCCGGAAATGCAGCGGTTCCTCAATCGACTGCAGTCAAAGCAGTAGGTCAGGTTTCAACCTGACACGAATCGATGGATCCACGATTAGCCTTGCTGCATGAAGTACATGTGAGCCGAAAGCCGTGAGGCCTCGGGGGCCAACGAGCGGCCAGACTGTGCGTTTCGCCCGGACGCTCACGCGTCTCGGCTAACAATAAGCAAGGCTGTCAAACGCCTTATGTCGACGGATGCAATTTCCTGTTCCGCTGTGGGCTTGTATCGCGCAACCCCTATCAGACCTTGGCCTCGCGTCAGGTTGAAACGTGACCTACCGTCGACTCATGCGTGGCGTGGTCACTCCCAGCTGCTCCTGCATGCGTTTCAACAGGCTCACCTCTGGAGCCGCGAGCGCTGCCCTCTTGAGCATCAGATACTGCACCATCTTCGCCGCGGCCGAATCTCGTCCTGCCAACTGCTGAGCACGTGCTTCGTAGAGCAATGATGACGGTGAGCGTCTGCCTTTAGGAATCGACCTCAGAACTTCCAAAGCCTGCTCCGCCTGACCGGACTCGGCCAGGGCCAGCGCTCGAATGCTTCTGATCGTTGTATCAGCAGGCTGCCGAAGCGTCGCGGCTTCAGACATTTTGAGTGCTGTCTCCTGATCCTCTGAGACGAAGACTGCCATCCATGCAAGCCGTCCGAATGCCCGTGCATCCTGAGCCGATTCAGACAGTTCTGTCAGCATCTGCTCAGCCGCTTTGTGCTCACCCACAGTCAGCAGTGCGTCTGCATACGCGAGTCGCAGGTCCATGTTGGCAGGCTCCGCATTGATCAGTTCTACCAGTTCATTACCAACTGCCGTTTGAAACTCGCGATCATCCGGCTTCTGACGCAGGCATTCGACCAGAGCAAGGGACTTGATTCCCGGCGGAATCTGTTTCGCATTTCTGATCGTATCAAACGCGGAATCTGCAGAGCGATGAATGGCCAGGAATCTGGCATACGAACTGTAGTGCGCCGGAGTCGACTCACAGATCTGTTTCCATGCTTCACCCGCATTGTTGAGCAGGATCGTCGTTTGATCGGATGCCTGCCTGACTGTGATTTCAGCCTCGGCAACAGTTGTCGCAGCTTCTGCAATCACAAGCAGTCGCTCGATACGACTGAGGCTCTGACACGCGTCCCCTGACGCCAAACGCTGCAGCCATGCCTCCATGTCGCTCGAGTCCTCCCGAGCCAGCTGCAGTCTGAGAATGCTTATGTGAGCTTCCAGGTTCGAAGGGTCCTCTTCGAGCAGCTTCAGAATCCTCTGGTTCAGTCCTTCGGCGTGACTCGATGTCAATTGTCGAACGGCCTGACTGATTTTTTGATTGTCGGGGAATCGACGACTGGCAATATCCAGAACGTCCATCCCTCGCGACGGATAGCCCATGGCAAAGTTGAGGTCAGCCTGCAACAGTGTACGTTCCACCACATCTGTGACCGGAGAATCGTCTGACATCACCAGCGTCTGCACTTCGCTCCAGTCCCGTTCACGGGGTGGGAGCGAGAGCTGGTATCGGATCATCAGACCGGCAAGATATTTCGGGACACCATCCACATGCATCAGCTGCCGGTACTCGGAGATGGCCAGTGAAATCTGATTGTTACGAACGTATGCCGCCGCGAGGCCCAGGCGGGCATTCTGAAATTCCGGGTTGGTCTTGATGAGATCGCGATACGTATCCAGTTCGCGAACATCGTTGCCGAAGTTGCGTTGACACAGTGCCATGCAGATTCGACTCCGCGATGCCAGCCTGCCATCGTCCCCTGCAAGCGCCAGCGCGTTCTCAAACAGCTTGAACGCCGACTGATGATCTCCCTGAGCCAGTTGCAAACGACCTTCCATGAACTTCCGCCGTCCCTGAGAAATCGCCCGGGACGGAAGTTCATCAAACGCCGACTGAGCTTCAGCCAGACGTTCATGATTAATCAGATAATCGACCAGCATTTCACGCAGCCGATGGGCCTGTGGGTCACGTTCAATGCCGTTTCTCAGGGTTTTGATCGCAGCATCTCGACTTCCTTCCGCCCAGAGTGCAGAGGAAAGATACAGCCGGAGCCTGGATTCTTCTTCGGGCTGGCAGGCCAGCACTTCACTCAGATGCAGCACGATCAGGCCGTACTGACTCGACGCGTCAAAGGATGCATTCATCGCGGCAGCGCTGCGCACCGCCTGAAGCAGCATTCCGTTTGCTGTCACATCTGCGGGTGAGTAAGCGAGCGCCTGCTTGAGATCAAAAATTGCATCGACAGGACGCTCCTCGTTAAGCAGCCACCCTGCCCTGACCAGACGCGCGTCTGCAGAATCGTCGTCAGCGATGAGCTGTTCCAGATAGCGTTCCGCTTGAGCCCGTTCGTCCGCTTCTGTCAGCAGTTTCGCCAGTCGGGCGAACGCATTCGTGTTGGGATCTTCAAGCGACACCGCGTGACGGTAGTACTCAATCGCGGTAGCTGTCTGCCCGATACCTTCCGCAACGAGGCCCGAGAAGTACCAGACATCTGAGAGCGGGGAATCCAGTTCCCGAAGGTGCTTCAGGTGTGGACCGGCATCGGCATACCGTCGCAGTCGATCGGCAATGTAAATCTGCCGGATGCGTAAATCATCGCGCGACTTGTCTTCCAACAGTCGTTCATTGATCTGAAATGCTCGCAGAAGTGATTTCTGTCCGGGACCGTGTTCTTCGAGCAGCACTGCAATCTTTTCTTCCACTGCCGGATTGTCCGGCTTAAGCAACTGGAGCTGTTCAAACAGATCCAGAGCACGCAGCGGTTCTTCCCCTGCCAGCGCCTCACCCGCCAAGGGCGGCGCTTCGGCGTTGGTGAATATCGCCGCCTCTTCGAGCGCCGACTGCGTCAAATATTCTGCCA
>CAJWGB010000155.1 GCA_913031625.1 uncultured Planctomycetaceae bacterium | reverse complement strand
GTATGCCTGAAGTGCTGAGTACTCAGGGGCACCATCAACACCGGCCGCAATCGTGACACCCATTTCGTACTGAAACTGTTTTAGTTCCGTCGTCGCTTCAATGAGTGCCTTTTCAATACTTTCAAACTGGTCAAGGAATGACAGGTCTAGCTGAATACTTACGTTCGTGGGAAGGCCCAGCCGCAGCTTAAATGCGTCGAGAGTGTCGTTCAGCGCTCTCCTTGATGTCAGCAGGGAACTTTCAGCTTCATTCAGGCGACTGGTCAGCTGAGCAGTATTCAGGTTTGTCTGTTGACCTTCCTTGTAGGAAAACAACTGCCGAATTGCAGCCTGCCACGTCGGTGAATCTGACACGGCAAGCATAGCCTGTTTCTCTTCGTCAGAAATTGGGCCTGGTTGTGTCCAGCGCACCAGTCCTGTCGGCTGGGGCTTGTTTCCCGGCTGAACTTCAACGACCAGCTTGCCCTGCAGAGGTTCCGGGATCTGGAGTCCCTCGGGAATCTGTGGAATCGATTCTGAGACTGCGCCGACTGGCAGCCTGCTCTTAAACAACTGCCCCTCGATCTGATCCTTCAGCTGACGAATGTTGTTTTCCTGGTTAAGGATTGTCTGCTGCTGCTGCTGGATCCTTAGAAAATCTGTGGCGACGAGGACAAACTGCTGCTGTCGAAATCGCGCAAGAGTGCGTACCTGATAAAGCAGATTTCGCTCGGCCTGCGTGATATTCTCAAGGACGATCTTCCGCCCCGCCTGAGCGAGCAAAGGCTGTGTCAGGCTCCACGCAAGTCTCGGGGCCGACCCCTGAGCGCTACCCACATTCCACGTGATCGTATTCAGCACGTCGACACTCAGCTGAGCACCACTGGGCAGCAGCTGCTGAGCTCCAATTCCAGTCTGCAATGACTGTGACTGCACTCCGCCGTTGCTGAATGTTCGGTTTGATGAGAACAGACCTCCGCCAAGTCCAGGTCCGGCAATCAGAAATCGTGTGTTCAGCAGGTATCGCTGCTCGGTCACCGTTAACGCCTGCAGATAGACGTCTTCAATTGCACTCTGGTATTCACGGCTGTGAATGTATGCAAGGTCAACACACTCAGTCAGCGTCAGGGCCGGAATCTCAACCTGACCGTGGCTGTCGACCGGATTGGGGGTGAGAGTGTTTGTGTAGGGAATCAGCCAGTTAGGATTCTCGACGCTGATCACCTCTCCAAACTTATGCCAGTGTTCGTAGCCGTCATGGCCATCGACACAGTGCATCAGTTTGTGGGCTTCGGGGTCATCCGGGGGCAGCGGTTCTTCGTCCGGGTCATACGGATCAAAGAAACGACTGCGCGGGTCCGCCGCAATATCCATCCGCGGATTCATCCACCGTTCATCCGTCAGCTTTTCGGAGACCGCGTCGTAAGCGGCCGCGTCGCCCTGCTCGCGCCAGAACCGGCGCGTGCAGCCGGTCAGTGACTGCGCCAACACTGCGGTGAGCAGCAGATAAACTGTAACGCGTTTGCGGAACGTGTGGGGGGTAACGATTTTCATGCGCGCCTCCGTGATCGCGGTCTGCGGAATCCAATCCATCGCAGTGGCTCTTCACGAGGTCACTGTCCACAAACCAACGACGTCTTAATCGTCACCGCCCGCTCAGCCCCTTCCCGGTAACAATCAGCATCGACAGAATCGATACATGCCTGTGGGAGGGTCTCGTTGCTTTCAGAGCAGTCGTTGTCTCAGGAACAGGCATTACCGGCAGCAAGACTGTGCCAATCGGAACTATCGCCCCCACGTAATCGGACTAATCGTCATGACGCTCTTATGCCGCATGCTCGTCGTACGAGTTGCCATCAGATGAGGGAAGTTTGCTGCAGGGCGATTCCTCCCCCGCAAGGGTATGGAGCCCGCCGATAAACACGAAAACCCGGCAACCCAGTTAGAGGATTTTCGTTACCCGCTCCGGAGTGCCCTACAGTTGACGGCCTCTCCCGGAGTCATTTACATGAGTGCCCTTGTGTCTGAACCTCCCACAACTGCCGAACCTTCGGCCAAAAACTCCCAATCCAGCAGCGCACCGGCTCGTGCGCGCATCGCCGGTTGCGGATTCCTCATGGGCGCGGCAGACATTGTGCCAGGTGTCTCAGGTGGAACAGTGGCGCTGATTCTCGGCGTCTATGAACGTCTTGTGATTGCCATCAGTCGTTGTGACGCGACCACGCTTCGGCTGGTGATCAAGAGGGATTTTAGAGGGGCCGCCGATCGAATCGACCTCCCCTTCGTTGCCGCTCTTGGTGCCGGCATCCTGTGCGGAATCGCCGGGCTGGCCTCGTTGATGAATTTCCTCCTGACTCATCATCGAACTCCCACGTTTGCTGCGTTCTCGGGGATGATTCTGGCGTCAAGCCTACTCGTGGGGAAACGCATCCGCCGAATTGAGTCCGCGCACATTATTCTGCTGGTGGTCGGTATCGCGGTTGCATTGCGAATCGTGACTTTGAACGCACTGCAGAATCCGCCTGACGCCCATTGGTACCTTTTTCTGTGCGGCACAATTGGAATTACTGCGATGATTCTTCCGGGGATCAGTGGAGCATTCATCCTCCTGCTGCTTGGGCAGTACCACACCATTACCGAGCATATTAAGGGCATCGTTCACGGCCACATTGAACTGGAAGTGCTCATTGCTTTGACTGTTTTTGCCTGCGGGTGTCTGACGGGGCTGATTGGATTCAGTCGAGTGCTGAAATGGCTGCTGGCAACTCACCACGATGGAACGATGGCCGTTCTTTGTGGATTCATGATGGGGTCGCTCTACAAGCTGTGGCCGTTCCAGGTGGATACCACACCAGAGGTTGAAAAGATCAGGCACAAGATCTTCGAAAACGTGATGCCTGCATCGTTTGACAGTCAGGTGCTGCTGACAATTGTGCTTGCTGTCGCTGGTTGTGCGATGGTTCTTGGTCTGGACTGGGTTTCCAGTCGAGGTGCTGAATCAACTACAGAGCCGGACAGGCCGTGAAGGATTTACGCTGAGTCGGTCTGCCGCTTGAAGCGTTGCTGGCGTTTTACTCGAACCAACCGTGTTGCCACCAGGTCCCGGTCCGCAGATCGCGAAACACCCATGCCGTCCCGCCTTCCTGAAGTTGCATGCGAAAGTAGTCGCGATGGACCGGGATGTCGTTCCACCATTGCGTTTGAATTCGTTCCGGCCCTGTACACTGAATGACTGAATGGCTGCTGCCACCGATTCGTACAGAAATTGCATCCGGGGAGTCTTCCACAGACACCTCGACAGGAGTCTGAAACAGCCACAGCGGCCTGCCTGGTATGGAGTGTTCCAGATCGACGCCACCTTCCGGCGCTACGAGTTCATGAACGAGGTTTTGAATGTTCTCCTGAATATGGCTCCCGACAAGCGGTCTCAGTTGTATGTTGTCTTCCGGAACGGAGGTTGGCTGAGTCCGGATTCGCAGGACGCTGTCTTTGCCAAGTCGGCCTGTCACTCGATTAACAAGAGTCGTCAGCTCTTCGGACGGCTGAAGATGACCAGCAGTATCAAACAGGTCACGCTGCCGAGTGACAGGGAGCGGCACTGACTGGGCTGTGACTGAGACTGCGACAAGACCTTTCGGAATTCGGAGCGTTTCCAGCTTGAGGAAAGTCACGTCTCGCAGAAGCCGTTCCTCCTGAGTCGGGCGAACCACTTCGACCGAGAGTTCAAGGATGTCTCCTTCTTCCGGTCGCAGGCTAAAGTCCAGGCGGATGGTCCCAACATGCCGTCTGCGGAGCTGCTGGCAGACATCATCAATCAGCTGTTCAGCAATCATCTGCAGCGGCTTGAGTCCACTCACAGGAAATTCATTGACCCACGAGGCGGTGACAGGTGTGGCCTCCGGAATGGGCTCCAGCAATTCCTCTGTAACTCCCGTGAGCTGACGGACTCGTGTAATGGCTTCGTCGGAAAGGCGTGATGGAAGGTCCTCAATCGGCAGCTGAACCAGCTGCCTGAGTGTCAGGATTCCAAGTTGCCGGAGAATATCCACGTCACTTCTGGCGAGGCGAGCAGCTTCGGTCGGCAGGTGTTCAAACCACCCCGGTGCCTGTCCCGGAGGAATAATTGTCACAGGAGTCTGGAATTCGTCCGGAGCATAGTGACTGGCAGCAGCTGCGATTTCCGGGCCGTTGGGATGAGCAAATGCCCAGGCACAGGCGGTGTTATCACTAATGACGAGATGAGCTGAACGATTATGTTGGGCCAGCCTGTGGAGGAGTTGCTCTGCAAGGGCTGATTCACCACCGAAGAGTGCGCCGCAGCCGGTAACATCCAGGATCAGACAGTCGGGTACACAGACATCAGGAATCGCGATGACAGGCGCGAACGGTCGGAGCAGCTCTGCGTCTGCTGCCAGAGTCTCACGATCAGTAAATGGCGTCCATTCCCGAATCGTGAATTCTACTTTGTCAGCGGGTGGCTGTTTCTTTGTTCGAGATTCTTGAAGAGGCTGGAGCGGACTGGCCATGCTGCGTGCCTCGGCAAGCGGCATTCCCGGCCGAATCCCGTGTTTCCATCCGGTTCTGTCAGTCGCAACTACTACCGGACTGCTGCGGGCGGAAGGAAACTGTTTCCTCAGCCATGCAAGGTCGGCTTCATGCAGAGACGACTTCTCACCCTCGCCGGGCTTTGGTGAGTGGATGACCAGGCCTCCACTCATTGTTGGATGTCGTTGAATTGGGAAGTTTGGAAACCTCAAACACATGACCCGTTTCATGATCAATTCCCAATTCGACATAGCCGTCGTGTGTGATTGCGTTCTTTGACCTGATCAGCCTGACTCGGATGGATGACCGGTTCGTTGTCTGCACCCGGATCCGCAGACTGGCCCATGACGTCTGCCGCAGTGCCGTTGCCGGTCGCATCAGGAATACGGCCACGCCACTGCGTTCCACGGCAAGCTGTAGTCGCCGCTGAGCAGTCGACGAGATGCGATCGATCCATGTGAGCAGGACTCGAATTCCAGCGCACCGTGCCAGTTGTTCCAGCGACCACAGCGTGTCTCGACGAAGTGCCTGTTGGCCGGTCTGACCGGAGAGATCTGCCACTATTTGTGGACGAACGACCAGCACGCGAGCCATTGGAATCCCAAGCCATGGGAGGGATGCCGGGTGAAACGTATGGTTGGAATCGAGTACGGCAAAGGCGCCGGGTTGTTTTAGAAAACGTGCCGCACACTGGATTGCAAGTGACGTTCCGTGGATGCCAGGACTGTCGCTCACCCATTCCACAATTCCTGCGTCTGGCAGACCGTCGTCAGGAAGCAACTGATCCAGTGCGGGCAAAGCAGTGGAAACAGCGGAACGGTCGGGGGGCTGTACCTGGGCGGCTGCGAGTTGGCTGCGCAGTGCTGCAAGGGAAGCCTGAGGCGACTGGTGAGATGCCGACATGGAAACGTCTGTCGAAAGACCCGAACACAATACTGTGGAGATCGGACAAAACGGTTTCCCTGACCGCGACTCGCGTCTTCAACACTGAAGAAATCCACGAATCCGGGGCAGTATCCCGCAGTGTTTAACATCTTGCAGGATCTGCCGGACCAGTCCCTCTGGTCGCAGGCAGAATTCTGTCGAACGTCTGCCTCTGAGTCAACGGCGCTGCGCCGGATGTCCTGAACATATCGACACCATTCTGCGCACAGGGTTCTGCAACTGCTGAGAATCTTTAAACCACGGAATCAACTGGCTCACTTCACTGACACACCCCATAATGAGTTACCTAAGCTAATTCGGAGCTGACCCAATTATCAGTGGCAGGTAAGTAGTGTTGATACGAGTCATCATTCAGCTTTGCGCACTCATCCAGTTGTCGGGACTGCTTTCCGCGCAGGAAGGCAGTCGTGTCTATGGTGACGCTGAAACTCTGAGGGCCCGGCTCTATTCGTCTCCGGAAGCACGCTCTCAGCAGCTCCTGACAGCGGCAGCTCGAGCCCTCGCTGATGGGAACGCTCAGATCGGGCTGGAAGCGATTCAACGGATTTTGAGCAACTCCAGCGACGAGTTTACTGCATCAACTGATAATCAAGGGGAGCAAAACGGGCTCAATCAGCGGAGTGTTCGCGAACGAGCAGAAAAGCTGTTGCAACAACAGCCGCCCACTGTACGCATCCAGTGGGAGAATCGCGCTCAGCGTGAAGCGTCCGGAGAACTTCAGGAAGCTCTGGCTGGTGATCGAAAAGCTCTGTTGAAACTCCTTCATGAATGGCCATTCACATCCGTTGGCGATACGGCTCTCCTCTCCCTGACAAAGTCCGCATTCACTCGCGGCGAATGGGAACAGGCGACCTCGTATGTCGCATTGGCTCGCCAGCGAGGCGTTCCGATTGAACACATCACGGAACAACTGCCTGATCTTCCTGTTTCGGCAGTCGGTGGAGGGCAACAGATTGCGACCGCAAATAACCTCAGCCGACCGGCACCGAATCGGTTATGGCAGTGGAGTGAGTCCGTTTGGGATGAGCCACAACTGGTTTCGTCCGCGGGTGGACTGAATCAACCTGATCTGATCCCCGCCCTCGAGGAAAACGTCTGGCAGGTGCAAATTACGAATGACCTTGTGATTGGTCGTACCCCCCTGCGTATCGTTGCCTTAAATAAAGCGAGCGGGAACGTCGTCTGGTCCCTCAAGACCGACACGATTCAGCGACCTGATTATCTGTCGAATGATCCGTCAATCACACTTTCTCCAGCAGAGCTTGCCCGCATGTCGACACTGGGCAGGCTGACGATTCAGGGGAATCGGGTGTATTTCTACGACGGCTTCCAGCCTCTGCAGCGGGGCACTCGACCGTTTGGAGCGCGTCTGCCAGCGATGCACATCCGCTCGAAACTTCAGCCCACGCGACTTGTTGCTCTGGATCTGTTACCCCAACCTCGTATCCGATGGATTGCGGGACCAAAACCAGCAGCTGACTACATTCTGACGACGGCGGCTGGTGAATCGGTCCTGCAGTCACCTTCACCATTAGCAGCGCAGAATACCAACTTTGAGTTTTCCGGACTGCCAGTCGTGTCTGGTGAATGCGTCTTTGCACTGGCTAATGAGTCCGAGTCTCATTGGGTTCGGTGCCTGAGCCAGCAGACCGGAGAACTGCTGTGGGAGCAGCCGGTTGCATTTCGAGTCGGAAATCAACGAGGAGCCCGATTCTCAGGGGCACGAAAGGAGAGCGGATTCTGTGGAGTAGCGGGCAATGTTGTCGTCGTCGCTTTGTCGTCTGAGCTTGCAGTCGGGCTGAGCCGAATCGATGGGCGACTGCTGTGGGCCAACAGTACTCACCATGCGTTCGACAACGCGACCACTCGTCGCCTCGTCCAGGATGACCCGAGGCCATTTGAGCCGCGAGTGATTCACGGAAGACTGCTGTGGTCGCCACCTCCCTCAAGGGACCTGTATTGCCTGGACACAGAAACGGGAAAGACGTTGTGGCAGGTGCCCCGCCAGCCTGAAGGTGCTTCGATGCTCAAAGGAAGTCATGACACGTATTGTGCTTACGAGGGAGCGGCTTCGTTGATCCTCGTCGGCTCTCGGCACATCCGAGCCATACGTCATTCTGATGGCCAGACAATCTGGAAGCTCGGGATTCCCGCTCAAACCGGACGCGGGATTGCGACTGCCAACAGTTGTCTTCTGCCGATAGCAGACGGCTCAGTAATCGCCATTGATCTGGAGACGGGCACACTGGCAGGTAAACTCCCACAACTGGAAAGCGATGGTGTGATCGGCGGCCTGAGCTCTAATGGAAGCCTCATCTGCGCAACGACTCCAACGTCTGTGCAGGCATTTGAGGCATCGGCCGCCCAATTGGAACGTCAGCCACAAGCCCTGGCTTCGCTGAACCATAGTCGATTACTCTGGAGGGCGGGACGAGAAGACGAGGCCATTGAGGAGTTGTTACTAATCGCCGGGGCGAATGGCAATGAGTCTGCCGCCGCCACTCAGGTGGCCGTTGAAGTGCTGCTGTCGAATCTGGCTGCCGCACGATTCGAAGCCGATGATTCTGTGGACGTGGGTCTGACGCTGGCTCGTTTGAACCGTTTTTCGCTCACGAATGTTCAGTCCCTGCGACGCCAGATTCTGACTGCAGGCCAGATTCCTCCCGACGCTCTTTCTGTGATCCCAATTAATGCCGACTGGTGGATTCGCGCTGACGTTGCTTCTCAGGAATTGAACAGTAGTCCACCGCAACTGCCACCTGTTGGAACGACTCACTGGCTGGAACGGCAGACTCTGATTCCTCATGCGTCGGACGAAGCGGTCCGGCTGGCAACGGAGATGCGCAGTAAATGGCCCGAAGGTGCTGAATCTGTATTGCTGAGGCCCCCCGAGCCGGATGAAAAGACAAAGCGATTCCTGAATGAATTGCGTGGTTCCAATGCCAGAAGCACATCAATCGATCTTCGTCAGCCTCCGGAACCTTCTGCAATTCACTTCTCTGAACAGATGCTGCTTTACAATGAGAGTCGCCTCGCCGAATTGCTGGAGGGCGCGAGCGACATTCCACACCTGCCGTCGTGGCACAGGGACCGGCTCGCCGTGATTCAGGTCGACGGCCAGCGAGAAGTTTATCGACTGGATGCGATGACCGGCGCGGTCAGCACAGGCCGGCGACTCCCCGCTCCACTCACTGTCATGGATGCAGAGCCCAATGCGTCTGCTCCCGGTTTACTGCCAATGTTTGACGCCGAGACAGTCGGCATGCTGTCTCTGCTTCACAAGGGAGCGCCACAGGTCCTGTGGAGTCGAAGACTTCCAGTTTCCGGAGCAGAGATCATGCCAGTGATTCCGGGGACCGTCGGTCCGTCGTTCTTTACGGTGATGGCTGGCGAGAGTCTTTTCTGCCTGCACCCGGTCACTGGGAGTGTGCTGTGGCGAAGGCGACTGCCGGCCGGCCCCCCGGCCACAACGTACATGGCTTTGCAGCCCTACATATTTGGTGACTCCGATGTAACCGGAGTGATTGGTGTGCAACAGAATGCGTGTGCCGTTTACTCAACGCGAACGGGCCAGTTTCTTCGAGAGATCCCTTTGGAGACAGATCCGTTTTCTGCGCCGGAATCGGACGGTCGCAGACTCCTGTTCCGCAGGATTACAACCGCAGGGACAAGTTCCATCCACCTGCTTGACATCAGCTCAGGCACCGATCTCCTGAAGGATAAAAACATCTCTTCAATTCGACAGTCAGGGCTACTGCATCTCCCCGAACACCGTGCGGTCGTCCTGACAACAGATGAAGAATTAAAGATTTTGAATACAGAAACCGGCGAGATTGAATTTGCACTCGATGTTACCGACCGACTCCCGGCTGATCGAGGCCGGGCCCTCACTGCAGTGACACGCGACGGACTCGCGTTCGTTTCCATTGGAGACATCAGGTCTCTGGACAGCGTCTACTCCGCCGATGGCCGCTACAGTTTTGATCGACTTGCAGATGGACGACTGTTCTGTATCCACCTTGAGACTGGTCGCCTTCTCTGGGACCAGCGGACGGTAGCCTGTCAGATGCCCAGAGTTTTGGGAGACCCCGGCAGCCTGATCCTGAGTTGGTCCTGGCTCGACCCAAATATCTTTCAAGCGCGCCAGAATCTTGAGCCTCGTCTACGTGCTCGTCGCTATCGGAGCCTGAAAATAGATCTGCGCCATCCTCAGACCGGGGAGATTCTGGCGAGTAACGATATTCTGGTTGCCAGAGAACCGCTGAGGGTGCGCCACGATGCGAAACGTCAGGAGTACCTCCTGGAAACCGACCGATCCCGCGTCACGATCAGTTACGGGCCAAAAGAGCCGGGACGGTAAATGGCTGTGGCTCAGGCAAATTTGGTGCCTTGAACACAAAGCAAATACACTCAGATCGGTTGTTCATCAGCCCGGAGCGCGAACAAACGGGCGGTGATTCCATTGCTGCCGCTGCGGACTTGCAGAGAATGAAGCCCCGCAAATTCGCCTTCATCACTTTCGGACGCGTCGGGTTACGAATGAGCAAACTCGTGAGATACGACGCGTTCTAATGCAGGAACAGATACTCTTTGGAGTTAAGCAGCACGTGACAGATCTCCGTAAGCGTCTCTTTGTTGAGTGCTTCGTCACCGGCAAACTCCAGCAGTGGCTGCAGGTCGTCGGCAGACGCAGGTCGACTTAATAACTGCAACCATGCCGCTGCAATGAGCTGTTCGTTATTCGCGTGAGACTCTTTGAGGAGCCGCTCGGCCCAGACCTGAGACTGCTGCCGAACAAACTCGTTGTTCAGCATGATCAGAGCCTGTGCAGGAACATTGGAAATTGTCCGCTTGCCGATCGTCGTCACTGGGGCCGGAACATCGAAGGCAAGCATAAACGGCGACAGGAAATTTCTGTTGACCGCAAGGTAGATACTGCGACGGCCATTCCCGTCAACTGGTCCGTTCTGTCGTGGCCGCCCGCGGCCCTGCATGAATGCCGTCAGACGAAGTGGGATCGATGGCCCGAACTGCGTGCGGTCCAGACGGCCTGACATGACCAGCATACCGTCTCGAACAGCTTCCCCCTGCAGGCGCCGAATATTTGCCCGATGGAAATGCTGGTTGGTCGGGTCCGTGGACTCTGCAGCCGGGTCTTTACTGCTGGACATGCGGTACGCACGTGACAGCATGAGACTTCGAATCATCTTCTTGACGGACCACCCGTCGGTTCGAAATCGCGTCGCAAGGTGATCAAGAAGCTCCGGATGAGTCGGCTGCTTACCGAGCACGCCGAAGTTGTCGGTTGACTCAACGATACCGCGTCCAAACAGATGGTGCCAGATTCGGTTTACGGCGACTCGAGCGACGAGTGGGTTTGAGTCATCAAGAAGCTGGTTCGCGAGATCGAGACGCCCACTGCCTGAGGCGACTGGCGCGGTGTCTGGGCGCTGGAGCGCAGTCAGGATGGTACGTTCAGCCACTGGGCCAGGGTTTCTGTGACTGCCGCGAATGAAAATGAATTCATCTTCTCCAGTCCCATCCATGATGGCGAGAACAGGAGTTGGGGCAGCAATACCTTGAGCTGCCTTCCTGAATGCCTCGAGGCTGTCCTCAGCATCAGCTTCAGAGGAGAGTCCAATTGACATCGCCACAGAGGATTCCAGTGCTGAGTCCTTCGCAATCTGTGCGGCCCATTTTGCAACAACCTGCTCCCGACTGCCGTCGAAGCGGACGTCGCCGGCGAGGGATACGTTGACATCGTGCACCGGTTCGCCCGCCGGGTTCGCACCGCGCCGATTCGCAAACCTGACTTCCTGCACGTTGAACCAGCCATTCCCTTCGTCAAGGAATTCGATGTGCATACGATGCCCCTGGTAGCGATGCATATCACCGCTGAAACGCAGCCACCGAAACTCACCATTCGTTTCGATGTTTTGTTTTGCACCGTCGAACAGCAGACCATTGAATTCATACATCTGGTAACCATCGATAATCAGACGCATGCGAGTCGCCTGCCCGGCCACTTTGACAAGGATCTCTGGATGTTTGAGCTCAAAAGTGGGTGACAAAAGGGTTCCTCTGAGTTCTGTTGACAGCGTGGCGGAACTGAGACCTTCACCTGCATTCAGAACAATATCCTCTCCTCGCCACTCAAGCCCCGTACCCGATTTCGGCGTCATTCCCTCGAACGCGTGTCCATTCACAAACCAGTCTTCCGGCAGCCCGGTTCGCAGATCCGCAAACGGGGTGGTTTCGTCTTTCCCAGGGGGGGGCTGAGTCAGTTGTCCCCAGTCTTTGAAGATCGCGTCACCATTGCTGCCGTGCCGTGCCAACAGTGACGGCACCAGTAATGCGCTGCCACCTTTGGTGGACGAGTCGTCTTTTAGTCGGCCAATCCAGCGAGACAGGACATGTGGGTCGCACTTGAATTCAGCCGCCACCTTCGTCAGGTCACGACGAAGTCCGGGCAGAGATGAGTCGCTGGTAAACACAATCTGGTCAACGCTGACATGCCCCCATCCTCCCTGTTGCTCGTCCACAATCTCGATTCGTGCTGTGCGGCCTTTAAACTCGGAGACATCCCATGAGGCTGGCAACAGCTTTTCGTTGTTCCTGCCGGTCGCCGTCCGGACGGTCTTCCCATCAATGACCAGATTCATGCACGTCTTCCCGGCGAAGTTTCCTCCGCCAATGAGAAAGCTGATGCTGTTGTGTTTGACCAGAAAGTTCTCGCTGACAAGCCGCCCTTGCAGATTGTCATTGTCCCGGTACGTGTTCACGAGCTGTTTTCCGTTGTATCCGGACACCTGCTGCTGACGGGGAAATCCGCCCTGCGCAGGCGCTTTCCCAAACGCGTCTCCACTGACTTCCCAGCCCACATAAGACGATTGTTCAAAGTCTGCGAAGACAACATCTGCCTTGTTCTCTGGCTTGTTACCTTTCGGTGTTCCGTGCAGAGCTTCCAACGCTGCCAGGGTGTATCGCTGCAGTTCTTTGGCTGCCGGCTGAGAAGCAAGCTTCTCTTGAGCGGCCGTTCGATGCTTAGTCAGCAGATTGACGCGGTCGCCAATTTGCTGGCCTGGATCCAGCCATTGTGTGACACGTCGAGAGCTCTGCAGATAACCTGACAGGGCGTAATAGTCCTTGGTGGATATGGCATCAAACTTGTGGTCGTGGCAGCGGGCGCAGGCCACGGTCAGTCCAAGAAATGTCCGTGAGAAAACATCCAGCTGATTATCGATCTTCGCTGCTTCTTCACCCTTCACGTCGACGGGAGAGTGTTTGTCTTCACAGAGAAACCAGAATCCTGTGCCGATGACAGACTCGTTGTATTTTTCCACGGGATGTCTGCGAGGATTGCTGAGCAGATCTCCCGCCAGGTGCTCCTTCAAAAACAGGTCATAAGGGACATCTTCGTTGAATGCCCGAATGACGTAGTCTCGATAGCGGTACGCATTTCGAAGGGGGTAGTCAAACTCGTGCCCGAGCGTCTCAGCGTATCGCATCAGGTCCAGCCAGTGACGTCCCCAGCGTTCACCAAAATGCGGTGACTGCAGGAGTTGATCGACAACTCGAGCGATCGCTTCATCGTCGTTGCCCGGATCGTTCACAAAGGCCCCGACCTGTTTGACCGTCGGAGGAAGTCCGGTGAGGTCAAAATAGATTCTGCGAATCAGCGTGTGGCGGTCTGCGTCAGCAGCCGGTGAGAGTCCGTGTTCGTTAAGTTGGTGCAGAATAAATGTGTCCGCTGTGTCCCGTGCCCACTTTGCGTCATTGACCTTTGGAGGAGCCGGTCTGGTGATTGGTTTCCAGACCCAGTGAGATTCTTTGCGTTGCTGCAGCGGGAATTCAGTGGCCCCACCGGTTGAGGCGGATTGCAGATCCTTCGGCCAGACTGCTCCGTTTCTGATCCATTGAACCAAAATGTCGACTTCGGCATTCGGCATCCTGCTGCGAGGAGGCATCTCAAAGCCCTCGTAGCGGATGGCTTCCACCAACAGGCTTTCTTCAGGCTTGCCCGGGACGATTGCAGGTCCACTTTCTCCCCCCTTCAGAGCACCTGCACGGTTGCCGAGAAACAGTCCGCCTTTATGTTCTTTTCGGTCTCGATGGCATTCAAAACATCGAGATTCAAGCAGCGGCAGGACTTTTGCACGGACGAACTCCACGTGCTTGTCGTCTGCCGTGGACTCGTCAGCACACGCAGACGAAACAACGAGCAACAGGAGACAGGCGGAAATTGAATTTCGAAGCATGAGTTTCGCCGGAATCAAGAGGAAGGCCTTCACTCAGTATTTTGGCGCATCACACACACAATTCAACGTCCCAGCGGATTGTCGCCTACACCCGGAGGCCCGCCCGGTTTTCCTGACCGGCCCTCTGACCGACAACTCGGCCTATCTCAGAGCTATCCAGCGGTTCACGTAGCTGGACTCTTTGACGGCTCTATAATTCTCGGCAGGCTGCCATCCACACGATTCGAGTGAGTCATGTTCCGTAACTTCACGACCTGCCTTGTTGTTTCTGCACTGTCCTTCGCCCTGTTCGCTCAGGACGATTACCAGCCCAAAGTTGCAGGCGCATCTGATGAGGGCGCTCAGGCCATGAGCACCTTTGTGTTGCCGGAAGGCATGAATGTCTCGCTCCTCGCTGCAGAGCCCAATGTTGCCAATCCGGTTGCATTTCATATTACAGGCGACGGTCGTGTCTTTATGTGCGAGACATTTCGGCAGGAGGTTGGGGTCGAGGACAACCGCAGCCACATGAACTGGCTGGACAACGATCTTCAGTTGCAGACTGTTGAGGAACGACTCGCGATGTTCCGCCGCTACCTCGGCCACGATGTCCACAACTACGCAAAGGAACATGACCGCATTCGGGTGCTGAGAGACTCCAACGGTGACGGGACTCTTGATGAAGCCACCATCTTTGCAACCGGATTCAACGACATTCTTGATGGCACCGGAGCGGGTGTGCTCGAACATCGTGGAAAAGTCTACTACACGTGCATCCCAAAACTCTGGAGCATGCAGGACACTGATGGCGACGGAAAGGCGGATATCTTTGATGACCTCCACCATGGTTATGGTATTCGGGTTGCCTTCCGTGGTCATGACCTGCACGGACTGACGATGGGACCGGATGGTCGCCTGTACTTTAGTCTGGGTGACCGAGGCTACAATGTCGTGACTCACGAAGGGAAACGACTCAAGCGGCCCGACTGCGGCGCCGTGTTTCGATGCGACCTTGATGGAAGCCACCTTGAGGTCTTTGCGTGGGGGCTCCGAAACCCACAGGAGCTCGTATTCGACAATACCGGAAATCTGTTTACTGTCGACAACAACTCAGACAGTGGAGACCAGGCACGCCTAACTTATATCGTGAAGGACAGCGATACCGGCTGGCGTATGTATTACCAGTATCTCCCGGATCGTGGTCCATGGAATCGTGAGCGAATGTGGCATCCGCATCGTGCCGACGCAGAAACGATCGCCGTCCAGCCAACATGGAGCCTGCCACCACTCGCCAACATCAGTGATGGACCGTCAGGTTTTACTTTCTATCCGGGACTTGGACTCGACGATCGCTACCAGGATCACTTTTTCCTTGCTGACTTTCGAGGCGCCAGCGCCAACAGTGGGATTCGCAGCTTTGCTGTTGAATCAACGGGAGCAGGTTTCCGCCCGGTAGACTCCCATAAGTTTATCTGGTCGATCCTTGCGACCGACATTGACTTCGCTCCGGATGGCAGCCTCTATGCGTCTGACTGGGTCCACGGATGGGTGGGCGAAGGGAAAGGACGGCTGTATCGGTTTGAGGATGAAGATCAGATCAGTGCGGTGCGCGGTGCCGGAGTTCCGGAGCTGCTGAGTGGAGGCATAGCAAACGCAGGTACAGAGGACCTGGTGAAACTGTTGAGTCATGTTGATCGTCGGGTTAGGCAGGCGGCTCAGTTTGAACTGGCCGATCGCCCGGACGGGATGGCAGAGTTTATCAAGGGACTCAA
>CAJWGB010000154.1 GCA_913031625.1 uncultured Planctomycetaceae bacterium | reverse complement strand
ACCGCGCCTGATCTGCATCGAGTGTTCTGTTCAAATGCAGCGCACGCGTCAGGTCCGCATACCTCAGGTCCGCAAATGTCAGGACCGCACCACTCAGAACGAGCGCTGCGTCCACGGAAATCAGCCAGGCTAACCAGTCGCCACCTACTACCTTACCCATGTGAGCCAGCAGGGCATTCTGGTGATTACCGATATCAATCATGGACAGCACGGCAAGCGCAAGGAGGGCCATGAGCGGATTGAAGAAGCTAACCGCGATCCACATGTTTCGCAGGGTCTTGGGGAAGACTCCCTTTTCCTGTTCCTCAACAAAGTTGGATGAGCTTTCGAATCCGGAAATCCCAAGCATCGACACTGAGAATCCAAAGAACAGGGCGATCCACAGAGAACCGGATTCCTGTGGGTCCTCGTCGGATTCCAGGTCTGAGAATTCGTCGCTGGATGATGGCGCGGCCGGAAGTTCCGTGGCGTAATTCTGTTTCGCCACCGCAAGTCCATCCGCCTTGTCAGCACCACCTCCGAAAATGAAGACAAGTCCCACGATCAGCAACAGCGTCAGCGTGGTCAGGTGCGTGATGAAGATTCCAATCGCCACAACTGCTGATTCGGTGATCCCGATGATTGTCAGCACCATGAAAAATGCCAGCAGGGCAATTGTGCCCGTCATGACATCCAGTCCGTGCCAGAGATGATGCACGTAATGCATCCCTTCCAGCGCGGAAATAACGGCGGTCGCCATGTACGACAAAACGGTCAGGCAGGCGGCTACGGATGCGGCTCGCTTACTGGTTGTATTCAGCAGCGCGTTGTAGGCTCCGCCGTTCAGGGGCAGGGCCCCGACGACTTCTGCATAAATCCTGCGGAACAGGAACAGGACAGCTGCGACCATCAGGAGAGAGATGGGCGCCAGCTTGCCGGCATACACGATGGCTAGTGCTGACACGTACAGGCAGGACGAAGTAATGTCGTTGCCACAAATCGCGGTGGACGCCAACTGGCCCAGTTTCGAGTGTTTCTCTTTGGGGGGAGCCTCTTCCGAAACGGCCTGCGGTTGAGTTTCCGACACGTTGTGTCCTCAGATGAGGGAATTGAATTCGCGGTTCTGTCGTACATTTCCGACAGCGCGCGAGGGACCTCCAGATGGGGCAGAGGCAGAGCGGGTGCAGCTGATGGTCAGCTGACGGCTTTGCCAGACGCATCACGGTAGTCATTCGCCATTGGCAAAACAATGGCATCGCCGCAAAACGCCCTGGCCGCCGGGAGGATCACAGAATCGCAGATAATCCCGCGAAATACGAGGCGGTCGCGGGCTGCTGTCGGGCAGTCCAGCGGACTCAGGGATTGCCAATCACCCGCAAGGCAGACGCCGGCTCCAGATTTCGCATGCGGCTCTGAAGTGCTTCCAGTTGCCAGCAGATTTCATCGCAGGCGTCTGCGATCCGCTCCTCCCACTGTTCATGCTGATCCCGAAGAGTGTGACTTTCGATCCGAATACGCTTCAGGTGCATTTGAGGACGTTCAGCTGAGACGGGCGTTATTGTCATTATTATCAGAACCTGTGGTGTGTGGTCTTCGGCAGAGCGAGTGACGGATGCAGTGTCACACAACGTCGCAGGACGGCTCGCTTCCTTTGACGGAAGGCATACTGAGGTGGCGATAAGGCCATGATGTCGTTTTGGGTCTGCCCAGTACATCGGCGGACTTTTCAACGCAGATTAGCCTGCCTCGCAGACTTCTCTGCCTCCCGGAATCATGTTTCCCTCCGCGCCTCGCCCAATCCAGGCAATACCCACGACCCGTTCCCATGTTACAGGTGCGACCATCGTTAGGGCCGGACTCACAGTCCGACGGCTGATCAGGGGTTATACGGGCGGAATAACCCGCAAATCCTTTGAGGTACATCAGGTTGTGTTGCGTTTTGGAGTCATTTGCCGGCAATTGTTGGGGAATGTCACCTAGGTTTGGAGGTCGGGTCACTTGCTGTTGTTCTCAGGACTCTCTGAGCCGTGCAGTTCAGGCCGGACTTCGACTCACTGAGACGTATTTGGCAACGGAACGCCGACTGGCGAGATTATCTGCTTCAACGTCGTTCCAACCTGCTTTGTTCCTGCTTGTGTTGTGATCTGGTCGATCGTTGCCCCTAGTCACAACACCAGGTCCGGTGAAGTACCGACACATACTGAAGTTCGCGCCGCACTCGACACCAACAGCACACTCAGTGACCGAGAGAGTGAGAAGCAGACCGACTGTCTTCCTGCGGGAGTGAGCGACAGAAAGAGACTGGCAGAGTGACCAAACTGCTGAGATTGAGGAAGTTGAACCTCGCCGTTCTGAGGAAGCAACTGGCTGGAACAGAGAAAGATCGCGCCGCAGAGATGGAGGATGAGTTGGAACAATGGCGCGAGCGGCTGTCCGAGGTTCGCTGAATCCACGGCGGCTTCCAACTGTTCGCTGTGGCGTTCAATCTGAGAAAAACAGTTTCGCAGCTGAGGCGGTACGGTAAAGTACGTCCTTCATTCGTCGCGGAGCGTTTGCAGAATCTCATGCTGGAACTCAGAAACCCACACAGTGTGCTGGCCACGCTCAGTGTTCGCCCCAAAGCCGTTCGCTCGGTACGAGTGTCTTCCAACAGCACCGGGACCGCATGGGATGACGTGGCCGGAACTGCCAGAGAACGCGGTATCTCAGTCACCATCGGCCGGCCCGAACAGCAGCAATCGAAGCGACGAGAAACCGAACGGATGGGTGCAGGGATGGCTCGTGTAGAGCCTCCTTCTCCGGTCCCTCCGGGAAACCTGTGGAAGAATTTACCCGCCGAGGGAAATGGTTTGTGGCTGGCACTCGACCACGTTCAGGATCCGCAGAACCTGGGAGCAATCTTCCGCCTTGCCGGTTTCTTCAATGTCCGCGGGATTCTGATGACCAAAGACCGCAGCGCTCCGGTCAACGCCACCGTCTGTGATGTGGCAGTTGGCGGTGTTGAGCACGTCCCATTCAGTGTCGTTCCCAACCTGACACAGGCCTTCAAGAAGGCTCAGAAAAGTGACATTTGGGTCGTGGGGACGTGTGAGCGGTCAAAAGAAAGTGTGCGAGATGTTCCGCGCGACCGACACTGGATGCTGGTAATGGGCAACGAGGGAGAAGGCATGCGGCGGCTGACACGTGAATCCTGTGATTCGCTTGTCGCACTTTCGGCTGTTGGTCCTGTGCCGTCGCTGAATGTCGCCGCGGCAACAGCTGCATGCCTGACAGTGCTGTCTGCTCAGTGATGCCGGTCATCTGGTGTTATTCGCCCTTGTCAAATTCGCAATCACACAATCGAATTCTTCTGTTCAAAACGCAATGAACGGCTGACACTGTCTCCCCACCATGAAGTGAATGTCAGTGACATCTGTTATGAAGATCGCGTACCAGCGTTGTCTCCGAGCCGCGATATTTCATCAACGAAGGGCAACGTTGCGTTCAACATTGCGATGACGCCCATCGTGGATGCCGAGAGTCTGCACCTGGACAACCGCCATGACCCTGAGCGACTGCAGGGATGCTGTGAGCCGGACTGACTCGACATTTACAACCAGATTTGTGTCACCTGTGAAAACCCTGCCGGCCTGCGGTTCGCCGACTGCCGGGCAATGGACTTCACAACGGTCAACGCGGATCTGCTGTCGATGAAAGCGAAGTGGTAGAGTTACCGACTACTCAGTACCACCGTATTGCTGACGATATTCCTGGATGCGATCAAAGAGTTTGTCGGTCACGACCACGCTTCCGTCAATCTCGCGTCCACGAAGATAGTCTGCAATTTCGACAATATTAACGATGGCAAACGTCTGCATGTCGAACTCTTCACGCAGCTCGGTCAGCGCGTTCTTTTCGCCGGTGCCGCGTTCCATTCGATTTACGGAAACCACAAGACCAGCCACTTCAACATTTGCCGCCTGTCTGAGAACAGGCACTGTTTCGCGAATCGACGTCCCGGCCGTGGTGACGTCTTCCACGATCAGAGCCCGCTCTCCGTCCGCCGGTTTGTGTCCAACAAGCGACCCGCCCTCACCATGGTCTTTGGCTTCCTTCCGATTGAAACAGAACGGGACGTTCTTCCCACGTCGCGCCAACTCCATCGAAACAGCTGTTGCCAGCGGAATTCCTTTGTATGCGGGGCCAAACAGAAAATCGAACTCTATCCCCTGCGCCTCAATGGCATCGGCGTAGTAACGCGCCAGCTGGTTCAGCTGATCTCCCGTGCGATACCGCCCGGTATTGATGAAAAAGGGAGTCTTCCGACCGCTCTTCGTTGTGAAGTCACCAAATGTCAGAACATCCGCCCTGACCATGAATTCAACGAATTCCCGCTGGTATGCATCCATGAGAGGCTTTCTGCGCAAACAAACGGCTGCAGCAAAACTACAGCCGAATCTGTGAATTTGATTGTTGTCTTATTCGCCTGCGACAATCGAAGCACGAATGTACTCACGATTCATGCGAGCAATATTGCTGACCGAAACTTCGACAGGACATGCAGCCTCACACTCATATGTGTTTGTGCAGTGGCCAAAACCCTCTTCGTCCATCTGGTTGACCATATCAAGAACACGTGAAGTTCGTTCCTGACTACCCTGAGGCAGAATGGCCAGTTGAGAGACTTTTGCCGACACAAACAGGCTGGCGGAAGCATTCTTGCACGCTGCCACGCAGGCACCACAGCCAATACAGGCTGCAGCGTCCATTGCTTTCTCCTGCTGGTGACCGGGGACCGGAATCGAGTTGCCGTCTGGCGCATTTCCGGTGTTCACGGAAACGTACCCGCCGGCAGAGATAATTCGGTCAAACGCGCTGCGATCTGTAACCAGGTCGCGGACAACCGGGAAGGCAGTTGCCCGCCACGGCTCGATCGTGATGGTGTCTCCATCCGCGAACTGCCGCATGTGGAGCTGACAGGTCGTTGTGGCCTTATCCGGTCCGTGAGCCTGACCATTGATCATCAGGCTGCACATGCCGCAAATGCCTTCGCGACAGTCATGATCAAACGCAACCGGTTCTTCACCGGATTCGATCAGCTGTTCGTTAAGAACGTCGAGCATTTCCAGAAACGACATATGCGTACTGACTCCGGAGAGTCGGTATTCGCGAAAGCCACCGGCTTCGTTGGGACCGTTCTGTCGCCAGATGCGCAGTGTCAGTGTGAGTGTATCGCCGCTCATATTATTTGTAGCTCCTCGTTGTCGGAGGGACATTTTCGAAGGTTAGCGGTTCCTTGTGCAGCGTTGGGTCTTCACCCACGCCATGGAATTCCCATGCGGCCGCGTAACTGAAGTCTTCATCATTCCGCTGAGCCTCACCTTCAGAAGTCTGATGCTCTTCACGGAAGTGCCCACCGCACGATTCCTCGCGATTCAATGCGTCCGTTGCCAGAAGCTCGGCAAACTCCATGAAGTCGGCCACACGTCCCGCTTTCTCGAGACTCTGGTTCAGGGTTTCCTGCCCGCCCAGTACTCGGACGTCCGTCCAAAACTGGTCGCGAAGGTCCTGAATCTGTCCAACAGCAGATTCCAGTCCTTCCCTGCTGCGAGCCATACCGCAGTTGTCCCACATGATCTGACCAAGTTCCCGGTGGAAACTGTCGACAGTGCGACGCCCTCCTACCGACAACAGTCTGTTGATGCGTGACTCGGCTGCCTGAACGGCTTCGACACAGGCCGGGTGGTCTTCCGGAACCGGAGGCAGGTCGGCCTTCGCGAGGTGATCCCCGATGGTGTAGGGAATCACAAAGTAGCCGTCCGACAGTCCCTGCATCAGAGCACTGGCACCGAGGCGATTTGCTCCGTGGTCACTAAAGTTGGCTTCCCCAAGCACAAACAGGCCTGGCAGGTTGCTCATCAAGTGATAATCGACCCACAGTCCACCCATCGTGTAGTGAACGGCCGGGTAGATTCTCATTGGCGATTTATAAGGATCCTCAGCCGTAATCTTGTGATACATGTGGAAGAGGTTGCCGTACTTCTTGCGGACTGTGTCTTCTCCATCGCGTCGGATGGCATCTGCGAAGTCCAGATAGACGGCGAGTCCTGTGTCCCCGACACCATACCCTGCATCGCATCGCTCTTTAGAAGCGCGAGACGCGACGTCACGTGGCACAAGGTTGCCGAAAGACGGATATCGTCGTTCCAGGTAGTAGTCTCGATCGCTTTCCGGAATCTCCGATGGCGGTCGCTTGTCTGAGGAGTCTTTAGGGACCCAGACACGGCCGTCGTTTCGCAGCGATTCACTCATCAGCGTCAGTTTTGACTGATAGTCGCCGCTGACCGGGATACAGGTTGGATGAATCTGAGTGTAACAGGGGTTTGCAAAATAAGCGCCGCGTTTGTGACATCGCCATGCGGCTGTCACGTTGCACCCCTTCGCATTGGTTGACAGGTAGTAGACATTGCCATACCCACCAGTGCACAGCACGACTGCATCCGCGGTGTGGGTTTCCAGCTGTCCGGTTGTGAGGTTGCGAACAACGATGCCGCGTGCGACTCCGTCGACGACGATCAGTTCGAGCATTTCACGACGGGCATAGATGTTTACCTTGCCCAGTTGAGCCTGTCGCATGAGTGCCTGATAGGCTCCCAGCAGAAGCTGCTGCCCGGTTTGTCCCCGACAGTAGAATGTTCGGGAGACCTGTGCTCCTCCGAAAGAGCGATTCGCCAGGGTCCCACCGTACTCACGAGCAAATGGAACACCCTGAGCCACACACTGGTCAATGATGTTGCTGCTGACCTGTGCCAATCGATAAACGTTGGCCTCACGGGCCCGATAGTCTCCACCCTTGACGGTGTCATAAAACAGCCGCCAGATACTGTCACCATCGTTGGGGTAATTCTTGGCGGCGTTGATTCCGCCCTGTGCGGCAATGGAGTGTGCTCGACGAGGACTGTCCTGAAAGCAGAACGCATCCACTTCGTAGCCAAGTTCACCCAGTGAAGCCGCAGCAGAACCACCGGCAAGGCCGGTTCCAACCACGATGACCTTGAACTTACGTTTATTGGCCGGGTTCACCAGCTTCATGTTGAAGCGATGTTTGTCCCAGAGAGTCTCAATGGCACCTTCCGGCACGCGTGAGTTCAAAGGTTCAGAAGCGATGTGGACCATCTGTCTGTCCTGTTTGGTTCAGAGTATTCCAGGGATGTTAAAACGGGTGGCTACTTCAGGAATCCGAGCACCCAAATGCTGAGGAATCCAAGTGCAATGGCCCATGCCAGCAACATCCCTCCTCCGCGTATTAGTACGTTCCATCGGCGGTGGTGCAGTCCCAGCGTCTGTGCAGCACTGCTGATGCCGTGCGACAGATGTATGCCAAGACCCAGAAGTGCCACCAGGTACACCACTCGAGTCACAGGGTCTCTCAGCACCTGGCGAACGTGCAGATAGAGGTTTCCTGATTCTTCATCGCCATGTTCAAACTGCGTGATGCCAAGTTTGTCCCGCAGGTTGAACTTCATGTCCGCCACGTGCAGAACCAGAAACGCACCGATCAGAACGCCTGTGATCAGCATAAATCGAGATGCTCCGCCACCTCCGAGGATCACGTCATCCCGTTTGCTTTGCTGTTCAGCATAAGAAGACTTGCGAGCGCGACGGCTCATGGCGGTTGTGCTGATGGCCAGGCACATATGGACAGCAAAGGCCCCAAACAGTCCAACCTCAGCAACAACGAGAGCGCCACCCAGACTGTGCAGATTCTCTGCATAAGTATTGAATTGTTCTTCACCCTTGAACAGCAGGAGATTGCCTGCGAGGTGAGTGACCAGAAAACCGACCAGCGCGAGCCCCGTCAGTGCCATCAGGATCTTCTGACCGATGGATGTAAAGCACATCTTTACTATCGGCCCGATACCTGGCAGCCTGGCAAGCAAACACGCAGGCCAACTACAAATCTTGCACAGCAGGTCCAATGCCCCGCTCCTTAATGCGTGGAGAAACAAACGGCCCCAAAACCGGTCGGCAATTATAGAAGGGGGCATCTGAACTTCAATGCGGTGGGACGGCGCCTTCGTGGCCTTATTCTGATCGCCTTGATCAGAATCACGTGGAAACCCTCTCACTAATCGTCAGTCGACTGGTGCCTCGCAGCCTGAACGTGTCACCCGCCCTCGTAGTGTCTGCGCAAAAAAAGGACCACAACACGCGGGTTGTGGTCCTCAGGAGAATCACTGATCTTACTCGATGTCGTATTCGTCGGTCAGCACGTCGAATGCGTCACCAATTTCATCCTCATTCATGCCTCCATCACGAACGATCTCAGCAGAAGCCTCGTTGTTCCCGGTGACCTCTTTTGCCGAAGCATTGATGCGACCCGACGAATCGTAGGCATAGGTGATCTCAATTGGAGATCCCTTTGGCAGACTGGCAGGCAGGTTGAAGACACGGAAGTCTCCAATCAGCTCACAGGCAGCCGGATCTACAGCGTCACCTTCGAGGATTTCCACGTGAACACGCTGCTGACCAGCCACGTTGGTTCCAAATCGCTGGTTCACGCTGTGCGGAACCGGCGTATTCTTTGGAATCATGATGTGATTGATCTTACGCGACTTATCAGACGGGTCGCTGATCTTAATACCAAGCGAGTGAGAGTTAACATCGCTGGTCTTAACGCAGTTCAGCCGCTTACGAACTGCTTCGGCAACACCGGCACCGTCAGGAGTACGAGCCTGCAATATCGCCGCGTGGATGGCAGCTCCTTCAGCAACGGCTCGTTCAGGCATCAGCTCACGAGAAGGTTCACGTCCAGTGACTTCTCGCAGCATCTGCTCCACAACAGGCATCAGTGTGGAACCACCGACCAGAATCACTTCGTCCAGCAGACCGGCCTTCACGCCCGCCTGCTGCATCACGAGTTCAGTCGTGTCTTTTGTGCGGTGCAGCAGGTCAGCCGTCATTCGCTCAAACTCTGCACGAGTCAGCGACACTGACAGTGTCTTACCCTTAAAGTAGACACTCACGGGAACCTGTGACTTTTCAGACAGGTCACGCTTGGCATCTTCAGACTCCTGATGGAAGGCCAGCATGGCTTCTGGATCAGAAGAGGGGTCTTCATTGAACTTCTGCTTGAACTGCTCGACGAGATGCTCGGCCAGACGACGGCTCCAGTCCAGACCTCCCAGCATGACGTCTCCGTCTGTCGCCAGAACACGGAAGCTCGTTGGGGTATACCGGACGACGGTGACGTCGAATGTACCACCCCCAAGGTCGTAAACCAGAATGGTTCGTTCGTCAGCTTTCAGGTCAGCACGTCCAAGCTCACCTTTCTGCCATGCGTAGGCAAGTGTCGCTGCGGTTGGCTCGTTGATGATGTCGACGACGTTCAGTCCGGCGATTCGGCCCGCGTCCTGAGTTGCCTTTCGTCGAACATCATTGAAGTAATAAGGAACCGTAATTACGGCATTGGAAATCGGCCCAATGGACTGCTCAGCATCCTGCTTCATCTTCTTCAGGATCAACGCTGAGACAAATTCCGGCGTCAGCTTCTTGTTCTGATAAACAACGTGAAAATCTTTGTTGCCCATCTCACGCTTGATTGCCTCCACAATCTGATCGGGCGACGCGACAGAAATACGTTCAAATGAGGGCCCTACGACAACTCGGTCGTCGTCCAGCAGCACCACTGAGGGAGTAATGGGACGTCCGTCAGCATTGTTAATGACTGTCGGTTCCCCTTCGTCGTCGAGATATGCGATGGCGGAATATGTAGTACCGAGGTCAATGCCGACAGTCTTGCCTTCAAGAAACTTCATTTGCGGGCCTTAGTTGAGAATATATCGTGGCGTGCAGGACTGGTTTTCTCCAGTCTCCCTCTCCATCGTGGGGTCGCCATTTTGGTCATCCGGTCGGATCGTTTCAAGCAGCCACCTGTCGAATCAACAATCGATCCGCATTTCCTGACGCAGCGGCCTTAACACAGGAAAAACAGTGCCGAGAGAGTTGTCGGAGGGAGTCTGACGGCCCACAAATGCAGGCAGCCTGGCTGCTCGGTGCGGGCTGAGAGATGTGCTATTTGTCCTCAGACGACTCTTTGGCGGGTGGCGTCTGCGAGCCCGCAGAGAGCAATTGAATGAAGATTTCGGTTTCATCAAGGTCCTGGAGACTGGCGTCATCCGGCCTCTTGAAGACGAACATCTCGTCCGGCACTGTCGCATTCACTTTGATCTGGAGATCCAGCGTCGACATGGGAGTGACAAAGACCTTCTCTTCATTCTGAATTCCCTTCAGATACTGAACCCGACGAGGAAGCATGGTCACTTCATCGACATAGATTCGAAGGAAATCAGGGACGACGGCGCGAAGCGCCGGCTTCTGTGCAAAATCGTCTCGCATGACCTTGTTCCATCGTCCCGTCAGAACAAGGAAACGACGATCGCCAACCGGATTCTCCAGGACGGCTCCGTACTCCATGCCGAGTTTCAATTGAGAGATCAGTGCCTTGAGTCCGCCAATTCCCAGATTCCTGAGCACCAGCGGCTTGTCCAACTGAGGAACTTTCTCAGCAGCCTCGAGGATCTCAGACACATTTCGCTGCCGCAGCTGTTTGGTATTTCCGTTGACCCAATAGCTCCAATAAACGCTGCCGTCACAGACGTGGAGCAGAGTCGACGGTGCATCGGCAGCCCTTGTCGTTTTTTCGTCGTCCTCAGACGGCAGCTGTTCGACATCTTCGTCCAGCGAACCGGGTTCCTGATCGTCCGGCTGCTGACCGCGGAATGGCGAGATTCGATATTCAAGTCGAATTCGGTTTCCCGACTGTTCGGCATACCGACCCACCGCTTCAATCCGCCGACCGGAGATCGTGACCACCTGCTTCAGATTGCATGTGAGCGGGACGTTCTGTTCCAGCTGGGTCAGCATCTTTTCAAAGACTTCAGTGCTGGTGAGCGCTGACCTCTTTAATTTTGGTTTGGGCTTCGTGGGCTGTTCATCAGTCGCTGCCCCGGGAACATCCCCCTGTTGAGCAGCCGTTTTTTCATCTGCCAATGAGAAAGGCCCCACTACCAGACCTGCAACGGCAAAAACTGCCACAAGAATGGTGGCTGCAGGGGGCGTTAAAGTTTGCGGTTTATGCTTCATGTTCGGAATGTGTCGGATTTGCCAAAGATCTTGATTGTGTTGTCCCGAAACACTGAATGAAGAACCGGTCGTCATGTCATTGTGCCGTGACGCCCGGAACAACGGGATCTTAAGGGTCGGTGGCAGACGCGGTCGACTCCAATATCCCACTTACGCTGTCTTCCGACAGGTTTGACTGACAAAACTCAACGACTTTCCACCTTCCGGTGGTGAATGTCATTTGAAGTGTCTGCTGCAGCGGAGCTGGAGGCGCTTCAACAATGTCCTGCGGGACGGGAACACATACTGGTACAGACCACTGGCTTCAGCCAGTGGTTTCACAGTCCATGCCCCATGGAAGGGATTGTAATGCGATACTACTTACTCACACTCGGAGCCCTTGTGGTGGTCTGTACGGGCTGTGCCAGCACAGATACCAACGGCACGATTCTGGCCAACCGGGAGCATGTTGCTCCTCCCGCCTCGGTGATGTCTCGCCCTGGCCCAATGGTTGATGGCCCCGGACCGGGGGTACTGGGAATGTTTGCCATGCCTGGTGAGCACGCCGGCATGCAGACCGCAGCCATGAATACGCAGGTCAAGTTCCTTGGCCCCAACTCCATGACTGTCGGATGGCAGACAGGCGAAGGGTTTGCTGCAAGCCAGGTGAAAGCGGGCGAATACTATGACTTTCAGCAGTCTGCCATTTATCAGCTGATGCTTGATGGTGTTGCACTGGCTGGACTGCCAGACCGAACTCTGTACCCAACACTGGAAGTTCGAGCCGTCCACCCAACCACTCATGCTTACCTGCAGCACAACAACGTGCCGCTGGAAATTACAGAAGAAGATCTGGAAAACGTGAACAGCAGCAACATGGTCACCAAAGTGATCTACCTGCCTGATCCTGAATTCCAGGCCCGAGCAATCCGTGGTGTTGAAACTCTGGTTTCTACGCGACTGGATCCTGGTGTTGATCCGGTTCAGCAGGCTGAGCAAATGGGAACCATCATGGTGATCCTGCGGTTCGGAAACAAAGACCTGCAGCCCAAAGGCACTGTTGTCGGACAGAACGGTGAGATCACTCCGGTCTCTTACAACGTGCTGAACGGAACAAACGGCCAGATGGCTCCTCCTGTTCCCATCCAGATCATCAACAAGGCAGGCAATGGTATTCCGTCTGCCATGATTGCCGCTGGTGGCGGAGCACCTGGACAGCCAGTCATGCCGATCGCCGGTATGGGTGCAACTCCACCGTGGGGCATGCCCAGCACATCAACTCCGATTGGACTTCCGGGACCTCCTCACCTGCCTTACGGCGGTCCGGCCGGCCTGCAGTCTCACACGATTCGCAACCTGAGCAAGAACCGAATGCCAAAGCCAACAGATCACATGCTGGTAGACGTCCGTCACAACCCAGGCTTCAGCGTTCCGGAACCTGTTAAGCACATCAAGTACACTGAAACACACCCGGTCTTCGGTCCTAACGAAGTTTCAGTCCCTGCCAACGGTGGTGCTCCTGGACATTTCTAAGCACCAGATTTGAGCAGCTGCTCAGACTTTTAGACACCACTGAAATCGGATGAGTCAACCGGGGGGGCGACTCAGAAGTGCAAGCTTCTGAGTTGCCCCTTTTCTTATTGGCTCTCAATCAAGGCTCTTCGCAGACCGGATCTTCCAGATGACAAACGAACATCAACAATCAGGGCACAGCTGGGTGGCAGTCATGCTGCTGGCCGCAGCGTGTTGTTGTTCTGCTCAGGCACAACAGCCTGCCCGGCCACCGTCACAATCACCCCCGGACAGATACTTTCCACTCAGCCAGCATTCACCTGCTGGCCAACATGCCCACTGGAGAAACATTCTGCAGGGCCATGATCCATCATGGCTGCAGCCTCTGAAGATTGAGGCTCCGGGCGGTGGAAGAGTAGACATCTTTTCCGGATCGCGCGTGGCCGTCGGTACGGCCGTTTCTCCGGCGAGAGTTCGGGCAAACGTCGGGCATCTTTATCGACTGCGAATCAGCGATATGCCCAAACACCCTGGTGTTGAGTTATTCCCGACAATTGAACTCATCGATCGACTGCACCCGCCTGAAGGACACGCGGACACATTTCCAATCCCGATCATCTTCACCGACGCTGATATCGAAGCTGTAACGCGTGGCGACCTCGTTACGCGAGTCGTGTATCTCGAGCAGCCTCAGCTGGCTCAGGTTCATGATCCATTGCGACGTACGATTCCTCAACGCGTGACACCGAATGAAAACGTGCTGCAGGAAGCCGATCGACTTGGACGTCCAATGGCAATCATTCGGATTGGTGGACGCAGACCGTCAACACATTCTGCAGACTCCTTCTTTGGCACCGGAGGCACGATTCAGGTGGCTGCCCGAGCCGAAAGCGCTGCTCGTCCCGCGAGCTCCCCTTCCCTGATCCGGCAGACTGGTGCGGCTGTCGTCCGCATGAACCGCCGAAAATGAGCATCTCGATGAAGACCAAACGAACGCACATTCTGACACTGCTGGCAGCCGCCGGACTCTCCGGAATGACCGGCTGCACTCTGCTGGTTCCCACCTACGAACCACTGCCGGAAGAAAACCTGGCAGAAGAGCTACCGAATGAATATCAGGCTGAGTTTGCCCCGGTGGTGGACTCACTGGATGAAGTGTCCGCTGAGCAGGCCGTTGCCAGCGTTCAGCAGGCAGTGGAACAGGCCCAGCCCGCAGATCCTCAGGACGTCCTTCCGTCATTTGAGGAGTTTGAAGAGTTGCCGGTTCAGGTCGCCGAGCCACTGATCGAAGAGCCAAATCCGTTTGCTCAAATGGAGCAGGAGGCAGAAGTCACCGCATCAGCTCAAATGCCCTTAGAAGAGAATCCTTTTGCGACAGCAGACTTTGAAGTCGAAGAAGGAGCCTCCTCACGTGTCGTTCCAGCTTCGTTTACTCCTGAACCAACTGTTAACCCCGCTGCCCCCAATGGCATCCCCTCCGGCGCTACAAATTTCCATCACCCGGAACCAAGACTGCCAACACCACAAAATCCGGCATCTGATCCGGCAGAACTGACTGTTGCACTGACACCGACGGCTCAGACCCATCCAGACGAATACATTTTTGATGGTGGCGATCGCAATTATCCGGTCCACTATCAGGGTGGCGAGATGCATGGCATCGAAACTGAAGACACTGTTGCTGAGTTCGAAGATGACGATGGAAAACGACAGGTACAGCCGACCAATCGCGTGGCCATCTATGCTCCCAGATTCGGGTCCGTCGAGACCGTCAGTGGAATTCAGACGGACGTAAAACTCGACAAACCAGTTGGCGGATCGAACACCACCACCACCAATGCTCTGGCAGAAGTTCGCAGCCCCGTAACGAATACTCGAGACACACTGGCGGCCGGAGTTGGCTCCAGAAGCAGTGCCAATGCTGTCGAAACGACACTGACTCCTCAGGCGTCGCGTCGAACGGATGGCATCATCCAGACGCAGTCGCGCAGTCGAGGCCAGGAAGCACAGACGAGCGTCAGCCCTGGCAACCTGGAGACGACAGCACTGCAACAGCTGAACATTCACATTCGGGAACCGTCGACAGCGTCCGCACGACTCGCTCCCGGAAAAGAGGCGTCCACTTCGCAGGCAACACAAACGTACTCAACCTACCGGGCGGCCGCGACTCTGGGCCGCGAAGTGGGAGGTCGTAAGGGCAAGCTGCACATAACCAAAGAAGCGTCCAGTCTTGTTGCCAAAGCGGGCGACGTCATTACGTTCACCATTCGCTTTGCCAACACAGGTGACTACAACGTGAGCAGGATCCGGATTGTCGACAACCTGACCGGACGTCTGGAATATGTCGATGGCACGGCAGACATTGAAGCCGGTGGCAATCTTGGCGGTGACCTCACAGTTGAGCAGAACAAGGCGGGCGGTGAGAAGCTGACATTTACGCTGAACCAGCCGTTACAGGGTGGTCAGTCGGGCACGATCACATTCCGTGCTCAGGTTCGATAGAGGAGACAGAAGACACTGAGTATTCGAATTCATTAGCACGGAGATGGCATTCGTTCAGCGAATGCATGATTGTTACCTCAAATAGGAAGGGGTTTTGGGGTTTCGATCGGTGCCGTGAGGGGACGCATCAGACGAATTCGAATACCAGACAGGAGGCCCGCTGCATCATTGCAGCGGGCCTCCTTTTTTATCGGTCTCGATCTTATCCTGACGCAGTAGTGGACTTCGCCGGAAGTGTCGTGAGGGGGAATTCTTATGAATTCCGCTCCGTTCAGGACACAGGCCGAAGAAGATCAAAGTACCTTCACAAGCTCACAGCGCCACAGGAAACTGCATCCATCGTTGCTGCCGGAATTGGCTTTGCTGCATGAAGTACATGTGAGCCGAAGGCCGTGAGGCGTCGGGTGTCAACGAGCGG
>CAJWGB010000153.1 GCA_913031625.1 uncultured Planctomycetaceae bacterium | reverse complement strand
CTCAGTTACGGCTTCCTCTCGCAACACTAACAGCCCGGCGTCCGGAACCGAAACAAAGAACTGACGCTGGCCAATGTCACCCAGTGTTGGCTGAAAGGTCAGTTGGCCCGTCTTACTGTCGATGGATACATTTTGTGGAGCGCCTGGTCCCAGTGAATATCGAAGGTCGAACAAACTGCGAAACTTCTGTTCGACCGCACCGTCGATCTGGAGCTTCTCACCGATATTGGCGATATGTCGTACCGACGGCGGAAACCTGACAGCAGACAGCCCCGGCTTAACGTTGACATGTATCTCAACCTCGTCCAGAACCTCTCGCTCTTCCTCGATGGTATGAACAAGGACCAGCGGAACTGTGTAGTCTCCTGACGTCTGATCAGAAGGCACATCCCAGAGCAGTTTGCCTTCTTCACTGATACGCACACCGACCGGAGCATATTTGCCGATCTCAACCTTAACCGTTCCCGAGTCCGCAGTGAACTCTGCCTTTGGCTCGTAGACGAGTTGTTCGCCTGACTGAGCCTGCAGGGCTTCCTGTTCTGCAAAAGTGCCTGTTGCTGCCTCCGTTTGGGAGGCCTCCGATCCCTGACCATCGTCATCGGAATCAGTGTCACCTACTGAGAATGCAGCCGCCAGAATCACGATGACGAGCAGAGCTGTGGCCAGCCCCATCATAATGATGCTGTTGCGTCGCCCGCGTTGAACGCGTGCCGTCTTACTTCGACCTCGGCCCTGCGCAGTGTATTCGTCCGGCGCGATGTTGAGTTCAATCACAGGACGAGTCGCAGCCGAAACATCTGTCGCCGCGTCCGTGGACAGCATCAGGTCAACAACGCTGCCGTTCTCAACTTCCGTCAGAAATTGTTTGTAGGTGACATCGGCTTCGTCGACTTCATTGTACTTTGAACCCGCCGGCTCAGACTCCTGAGAATCAATTTCGTGTCGGGGGGCCGACTTGAAGGCTCCTTTTGTGATTGGTTCCGAGAACGCTGCCAGAGCCTCCGCCGCCTCAGCCGGAGTCTGATAGCGTTCCAGAGGGTCTCGACGAGTCATTCGGGTGACGACCTCGGCGACTTCGTCGGGAATCTCCGGACAAACTGACTGAATAGAGGGTGCGTCTCTCTGAAGTCGCTGACTGAGAACCTGCAGTGGATTGGATCCGGTAAACGGAATGCGGCCACTGAGCAGTCGAAACAGGGTGCAGCCGAGACTGTAAATGTCTGAGCGGATATCGACCTTGGTGGTGTCCCAGCCCTGTTCGGGAGACATATAGTCCGGCGTTCCCATGACCTGACCGGCACGAGTTACAGTGTGATCTTCACCTGTCTCTGACATGACGAGCACCAGGCCCATGTCCATCAGTTTGGTCGTGCCGCGACCGGACTCCTCCCAGTGAATCATCATATTGCTGGGCTTGATGTCACGGTGCACCATGCGGTGTTCGTGTGCGTGCTGTAGCCCTTCGGCGACGTCTCTGATAATCCCACAGGCTAACCCGACGGGGAGTCGACCGAGCTCGCTGGCAATTTCGTCCACCTGATCGCCATTGACGTACTCCATTACCATGAAGTCGACTTTGCCGACTCGGCCCGCATCCAGCGTGCGCACGATGTGGGCACTGTCGAGCTCAGAGGAGGCTCGGATCTCGCGTTGAAAACGCGACACAAGAGTTTGGTTCTCGGTCAGCTTACGAGCCATCACCTTGACGGCAACCACTCTGTTCGAGATGACGTCCAGCGCGCGGAAGACGTGGCCCATACCTCCGCGGCCGATCGGGTTCTGCAGGTGGTACTGGTTGAGTACAAATCCCGACTGACCTTTCAGCAACTGGCGTGCCTGCCACTCTGTCAGATGCTTCTGGCGAACCAGGATCTGAGCAAGCGTTTCCGGCTTTAGCTCATTGCCGGTCAGCTGTTCCCTGAGCGTTTTCAGCTGACCATCAGACAGAAGTCTGCTGGTACTGATGGTCTTCAATAATTTGTCAAGGCCGGCGGTACTCATCAGTGCAGGCTTCAACTGCTTTCTATGAGGCAATGGCTCCCGAGAGTGGGAAACAAAATTCTAGATTGTCGCGGCTGGTTGTTCCACGAGGGGGCACATAACCGGAACGAATTTTCCCTGAAGCCATAACGGAGAATCGCTGGTATTCAGGCCATTTGCAGTGGACAAACTATCACTTTCGTTCAACTGATCTCCAGAAACCGACAGTGGCTGAGGGTGGTCAGGTGTTTATTGTGGGGCCCACATCCAGCGCAGACAATGCACTGGCCCGCTGGAGGGCGCATCAGTGCTCCGTTGTCCGAGTGATGTAAACGGTTGTCCCGGAATCGCTTTACAGCAGTTTGCAGCAGCAGTAACCTGCTCAGCACTTTGCACTTACGGCAATCGGAGGCGATCCGGCAGGCCTGCAGCTGGAGGCTGGCCCCTTGAGGTGAATCATGAAATATGTTGTTTGGGGCCTCGTCGTGCTCCTCATCATTCTGCATCAGGACGTCTGGCTCTGGGACAACGATACGCTGGTGGCTGGTTTTCTGCCTGTCACGCTCCTTTATCACGCCTGTCTCTCGCTGGCTGCGGGAATCACATGGTATCTCGCGACTAAATTCGCATGGCCGTCCGTCCTTGAAGATGGGCCATCTCTCGATGAGTCAGCATCGGAGCAGCCGGCTGAGGGAGGTGAGGCGTGACTCAGCTCATCATTATTGCGTGTTATCTCGGGCTGTTGCTTTTCCTCGGGCTGTTTTCAAGCCGCCTCTTCAAGGGCACCAGCAGGGACTATCTGCTGGCCAGTCACTCCATTGGCCCTGTGATGCTGCTCATGTCGATCTTTGGGACCACGATGACAGCGTTTGCGCTCGTCGGGTCCACTGGGGAGTCGTTTAAGGAGGGAGTCGGAGTTTACGGTATGCTGGCATCGTCCAGCGGAATCGTTCACTCACTCTGTTTCTTCGTGCTCGGTGTGAAGCTGTGGTCTCTCGGCCGAAAGTACGGCTATACGACGCAGATTCAGTACTTCCGAGATCGGCTGCAGAGTGACCGGATCGGAATTCTGCTGTTCCCCATTCTGGTTGGCCTTGTCATTCCGTACCTGCTCATTGGAGTGATGGCATCCGGAACGACCATTAACAGCATTACCGAGGGAGCGTTTGATTCTGCATTCGCGGAATACGATTATGGCATTCCACCATGGCTTGGTTCCCTGGTGATCTGTGGCGTGGTACTCGTCTATGTCTTCTTTGGAGGTATGCGAGGAACCGCATGGGCGAATACGTTTCAGACGATCGTATTCATGATTCTTGGTCTTGTGACCTTTACGATCATTTCCGACAAGCTCGGAGGGTTCCAGGCAGCCAGCGAAGCCGTTCAGAAGAACAACCCGTCGCGGCTCATGAGAGGCGTCGCAGAATCTGATCAGAAGAAGTACGACGAGTCGTTTGCCAGATGGCAGGGACTGGCGTTTTACAACTACGCGGTTGAGCACAAACAATTTTCGCTGACTGATGAGCAGAAGGAGTCGGCTCATGCTGCTCTGATGGAACAACTCAATGCAGAGAAACTTCTGCCGCCGCAGAAGACAGCGGCAGAGGCAATGCTCGCCGGCAAGCTGGATCTGGTTGAACTGTCCGATCTTGAAAAGAATCGGGCGATGTTGGCTCAGGATGATCGTGGGGCGCCCGAATCAGAGCCCGCTGCATGGTCTGAGGGAGTCATCACTCATCATGACCTGAGGTCATTCCCTCGACGCGGGGGCGCCGACAAAGCGGGTGGGAAGGCCATGTTCGAAAAGCTGATTGGCCACCCCAAAGAGAACAAGTGGACTCGTAAAAAGGCGGCCGGTGTCTACCGAGCAACTCAATGGGCTCCTGACGAACCTCACGGAACAGACCCCTGGAAGTTCCTCACATACTTCTTTGTTCCGCTGTCCGTCGGCATGTTTCCTCATCTGTTTCAGCATTGGCTGACTGCTAAGAATGCCAGCAGCTTCAAGCTGGCAGTTGTGTGTCACCCGATTTTTATAATGATCGTTTGGGTTCCCTGTGTGCTGGTTGGTGTCTGGGCGACTTCAGCTCTGGGGCCGGATGGTACACTGCTGTTTAAACCGCATTTTCCGGCGAACGCTGTCCTGGGTGCGATTGTCAAATCACTCACAACGCCAGTGCTTGCCGGTTTCCTGACCGCGGGTATCCTTGCTGCCATTATGTCGTCTCTCGATAGTCAGTTCCTTTGCGTTGGCACCATGTTTACGACTGACATCGTCAGTCATTATGCGGGGAAGAACAGGTTCAGCGACAGGCAGATCGTCATGATTGCTCGATTGTTCATCGTGGCAGTTGTTGCCGTGACCTATCTCTTCAGTCTGTATGAGCCCAGACGCGTGTTTACGTTAGGGGTCTGGTGTTTCAGTGGGTTTTCCGCCCTGTTTCCTCTGATCTTCGCCTCCTTGTACTGGAAGCGGCTGACTAAGGCCGGCGCTTATGCCTGTATTGTTGCTGCGATTTCGGTGTGGCTGTACTCATTCATTCAGTCCGGATTCGGTGCCAAAGCCGGGTATACACTCTTCGGCGTCATGCCGGTCGCGACAATGGTGGCAGCTTCTGCCGTCAGTATGATTGTTGTTTCACTTCTGACGAAGCCACCAGAGGAAGCTCACCTGAAGCGATTTTTCGGCTGACTGTGGCCATGCTCTGTTCGATAAATCGAGAGCCGTTTATGATTGGGATGGGTGGCACCGGCTTCGCATGCCGGCTTCGCCAGTATGCAGTTCAGAAGCAACGCCTCAGACATAGACAGACCTCACAAACTGCACTGGCGAACCCAGTGGCACCCGGATCAGAGATGCTGAATTACCAAAGCCGAGCCTGGAGTAATGTCCGACTCTCGTGATCTGAAACTGCTCAATCGGCTGCGTGATAATGCGCAGTTGTTTGAGGACATTCGGTCGGAGTCGGGCAGCGAACTGGCTCGGCAGGAACGCCTGCGAGCCACCTACGAGGCCGACCTCGTTGTGGCCGGGTTGTCGCTGGAAGACTGTCGATCCAGGGCTGCCAGCCGGCTTCCTGACGGTGATCGTCTGTGGCTGACAGCAAAGTCATTGCAGCAGGCAACCGCATGGGAGGTTGCCCTGCATAAAGCAGCACGTTTTCCAGAGGGAGAACGAGTGACAGACCTTTGCAGTGGTGTGGGAGTTGACACGGCAGCATTGTTGAATCGAGGGCCGGTCACCTCCGTCGATATCGACGAAGCGATGCTGCTGCGAGCGAAGTGGAATCTTGAGGCATGGCGAAATGCGTCACGGGTGTCCTCAGGTCATGAGTGGACGCCGGAGCAGGGCGATGTCTGTCAGCTTGGACCCGCTGAACTGGCTGGGATGGGGTTGCTGCATGTGGACCCGGACCGCCGCGTCAACCGCGACCGTGCCGCGAAACGCCTCGAACAATACTCCCCGAAGCTGGAGTGGATGCAGGAGGCTGTCACAAGCGGCGCTTCCGGAGCTCTGAAGCTTGGTCCGGCGAGTAACTTCCAGCAGAAGTTTCCCGGCACAGAAATTGAGTTAATCAGCCTCCACGGGGAGTGTCGCGAGGCGACCGTCTGGTTTGGAGATCTGGCCGGGCCGCACAGCTTCCGGGCAACTTCTCTCCCGACTGGCGAGACTGTGAGTGGGGACCCATTGCAGGCCTGGTGTCCGATCGTGGACGGGCCTCAGGAGTACATCTTCGACCCGGATCCCGCGATTGTGCGTTCAGGGCTATTGGACACAATTGGCGAAATGCACAGCATGGGTAGGCTGGATGGGGGTGATGAGTATCTGACCAGTGGTGGACTGCCCGAAACCGCGTTCCTAACTTCGTATTTCGTAGAGGCTACTCTTCCCAACAACATGCGGAAGGTCAAAAACCACCTGCGGGATGACCCGTGTCGTGATTATGAAATCAAGTGCCGGCATGTGAAGGTTGACGCGACGAAGGTGCGTCGTTCACTTCCGGTGGGTAAAGGCCCGTTGAAGACATTGTTTTTTCTAAGAGTCAATGGGCGTGCAAGAGTCATTTTGGCGAGAAGAGTGACAAGAGGCGACTAATCGGCGTGCACCAGCCGAACTCTCGGTGTTATTTGTTCTGACGAGATGGAGATCAGAATGAACAATGTGTTATCTGTGATCCTTGCGGGCGGTAAGGATCGCGACTTGGCCCACTGACCAGCGATCGCAGCAAGCCTGCGGTCCCCTTCGGCGGCGGATTCCGCATCATCGACTTTGCATTGTCGAATTGCATCAACAGCGGACTGAGAAAGATCCTTGTGGTGACTCAGTACAAGGCGGCCAGCCTCGAACGTCACATTGAACGCGGGTGGCATTTTTTGTCGGCGGAATTGGGCGAGTTCGTCACTGTGCGTACCCCTGAGCAGCGGGTCGATGAGAACTGGTACCTGGGCACCGCAGATGCCCTGTATCAGAACATCTACACGATTGAGCAAATTGCTCCGCGTCACGTGCTCATCCTCAGCGGCGACCACATCTACCAGATGAATTACTCCCGTTTTATTCGGGATCACGTGCAGTCTGAGGCGGACTGCAGCATTGCCTGCCTTCCCGTTCCCATCGCAGAGGGCAAACGCTTTGGCGTGATGGAGGTTGATGAAGATAACCGGATCGTCAATTTCCGGGAGAAACCAGACGATCCGGATCCGATGCCACGTGCGCCGGGGCAGTGTCTCGCGTCGATGGGCATCTACGTCTTTCGGACAGAGTTTCTGTTTGAGCATCTGTGTCGAGACGCCAACAAGCCGAACAGTCACCGCGACTTTGGCAGGGATATCATTCCCTCCATCATTGATCAAAACCTCGTCCGAGCCTGGTCGTTTACAGATGACGAGACGGGGGCGGCGGCTTACTGGAAAGATGTAGGCACGATCGAGTCCTATTACGAAACCAACATGGACCTGATTGCTGTTGATCCGCGGTTGAATCTCTACGACCAGTCGTGGCCAATTCGATCTCACCAACCTCCACTGCCTCCTCCGAAGTTTGTCTTCAACGAGCAGGTGGTCGAGCAGGAGCGTGTGGGGCGAGCGGTCGACAGCATGGTGTGTCCCGGGTCCATTATTTCCGGAGGGACAGTCGAACGCTCTGTCCTTGGTCCGTCCGTGAGAATTAACAGTTACGCAGAAGTCCGAGACTCAATTCTCTACGACCGTGTGACGATTGGACGACACGCTCGAGTCCGCCGAGCGATTATCGATAAGAATGTGCTGATCCCGGAAGGGATGCGCATTGGGTACGACTCCGCGGAAGACCGTCGTCACGGATTGACCGTGACAGACTCGGGGATTGTTGTCGTGCCGAAGAACGCCAGGTTCGATCAACAATCGAGCGTCCCGAGGCCTCACATTGGCCGCGTGCGTTCGCAGTGGACTCAGCGAACGATCGAGTAGCGTTTACTTCAGGAAACGCCCTTTCTCGCGACGTTTTCCTCCCGTGAGTTTTCGCGGCAGGTAACACACAATGTCCCATATGCCGCCAGCGATCTTTCGGATGGCTCGCCAGGTGCGGCGTTCGAGACGTTCAAACCAGCGGCCAAAGCGAAACACACGCCGCTCTGTCTGGGAAATGTCCCCATCACGTTGTGGTAATACGCCCGCTGACGGGCGACTCGCAAGCAGCCTGATCTGAAACACGCGTCCAATGACCGGAATACGGCCCAGCCAGGCAAAGGGACGGGTTGAGATTTCATAACAATGGGGGCATTGAAACCGACGTCGTCCAAAAAAGAAGCGCAGGATGTCCTGACCTGCGAGCGGCTCGGGTTTGAGCGTCTCGCGGCAGAAATTGCATTGATATGGACTTGTTGGTTTCGGCTTGCTCACTGGTTCTCAATTATATATCCCGTCCGAGGCGGGAGGTTGGAAGTGTGGGCCTAAGTGGATTTTCACTCCCTCTTTCCGCCTGGCGACTCATCCTACAACCGGAAAAATCCCGCCAGATTGCTGGAATGGTAGAGTTTCACCAGGTGGTTGAGCCGGAGTCTGAACATTCGGGGGAGTCGCGTTGCACGGAAAAATTGCCCGAAGTAGACTCTCCACATCTAGAAACGGTGGATAATAACACCGGGCAGCCGGACTCAGCTTCGAGACTCTGCCAGCAGACTGTGTGCGGCCGGAATGCATGGCCGCCCGAGACCTGTGGCTCTTCGAGCACAGGGTTTTCTCAACCGCTCATTGGCGGCCCTCCATCTGTGGAACACCTCTTGTCTGAATCCAAAGAAACCAGCTTTCAGGACCTCGGTCTTCATAAGAAGACGCTGAAGAATCTGGCTGCAAATGGTTACGAAACACCCAGCCCCATCCAGGCGGCCTTCATTCCGATCGCACTGACTGGCAAAGACTGCATCGGTCAGGCACGCACCGGGACCGGCAAAACAGCCGCATTCATGCTGCCTGCCATGGAACAGGTGGATGCGTCTGACCCATCCATCCAGGTCCTTGTGCTTGCTCCGACCCGCGAGCTCAGTGAACAGGTGATGGAAGAGTCCCGAAAACTCTGCGGGGGCCGTATTCGGCTGGCGCTGGGAGTCGGTGGGCGACCGATCGTCAATCAGATTCGGAAGATCGAAAGCGGCGCGCAGGCCATCATTGGCACTCCCGGGCGAATGATTGACCTTCTGCAGCGCAACGTACTTCACCTGGACCGACTCAAAGTCGCCGTCCTGGACGAAGCAGACCGGATGCTGGACATCGGATTTCGACCTGACATCGAGCGGATTCTGAAACGATGTCCGACGAAACGACAGACGCTCCTTCTGTCAGCAACCATGCCTGGCCCCGTGGAACGACTGGCCCGCCGGTATATGCATGAGCCGGATATGGTCGACCTGTCGGAAGACAATGTGGTCGTAGATACCATCGAGCAGTTCTACATCACCGTAGACGAAAATCGGAAGCGATCGCTTCTGCTGCGAGTGATTGCTCAGGAAAAGCCTTCTCAGGCAATTGTTTTCACTCGCACCAAGCGAGGTGCAGACAAGCTGTATGAGATGTTTTCCCGCCGTCTCAAGTCAGATCGGATCGCCGCGATTCATGGTGACCTTCCACAGCGGAAGAGAGATCGCGTGATCAGGAAGCTTCGCGAAGGCAGCCTGCGTCTGTTGATTGCCACTGACGTAGTCGGACGAGGCATCGATATCAGCGGGATCTCGCACATTATCAATTACGATATCCCCGAATTTTGCGACGACTATGTGCATCGCGTTGGCCGTACGGGGCGTCTGTCCTCCAGTGAGTCAGGTCGAGCAATTACATTTGTCCGTCTCGATCAGGGCGGTGAGCTGACAAACATCGAAATGCGGATTAATACTGTGTTGCCCGAGTATCGCGTGGAAGGGTTTGAAGCCTACCAGCGACGAGAACGCCGCAAGACCAGGGTCCGCCGATTCGGCACATAGACACGCAAATGGAGCTGCCGTCGCCACCAGTGTTCAAACGAAAGCTGGTTCCGGATCTCAGTTAGCCTGTGTCCGTTGTTCGGTGTTCCCGGGATCGAAAGATCCAGCACGCTGTCAGGCCGACTGAGACTCCCGCGATCAGGGCCGCAACCGGGATCCATTGAAAACTGATGTGGGCCAGTTCCTTTTCTACGTCCCTGTAGCCAAATATTGGACCGTTGAATGCTACAAGAACGGCGGCGGCAATGCTGGCAATGGTGCCCACCCAGACGCCCAGCGAGTTGGCAAAGGGAACAAAGAGCGCGAAGAAGAACAGCAGGGAAATCGGGACGGTCAGAAGGTTGACTGTGGTTTGTGTGACCTGCATGAAGTTTCCCGGCACCAACTTGCGAAGGAAACTCAGCAGCACGACTGCCACGCCAATGACAACTGCAAGTTGCCTTGCAAAGCGCATTTTTGCCTCCTCTGACTCAGGCGTCCTGCCAATTCGCGGCAGCACGTCCGTCTGCACAACTGCAGTGATAGAGTTGACGCCGGAGTCCACACTCGACATCGCGGCAGCAAACAGGCCTGACACGACCAGTCCGGAAACGACCGGAGGAAGCTGATTGGCAATAAAATAGGTGAAGACCTTGTCGCCGTGCTCAGCGAGCGTTTTGCCCTCCGGCAGTTGCTCTGGATTGGCCTGATAGAATCCCAGCAGTGCAATGCCAACAATCCCGAGTGTCAGTCCGACGACTACGCCAACAGTGAGTTGCATCCCAACAGCCTTTCGCGCGGCTGTCGCGTCTTCCGTAGACATAAACCGCTGGATCGTGACCTGGTCTCCCATGGACGTGCAGACCATCCAGAGAAACGAGGTCAGAAGCGAACCAACTACTGTCACCCGCACTGACAGATCGGTGCTGAAGAATGGCTGGTCATCCCAATACTCATCCTGCCACTCGGTGGGAAACCAGGTGAAACCGTCCATCTTGAGTGTGACTGTGAAGAGCACCAGGACAGCTCCGCCGTACAGCAACAGCGTCTGCAGGAGGTCTGTTACCACAACAGCTCGCATGCCGCCGATTGAGGCATACGAAATTGCGAATGCGCCGGTGACGATGGCAATCAGCGGAATCCACTTTTCGTCAACGCCCAATACTGCCTGGAGTGCGTCCGCCGTCATGGACACCAGCACTGCCATCCAGACGATTCGCAGCATCAGGAAGAGAACGACACCCAGCATTCGTATACTGGAGCCCAGACGGGCGTCCAGCAGCTCATAGGCACTGGTCACGCGCTGTCGCATGTAGACAGGCAGAATGACGTAGCCCACAACGAGAAAGACGAGTGGGTAGACCAGGAGGTTGGCCAGATAAACGGGCCCCTTGCCGAGCGTTTCACCAGGAACGGCAAGGTAGGAAATGGTGCTGAGCAGTGTGGCGAACAGTGAAACGCCAACCAGCAACGGATTCATTTTCCCCGAGCCGGTGAAGTATTCTTTGGTGTCTTTCTGACGCTGGCCAAAATACCAGCCGAGGGCCAGCGTGGCAGTGGCGTAGACAATAACAATGAACCAGTCGACAGGTCGCATAGGCAGAAAGTCCGCTGAGCAGGGAATACTACTCACGCCAAGCTATCAGAAACTGGCTCGCTGAACGACCACATGGGGCAAAATCAGACTCAGTGTCCGCATCTGCCGAGACAGGATGTCGTCCGCTCGACAGGCTGGAAGGAAACAGCGACACTGCCACACTTTCAGACCGAAGTTAAGACAAGGGTGTTGTAATGAGTCGGAATGCTGCCCGCCTTCTGTTGCCTGTGATTCTGTTCGCAGTACTGCAGCCGACCAACGCGGATGAGTCTGTTCGCAGTCACCCTTCAATTCATGCTCAGGTACGACTGGCATCGTGGTGGTTCTCACGCCACGCAGAGAAGGTCGCCGAGATTGAAGCGGCAAACGACCCGAAGAATGATAAGAAGATCGACCTGCTGATGGTCGGAGACTCGATCACAAACAACTTTGACAAAGGCGGGCCGGGAGAACGCATTTGGGAGCAGAACTTTGCTCCCCTGAACGCTCTTAATCTTGGCTTTGGCGGGGACCGCACCAATCATGTCCTGTGGCGGCTCGAACATCTGCCGGCATTGAAAACGCCTCCCGCGGCCGCATCACTCATGATTGGCACCAACAACATTTGCTGGGGCAGCGACCAGCCACGCCAGGCTGCAGACGGAGTCCAGGCGGTAGCCAGAAAACTAAACACGATGTATCCGGAGATGAAAATCCTCGTCCTGGGAGTCTTTCCGCGGCGGCGCAATTCGGACCACCCGCATCGGAAACAAATCATTGAATTGAATTCGTACCTGCCCGAACTTCTGCAGGACGTTCCGAATGTGACCTACATGGATATTGGAGAGAAGTTCCTTGATGAAAATGGATTTCTGTCCGCCGAAATGATGCCGGATACAACTCATCCGAGTGAGAAAGGGCATGAGATCTGGGCTCGCGCTATCGTTCCAGCTTTAAAGAAGCTCATGGAGAAAGAGTGAACACTCAGGTGGGAAACTCTGACTGAGACACACTATTGAACCAGTTGTTATTCAAGATATGTCTGAACGCACAATCGTACTTGGCAGCCGCAACGTCAAGAAAATCAGAGAAGTCGCTGAGCTGCTCGCTCCTGCCGGGTTCCGCGTAGTTCCGGTCACCGAGTTTCCGGATGTTCCGGAAGTTATCGAAGACGGCGATACGTTTGCCGCAAACGCAGCGAAGAAGGCGACGGAAGTTGCGGTGGCTCTCAATCAGTGGGTGATTGGTGAGGACAGCGGACTCTGCGTGGATGCACTCAAGGGAGCTCCCGGCATCTATTCAGCGCGTTACAGCGGTGAAGGAGCAACAGACGAGAAGAACAACGAAAAACTGCTGTGTGAAATGTCTGATGTGCCGGACGAACGGCGCGGTGCGGGATACGTGTGCAGCGTGGCGTTGTCTTCTCCTTCGGGGGAAGTGCGGATTGCAGTGGAGGGGACCTGCAGGGGACGCGTAACGCGTGAAGCGAGAGGCGACGGAGGCTTTGGCTACGACCCTTATTTTCTGATCCCGGAATTCCACAGAACATTTGCGGAATTGTCTGTGCTCGTAAAACACACGCTCAGCCATCGGGCTCGCGCGTTTTCCCTGTTCGTACCACAACTCAGAAAGATCTCTGCAGAATTTGACTGATTGCTTCCGTCAAGGCAGAGTTATTTCTTCTTCTTTGCTCTGGCCCATGCATCTTTCAGTGTCACGATGCGATTGAAGACGCGTTCGTCGGTCGTACTGTCCTGATCGACGACAAAATATCCTTTGCGTTCAAACTGGCATCGGTAGCCGGCTTCCGCGGCGGCGAGTGATGGTTCGGCCTGGGCAGTCAGGGTTTTCAGGGAGTCCTGATTGAGATTGTCCTGCCAGGAGCCCGACTCATCTTCCGTATCGTCAGGGTCTTCAGTTACGAACAGATGGTCATAGAGTCTAACTGTTAGCGGAACAGATTCTGCCGCACTGACCCAGTGGAGGGTGGCTTTGACCTTACGTCCGTCTGGAGCATTGCCTCCCTTTGTGTCTACATCGTAGGTGCAGTGAATCTCTGTGATTTCACCGGCGTCGTTTTTGACGACATCGTTGCACTTGAGGAAATATGCCCAACGCAGTCTCACCTCGCGTTCAGGCCCAAGGCGGAAGAATTTCCTGGGCGGGTCCTCCATGAAGTCTTCGCGTTCAATAAACAGCTCCCGGCCGAACGGCACCTTTCGCGAACCAGCCGATGCATCTTCCGGGTTATTCACAGCGTCGAGCTCTTCCGACTCTCCTTCCGGATAATTTGTGATTACGACCTTCAATGGATCGAGGACCACCATACGACGATCTGCTGTCTGGTTGAGCTCTTCCCGGATCTGATTTTCCAGCACAACCATGTCTGTCACGGCATTGTGCTTGGTGACGCCGACCGTTGCACACAGGTTGCGAATTGACTGAGGTGTATACCCTCGTCGTCGCAGGCCGCTGATTGTTGGCATGCGAGGGTCATCCCAGCCGGAGACGAAGCCGCTGTTGACCAGTTCCAGCAGTCGACGTTTGCTCATCAGGGTGTACGTGAGGTTCAGCCGATTGAATTCAATCTGCTGCGGGTGGTGAATCTTCAGGTATTCGCAGTACCAGTCGTAGAGCGGACGGCGGTTTTCAAACTCCAGCGTACAAATGCTGTGCGTAATTCCCTCAATGGAATCTGACTGTCCATGAGTAAAGTCGTATGTGGGGTAGATGCACCATTTGTCTCCGGTTCGGTGGTGTTCCACCTTGCGAATGCGATACATGATCGGATCACGCAGGAGCATCACCTGATGAGACATGTCAATTTTGGCACGCAGCACATGTTCGCCTTCTTCGAACTCTCCGGCTCGCATGCGATGGAACAGATCAAGGTTGTCAGCGACAGAGCGTGTTCGAAAGGGGCTGTCGGTACCGGGTTCGCTGGGGGTCCCACGTCCGGAGCGGATTTCTTCAAGGGGCAGACTGCAGACGTACGCTTTCTCGTCACGGATTAGCTGTTCGGCCCATTCATACAACTGTTCAAAATAGTCGGAGGCGAAGAACAGTCGGTCTTCCCAGTCAAATCCCAGCCAGCGAATGTCTTCTTTGATCGACTCAACGTATTCGACGTCTTCCTTTTCCGGATTCGTGTCGTCGAATCTGAGATTGCAGAGTCCACCATTCTCGGCCGCGATACCAAAGTTCAGGCAGATGGCTTTCGCGTGGCCCACATGGAGGTAGCCGTTTGGCTCCGGAGGAAAGCGGGTATGGACTTTTCCCTGCCATTTACCAGACGTGTTATCGTCTTCTACGATCTGACGGACAAAGTCCAGCGGTTCCGGATTGGCTTCTGGTTCGGACATGTTCGGAGGTTTCATGGCATGGACTGGATTTGGAAGAGGCAGAAATTTATCGCTATGCTGCGTCCTCAGAAAGAGCAGGACACAAATCCATCGGTGAGGGGCGCAATTTTCCCAGCCAGCAAACGAGTTTTGGGCATATTCAGGAGCAATCCACTGTCTTCAGATATTCAGGCATTCTTTGCACAGGTCACATTTGCCGTCGTTGGGGCATCACGCAGCAGGGCCAAGTACGGAAATAGGGTGCTGCGGATGTACCAGCGACTGGGCTGGCCGGTGACTCCGGTGAACCCACACGCTGCAGAAATTGAAGGGTTGCCATGCGCTGAAGATCTTGGCGGGGTGAGCCCGCTTCCGGACGCAATTTCGGTAATCACCCCCCCTTCCGTGACCACTTCGGTGGTGAGGGAAGCGATTCGGCTGGGGATCGAACACATCTGGCTTCAGCCTGGGGCGGACTCGGTCGAAGCCATTCAGGCCTGTGAGGAGGCTGGGATCAATGTGATTTGGGGTGGCCCATGCATTCTGGTGGACGCCCCTGGAGCGACTTAATTTGGCTTTGAGGTGCGCAGAGATGTTCAGCTGATCTGTTGGCTGGGTGTCTGGGGTGGCCGTTCAGCGCGATTTGGCGGCTTGTGCGGGTAATCTCCAATATCACTTCTCTGTTGAAACGGCCAACGAATAGACCGTTTTTGCCAGTATTCATTGGCAGCCTGTATCAATTCCTCGGGTGAGGTTCGCTTCAGGCGTAACAGTGTTTGCATCATGCAGAATTAGCAGCGAAGATGTAGCACATGCGTATTCCAACCGCTGAACGAGGGCAATTGTGCCTCTGACGCGCGAGTTGCACGCGGGCTGTTCTGGTTGGAGATGTGCCCCACACCCTCGTTTCAATAAGATGACGACAGAATTCCAGAGTTGCCCCGGCTGCGATTCATTTATCCTCTCGGACACCTACCAGTGTCCTGAGTGCGGGTACATTCTTGATGAAGACCGTGCCCAGGCCGCGCAATCGCAGGCCCAGTCGGACGTCAAAGGCGCCGAAATGTACGACATCTGCGCCGAATGCGGAGAGTCGGTACGAACCGGACTGGTGCGTTGCTGGAACTGTAATGCGTTCATGCGCGAAGATGTCGCGCAGCTCTATGCGGAAATGAGTACCAGGCGGC
>CAJWGB010000152.1 GCA_913031625.1 uncultured Planctomycetaceae bacterium | reverse complement strand
CGCCAGTTCGGAACCATGCGAATCCGGAGGGCTGTTCGGCCGGAGTGCTTGCGCACTTCCGCTAAGATTGCGGTGCGGCGTCGAGAATCCTGACCGAGCACCAGATGTCGTCGAGCTGTGAAGCCGCCCGGCAATTCGTATGCCCACTTTGAATAATTGTCCGGCAATTGTGGTACGATTGACACCTGCCAGCAACTCCGGTTTCATCATGAAACGAATGAGGACTGCCTGAACAACACAAGATGCGGTGAATGACCTTCAGCAGAGCGAATACCTGCGATGAGCAAAGACCTGAACACGTCAGCACGGTTTGAGTTAAATGAAAGAAGGCACGGCCGAGATTGCCTGCCGAATTCTTGTTTGCCATCTGCCCACGGCATCCGCCGTCTCCTTGTGCTGCTGGCACTCAGTCTGCCTGCGACGCGTCTTTCGATCCAGGCAGATGACGCGACACCAGACACGATCTCGGATTCGTTTGAGGAACAGATTCGTCCACTGCTTGTGGAATCCTGCGGAAAGTGCCACGGTACAAAGCCAGAGAATAACGATCTCGACATTGTGAGTTTCAATTCCGCCGAGGAGATCCTTGCTCGACCAAAAATGCTCAGCAATATTGCCGAACGGGTGCGCAGCGGTGATATGCCACCGGAGGAGGCACCTCAACCGGATCCGGCAAAACAAAAGCAACTTCTCGACTGGATCACCGCAGCGCTGGATGCCGAAGCTGCCGCACGAGCGGGCGATCCCGGTCCGGTCACACTGCGTCGGCTCAGCAACACCGAGTACGACAACGCAATTCGTGATCTCACCGGTGTGGATCTGCGGCCAACGGAGGCCCGCGAATTTCCAGTCGACAGTGTTGGTGGCGAGGGTTTTGCAAACGTCGGCGAGGCGATGCCAGTAACTCCTGAGTTGATCCAGCGTTACCACCAGGCTGCTCGCGACGTTGCTGCACGAGCCGTGCTGCTGCCTGAGGGCATCCGGTTCTCACCCTCCCCTGATCGACCAACATGGACGGCAGAAACCCTGAGTGCTCTGCGCAGCTTTCACGCCCGCTACGCCGGTCCGAACGGAGAACCTCCACTCGCGGCGCATCTGACTGCGACCCTCCAACACCGGGACCGGTTGACCCGCGGCGGTTCCGATGCCGTCGCTGCAGTCGCTGCTGAAGAGATGCTCAACGCGACTTACCTCGGTGCGCTGTGGAATGGACTCAACGGCAAAACTGCCTCCTCGCTGCCAATAACAGAGGTGAATGAGCGCGTCCGAAAATGGCAGACGAGGGTGGCGGAGATAGAAGCCCAGAAGCAGCGACGGCAGGCTGCAGCGAACAGAATTGAGTCCCTGTGGGGACCCGCGAAACGTGTCCTCGCAAAGTCAAACGTTGATGAAGGCAGTTCGGTTCCTTTCGAGCAGAAGGTCTCGGTAAAGCAGGATGAACTGCTCCTCCTTACCGTGTTGCCAAACGGTAATCATGGAGCAGACAGCACGCTCGTTGAATGGACGATTCGCGAATCCGGCGGCGCTCAGCGAACATGGAGCGTGTCTGATTTGATACCCAATCTGCTGAAGGGGAACTCATGGCCAGATAATGACGGAGTCCGCTGGAGCTTCCTGGAAACAACTTCAGGACCGTTCTTTCTCACCAATCGGCGTGACAACATTGCAGGACATTCGGAACTGAAGGCATGGAGTCTTGGGTCAGAGCCGTCCGTGTTCGTAAATGTCGGCGAGCAGGATCTGAAGGTCTGGACGACCCTGCCGGCGCGGACATTCTTTGTGCATCCGGGACCGAATCGCCCGGTGGCCGTAGCATGGACAAGTCCGGTTGCGGGTGAGTTGATTGTTTCGGGGCGAGTTGCCGACGCACATCCCGCCGGACTTGATGGAGTTTCGTTTGAACTGTCGCATGTCGCGTCCGAACTCGGCCACGCGTTGGCTGAAGTGGGAACTGCGTCAACTGAATTAGCGGCCCCTGGTCCGCATCCAGCGCCACTGGATCTGATTCGAGATAAGTGGCGTGCCGCGACGACTGATCCGACGCCCGTTCTGGCAGAGATTAAGGCAACTCAGGAGCGGTTGTTTCGAAGTAACTACAGAAAAAACGCCGTCATCGCGGTCGGCAATGGCTTTCCCGCCTGGGAGGACCTGAACCGCATCGTCGCTGACGCGCGGGTTGAAGGCGCAGCACGCGAACCCCTGTTTCGACTGGTCACACTCCCGAAACAGGCCGATACGTTCGTTGTCTGGGACCGACTTCGGCTGGAAGGCGGCGATGGTCCAACGCTTATCTTCGCTGAGCACCCGAAGCTGAAAGCTGCCGTCGAAGCGGCATGCGGGATCCGGTTTGGTCAGCATCCTCAGAACCGCCCCGTCCCGAAATCTGCAATCGTCGTAACTGCTGGCGAAGAACTGGTGATCGACCTGAGCTCCCTGCCGAAGTCTCTTCAGGACCAGTTCATCCTGCCACGTTTTCTGCGCGCTGATGTGCGTCTGGATGGTGCGAGCCCAAAGACAGCCGAAGTCCAGGCATTCCTGATCGCCGCAAAAGGCGGCGGTGGCACGCATGCCGAACCCGTTGCGGAGGCGATGCCGGGCAATCCCCGAGTAGCACGGATCGTTCATCCAGATGTTGCCAAAGAACTTGCACGGTCGGCTGCCGAATTCCGGGCCCTCTTCCCTCCGGCGGTACTCTTTGAACCGATCATCCCACGTGACGCGCAGGGAAGTCTTTTCCTCTACCACCGCGAAGATGCCCCCTTGCGTCGACTCCTGCTGGACGACGCAGGCAGAGCGGAACTCGATAATCTCTGGAGCGAATTGGATTTCGTCAGCGAGCAGCCGTTTGCCACTCCCCGGATGTACGAAGAGATCCTGCAGTACTATCGAGCTCCGAATGACGGGGCGCGAATCATGTTTTTCTATATCCAGTTGTTCAGGGAGCAGATCAAGCAGGAGGCAGCCGCCCTTCGTGCAGCTAAGGTCTCCGCAGAATCGACTCACCTGAAAGCGCTGACTGCCTTCGCAGGGCGTGCCTGGCGACGGTCATTGAGCGGCCACGAACACTCCGCCATCCTCGCATCCTATCGTGCCGATCGTGCAGACGGGATGAAGCACGATCCCGCAATCCGCGCCGCGCTCACCCGCATTCTTTCGTCGCCGTGGTTTCTTTATCGGGTGGAGCAGCCAGCCAGCGGGCCTCACTGGCAGCCAGTATCGGGTGATGAACTGGCGACACGGCTGAGCTTCCTGTTGTGGGACTCAATCCCTGACGACGAACTGCGGATGCAATCCGCGAAGCTCAACACCCCAGCGGTGCTGGAAGCACAACTGCGCCGCATGTTGAAAGACTCCCGGATGCGCGGCATGGCTCGGGAATTTGGTGCCCGTTGGCTGGGCGTGCGTGACTTCGTCACGAATCACGGGCGAAACCTGAAACAGTTTCCCGAATTCACACCGGCCGTCAGCACTGCCCTCGCAGAGGAGCCAGTTCGCTTCTTCGAAGATCTGCTTGTAAACGATCGTCCGGTTGCCGACGTGATTGATGCCGATGCAGTCGTCATCAACGAAACCCTTGCAAAGCACTACGGAATTCCGGGCGTGAACGGTGAAGAATGGCGTCGCCTTGAGAACGTATCCGCATACGGTCGAGGCGGAATGCTCGGCTTCGGCGCCGTGCTCGCGAAGACGGCCGCGGCCGCCCGAACCAGTCCCGTCAAACGCGGCGCATGGATTGTTGAAATACTTGGCGAAAGGTTGCCCAAAGTTCCGCCGGGCGTGCCTCCGCTGCCAGAGACTCCCCCGGACGGACTGAGCGTTCGCCAGATCACGGAACGTCACCGCAAAGATCCGGCCTGTGCCAACTGCCACGTCCGAATTGATCCGTATGGCATGACACTCGAACAATTCGATGCGGTCGGCCGACTGCGACCGGAAAAAGAGCTGACGCCCGGTGACTCCGTTGCAACGACGCGAGATGGCGTCGAGATCGATGGTTTCACTGGTCTGCGAGACTACCTCGCGGGACCAAGACGCGAAGACGTGCTGCGAGCGTTTGCTCGTAAGCTGACGGGCTACGCACTGGGGCGCGCGGTGATGCTTTCTGATCGACAGCTCATTGATGAACTGACAAAGACGATGGTTAACGGTGGCCGGTGGTCAGACGTTCTGCTCATGATTGTTCGTAGCGAGCAGTTTCGCTGCGTTCGCCCCGCGACAACTGTGACAAAGAAAACGGCTACTCCTGAATAACGTCTTTTTTAACGGCAATCCGAAGGCGAATGAGTGAAGCAAACCACGCCGAAACCTACGGCCTGCCGTGAAACAGGATTCCATCCTCCACAACAGGAACATTCTGATGCCAACAAACAACTCGACTTCGCGACGCGCACTGCTGCGAGGCCTCGGTGTCTCGATGGCTCTGCCCTGGCTCGAGTCACTGCCGTTCGCTGCGGCCACAGTACCGAGCACTAAAGGTCAGCCTCCAACACGCACCCTTGTCACCTTTACCGGTATGGGCTTCCACTCAGAGCACTGGTGGGCAAAAGGAGAGGGGGCCGGAATGGAACTCGGACCGTGCCTTAAGCCGCTTGAGGCATGGAAACAGAAGCTGGTCTTCCTCCGCGGCCTATGGAACGAACAGGCCAACAACGGAGTCATCCACTGCATGCAGACCGGGAACATGCTCAGCGGAGCCCCCATGTCGAAAACCGAAGTACGAACTGGTGTTAGCTTCGATCAGTTAATGGCACAACAGCTCGGAGATCGCACTCGCCTGCCGTCACTGGTGCTCGGCTGTGAGGGACCGATTCCCGGTCTTCAGGATGGACATCCGTTGCTGTACAGCTCGCACATCTCGTGGAGCACTGCGGTATCGCCGACATGGACTGAGACCCGGCCTGCGCTTGCCTTCGATGCCCTGTTCCGCACGAAGCCCAACCGTGGCGACCTCCGAGTGGTGGATGCAGTGCTCGAAGACGCCCGGTCACTACGGCTGAAACTCTCTGTGTCGGATCGGCAGAGGTTTGAGGAATATCTCGGCAGCGTTCATGAGATTGAGGGACGCATCAAGCGGGCCGGCAGAGAACGTGAATCCGACGGATGGAAACCGAGCCTGACCGCTCCGGATCGTCCTCGACCTGCCGATGGTATTCCCACAGAGATTCCGGACTACTGGAAGCTGATGAATGACATCATACTGCTCGCCTTTCGAACCGATTCTACGCGGATCGCCACGTTAAAATACTGCAACGACGGTTCAATTCTGACACACGCGCACGCGGGTGCCAAAGATCAGCATCACCAAATGGCCCACACGCAGCCACAGGAACTTGTCGGCGTCAACCAGTTCTTCACGTCCCAACTCGCGTACCTTTGCGAGCGAATGGCGGAAGTCCAGGAAGGCGACAGCACACTCCTCGACAACTCAACCATCATGCACTGTTCAAGCATGATTCACGGCAACCATGACTCCAGACAACTGCCAGTCGTCCTGCTCGGAGGAGCGGGAGGAAAGCTACAAGGCGGCCGCTCTCTTGATTACCTCGATGCTCCCAACCGTCGTATGTGCAGCCTGTTCCTCAGCCTGATGGAATGGGGGGGCCTGGAACTCGATCGATTCGGAGATTCGACGGAGCGTTTGTCGGGCATTTAACCCGGCGCAACCGATCTTCATCGCTCGCCAGAGTCTCGCCCGTCGGAGTTCGTGCGCAAACACAGATAACGTAAACAATGTCCGTCACCGTTGAACCTTACTTCATCGACATCTCTGAGGAGATCCTGGACGACCTCCGCGAGCGACTCTTACGGACGCGGTGGCCTGGCGAGGTTCCGGGCAGCGGGTGGAGTCGAGGCGTCGATCTCAACTACATGAAAGAACTCGTCGAGTACTGGCTGGACGAGTATGACTGGCGTGAGCAGGAAGCCAGACTCAATGAACTTCCGCACTTCAGAGCCGATATTGACGGTTTGGGAGTGCACTTCATTCACGTGAAAGGAAAGGGCCCGAATCCTCTGCCGCTGTTTATGATGCACGGGTACCCATGGTCCTTTGTGCTGCTGCTGAAGATTTTGCCGATGCTGACCGACCCCGCGGCACATGGCGGGAACCCGGAAGATGCCTTCTCGGTTGTCATTCCATCCATCATTGGCTTCGGGCTGTCTGACTATCCGGCTGAAGAAGGATTCGGATTTCAGCATCATCCGGCACGTTACGACCTGCTGATGACGGAGGGACTCGGGTACAGCCGCTACGGAATTGAAGGAGGCGACTGGGGCGGGTTTCTGACGGCGCCCTGGGGCTACCATCATCCCGAAAACCTGATTGGCATTCACCTGAATTGTCTGTTTCCCCGTCTGGGTGACGAACGCGAGCCGGAAGACAAAGATCCGGACATCCTGCGAGGCCTCGGAATGAAGTGGGCGCCTATGAAGCCAAAGGATCCGGACATGCTCGGTTACTGGAAGAATGTCGAGCAGTACTGGATCGATGAAGGAGCTTACTGCCACCAGCAGATGACTCGACCGCAGACGCTGGCCGTGGGCATGGCCGATTCTCCGGTCGGTCTGGCGGCATGGATCATCGAAAAATGGCGGGCGTGGAGTGGCTGGTACGACGACTTCGAAAAGCTCTTCTCCCGGGACATGCTGATCACCAACGTGATGCTGTACTGGGTCACGAACTCATTCTGGTCGGCCATTCGACTCTACAGCGAGTCCTACTATCACCCGTGGGAGCTGCCTGCCGGAGCACGAATCGAAGTGCCAACGGCAGTCGCCGCATATCCCCACGAACTGGCTCCCATTGTTCGCAAGCGAGCCGAGCGGTATTACAACGTGGTCCATTACAATGACTATCCTGAAGGCGGACATTTTGCAGTCCACGAACGAGCCGATGAGATGGCTGCAGATCTGCGCAAGTTCTTTCGGCCTCTGCGGAAGTCCACCAATCCGGGACAGTGACGCAGGGATGTAGCGAACAGCTGCAGCTGTTCCGACGCGACATCAGTCTGACACCCAATGCCAGGGTGCTTGCAACAGCTGAGTCGGAGATATGAGTCTCGCAACCAGCAAACCAACTCGGAAATAATCCTGGTAGGCTGCAGCTCAGTCATTTGTGTGCACGAATCCAGTGGTCCGTAAAGTTGAGCCCGTCCTGCATCTTCTCTTTTGGCATATGACAGTTGATGCAGTTTCTGTTGGTTTTCGGAGACGTACATTCCGCCAATGCCTGCTCATGACATTCAATGCATCGACTGCTGTACCATAGTGGGTCTGCTGACGCCGTCTCATGAGGGTCGTGACATCTCAGGCAGTCCATGCGGTTCTGAACTGTCTGATTCTGGAAGCACTTGCTCTGCACAAGACTCGCACTGGCGAATCGGACGAGTAGCTTGTTCTCCGGCACCAGTTCATCCGCGGTCATGTGATCCGCACGTCGATGACACTCCCCGCAGCGGTTGACTGACTCAAGCGGTGACAGGTCCGACCATGACTGCATCGGGTTCTGCTCAGGATTTTCGCTGTGGCGTCGTGCTCCCGAATGACACCGTGTACAGGTTACGTTCGGAATGAGCCGCTGTAGATTCGGTACGCCGCCCTCTTCCGGAAGCCATGTGCAGTGACAGATAAAACACTCATGGGTTTTCTGAGCAATGTCTGGAGTCGCCACACCGTGTATTCCACGCTGATCTCGATCATCACCGTTCAGGCCAAGGGTCCAGCCAATTGTGTCATCCGGATACCAGGACATGACGTGCTGAAGAATTGTTGGCTGCCCGTCAGGTGTGGGGACGATCGTGACCGGCGTGCTGGCGTGGTGCCCCGAGCCAAACAACCAGTCAACACGCAGCGGTTTTTTGTGTCGGGATGACTCCAGCCACAACTGATTGTTCTTGAGGAGGTAGCGAAACGTGTCTCCTGAACTCGCTTCGGAAAAACTTCTTTCGTTCAGCCGACTGATTGCCAGCGGGGAATCCCCTCGAAGAAGTGAGTTGTTATGGGGGGCTGTGCTGAATCGACGGACCTGTTCTTCGTGACATTCAGCACATGAGGCTGACGATACTGGACGAGAACTGGAGGTACTTGATGACAAACTGTCATTCGGAAGTTGCACGTCATGGCCGCGCGTCAGACGAACAAAGAAGATCACGCAAACGAAAAGGCCGAGCACAGCGGAAAACACAAGGCTGAGTCGATGCCGAGTCGCGAGACTCCGTTGAGGTTCGTTATTCGACATTTGATAGCGCAGACAATAAAAGCGTTAGCTCATGGTTCGGATATCTGGAGGACAGCTGAAGAGCTGCCTCCTCTGACAGGTCCAGTCGGCCAGCGTCATGAAACAGAACGTATGCTGCATACAAAGACTCCGCAGTGTCGTCCGTCAGCTGCTGTGTGGCAGCTGACGGGTCGCCTCTCAGGTAGAGTCTGATCGCTTCATCGCTGATTGGTGAGCTGTCTGATTGGCGGCGGAATTCCTCACCTGGAACACCCGGTATCTGAATGTCCTGATTTATCGAAGTTAGTATTCGCCTGCGAAATTCACTCACATATCCTGTGTGAAGATACTCTTCCCAGGCAAATCCCCGCTGAAGCTGAAGAAAGATATTCTTTGCATCAACACTGCGATCAAGAATGGGAAGCAATGTGCGCACGGCCGCATTTGGTAGCTGCATGGCCCGGAAGACAAGAGCCTGTTGCAGGTCTCTGCGGACGTCCTCACGAGCGAACGCCAGCATGGCAAGGTCAGTATGTGATGGATTCGCGGACAGGGAAAATGGTTGGTGCTCCCAGAAGCCGTGGTCAACCAGGTCGCGGTGAGCATGAGTCTGCAGAATCTGTGATGTGAAGTCAGACTCGCCAGCCAGTGCGTACGGAACAACTGGGCCGTCAAGTGATAATTGCTTCCAAACTGTGGGCTCGAGGGCCCGCAGTATGGGTTCATGAGAGGGCGAAATCACAAGTAGGGTGATGCCCTTTTCAATGAGGGCCTGCCACCATCCGCCTGGCATCCCATTCTGCCGAAGGAATGCGGCCTTGCGGCTGGTTGCCAGGTCATGATTCAAGAGTGAAAACTGCGATAGCCGGTCACTAATCATAGCTGCTTCCGGGTGGTCCAGCACCCTGGCCTCTCGACATTCCATCAACAGCATTCCGGCACTGATGGAATCAGTGCAGTGTGCTCTAATCCGGGTCGCGGCGTGCGGCGAAAAATCACGCTGAGCAAATCGAAGATCGATCGAATCGGCTAATCCCCAGCCCAGCCGCTCCTCATTACCTGATATATCGCCTGTTATATCCCAAATGACACATACTCCGGCGCAAAGTGCCGCCAACCGTGACAAAGCGATCCGCGGCTTCTGTTTGGCCGGATTCGGAACCGAGGGACAGTTTTTCACCTCAGTCAGCAGGATGACGAAACTCAGCGCCGCGGCCGCAGGCAGCAGTCGGTCATTGAACAGCCCACCGAACAGGCTGACCGCAGCGATCAGCCTGCCGTGGAAACTGACGACGGGGGATACAATGGCGCAGAGACAGATCAATAATGATGCCAGAGCCGCAGTTGTTAACTCAAATTGCCCGAACCCACTATGACGCAGGAAGAAAGACTCGTTAAACAGGTGGGGGGCCTGGAGCCGCAGCATGTCCTGTAATCCGGGAATTCCTCGCGGGGTGAGACACAGACACCCCAGGGCAATTCCCAACCGCCAGATGGCAGCACGCCCCGCCGAAGGAACTGAACGGGAGCAATACATCGCTGCAGGGAATACCCAGATTGCTCCTGTTGAAAGATTGCTCCAGATCAGAGCTACCACCCCAAAGGTGAAAAAGTGCCGTTGAGCGGGCAGGCATGAAAGTATCAGAATGGCGAGTACATCGACAGTAGCTGGCGACGGGTCAAGTGCAGGGGAGACGGCAAGGAGCAGGCCGATCAGGATTGGAAGAAAACGACTGACCTGGTCTTCTGCAACATTGCACGCCATCACCACGATCAGTGTGGCGGCGGACAGTTTCAGCAGCATTAGTCCGGTTGTGCCGAAAGTGTCGTAGGCAAATGCGCTCGTCGTTCCACGCAGCCAGTCGCTGTCCGCTGTCGTGTGAGACAGGAGCAATTCGCTGGAAGGATGAAGGTTGCCATCCAGCACTAATCGACCACGGGCAATGTTCCACCAGATATCATGCTGTTCGAGTGGCTGCAGGGCCAGCAGGCCCTCAGCAAACAACAGGAATACCAGGGTCTTCGAACAGCCAGCGTGTCGCATGGTGAAGTCAACGCCTGAAACAAAAACAAAAAGGTGGACCTGCGAAACAGGTCCACCTCGATTCAGCTTGGGACATCAATCGTGGGTTGCACGTGTCCGTGCGCTATTGCTCATTCGGGTCGGCGGCAGCAGCACCAGTACCAGTACCAGTACCGCCTTCTTCTCCTGCTTCAAATTCGGCGGCTTCCTGCTCGTTCATACCATCCGTGGAACTGTTGCCCTCTTCGGGTGTATCGCCACCAGTTGCGACGTCTCCTTCGCCGCACCCAACCAACATCGCGAATGGAAGAAGAATAACACTCATCAAAAACAATTTTCGCAGAATATGCATTAACAATGACTTCCCAAAAGGAGTTAAGAACGTGTCAACAGAACAGCGATTGGCGACCTAGAAGTCTTCAACGACGTTTCCATCTCGTCGGTTTCCAAGATTTTGCCAGATGCTTAGATCCATTGATTCTGACGCAAACCTCACAGAACCGTCGGCCAGAACACACTGAACTCCGCCAACATGAGAACTGCGTGAAGCGAACATGGCGCGGTCCGTGTTTGAGCCGCAGTCCAGTAATTTTGAGTTGGGGCCTACATAGGTCGTGAACACCATCGAGGCAGGTAACTCACCATAGAACCACGAATTTCCTATCTGCCGAAACCCATTGCGTTCTGCCGGACCCTCTTGCGGGCAAGTTACCACACCACCTGACACAGTCGCGTTGACACGTCGATGTGGGAATCCAATGGCACATTCTGAAACGAGAAGCGTATTTGAAGTTCCATCGGTGACGTCTCCGATCTTCACCTTGGAGTTCTGCGAAAAGATCCCCGTAAATCTTCCTCGAGCACCCCTGTTACCCTGGTTCTGTACACGCGCGTACGTACCCAGATTTCCAAGGTAATTTGTTTGGCCGTAGTTGTTGTTAGGCGAGCCACCGGTGAGGACCGTGCCATCCGGCAACTGCAGTCGTTTACCACCTCCATCTAATGGGTCCGACGGGCAGCGGAAGGCTGGAAGCCTCTGACGCATTGCGCCACCCGGATTGGCGGCATTGACACCCGTATTTCCTTTAATTTGACTCCAGTCCACCTGGTCGAAAAGTGGTTTTTGGTCCATTTGTGCCAGGATGCGAGCTGCCCACGAAACATTGCTCGTCCTCCACGACTGGATTCCACTTCGACGAAGTCGCACGCGACCTGGAGGAAACACTCTATTAATGTCATGGTAGTTGTGCAGAGCTAACCCGATCTGTTTCAGATTGTTCTTGCACTGTGTTCTTCGAGCAGCTTCACGGGCCTGCTGCACAGCCGGAAGCAGCAGAGCAACCAGAATCGCGATGATGGCGATCACCACCAGCAATTCAATCAAGGTGAATCCACGGATTTTTTTGTTCATTTCTGACCCTTTACCAGAAAAACTAAAATACGGATGAACCTGATAGTCTACTTCGTTGCTCTGGGGTTGTCAAAGCCTCTCCGATCAGATTTTAGACTAAACAGCGGCGGTACTGGATTCCCATCCCGATATCGCGAGGGCCCCGGTGCGCGAGCTGTTCGCGACGGCTGACGAGTTCTTCGTAGAGGGAAGGACCATGCCGTTTGGGGAGTCAATCAACAGTTCGTTGAATTCGATTCGTTCGGCCCCAGGCTGACGAAGTCGCTCTTTGTGCATTGCGCTAATCGGTCTGTTGGTAAGCTCCAAGCTGTTCAACAATCCAAATGGTCGAGCCTGCCGCGACGCCTCGGAGTTCCTGCGTTCTGTCATCTGGCCAGAACACCTGAATTCGACGAACGGAGTCTGCCTTTCCCAATCCGGCGATCAGCCAATCAGAGTGGGAGGAAAGATATCCTCCATGCGTCCCATAAAGAATCGTCCGCGTCGCATCTGCCGTCTCAATCTTTATGAGAATGCTCTCCGCAGCCCGGCTTGATCGAGTGCCGATGAGCCGGATTTTCAGAAACTGGTGCTCGGTCGCAGTGTCATTGATAAGCAAAGAGGCGGGCGTGTCGATGTGGCTCACCACCAGATCACTGCGGCCGTCATTATTCAGGTCCGCCCGACATGCTCCCCGGCCGTGCCATTTCTTTGTGAAATATCCACCGGCGGGCGAAGCCAGACTCAGTCCATCGGGCGTTCCTTCCAGCAGAATCGGAGCCTGCTGATACTCCTGGGACGGAATGTCACTAACGTGGCCGTTCGCGACAAACAGATCAGTGAGCCCGTCCAGATTGGCGTCAAGCGGTACCGCAGCCCAGCCTACCTGACTTCGACTGCTGTAATCGGTTGCTGTCCCCCGCGAATTGTCGACAAAAGAAAGGTGCCCATAGTTGCTGAACAATACATTTCGCTCATTGATGAAATTTGTCGTCAACAGATCCAGACGGTTGTCTGAATTAAAGTCGGCACACGCGATTCCCATCGAGCCCATCGTTTCGCCTTCCCCGTTGTAGGCCAGCCCGGACGGAATTGCACACTCCTCGTATTTTAGACCGGCAGTCTGATGAAACAGCAGATTCCTGTCTCCGTCATTGGCGACAAAGATTTCTGTTCTTCCATCAGCGTCAAAATCGGCCATGGTGACGCCCAGTCCATATTCGCTGAAGTCTGCAATTCCAGACTGTGCAGATTGATCCTTGAAGTATCCGTTGCCCAGATTCTCCAGGAGGATATCAGCAACTCCGTTTGACTGACGCGGGTTGCAGTGAATGCGGCGGCCCGAAACTTCACAGATCTGTGTTGGCCTCTGTGCTGGTGTATCCGTATAGCAGGTTATATAGACGTCCTGGTCACCGTCTCCATCGAGATCACTCCATGCCGCAGTCGCGCACCATCTGTTGCCTGCCAGCGTGTCGAGGTCTCCAAACTTCGTGAATGTGCCATCACCCTGGTTTGCATACAGCTGGCAGCCATAGAAACCAGTAATCAGAACATCCGGAAAACCGTCTTCATTAAAGTCACAGACGCTGCATCCATGGCCGTAACCCGACCAATTGAGTCCTGCTGTTTCGGCTGCCTCTTCAAACGAATGCTGCCGTTCATTTCGGTAACAGTAGATGTTGCTTCTGCCCGGCAGGTCAACTTCGACCGGATTGCCACCATCAACAAACAGGAGGTCAACCTGAGTGTCGAGGTCAAAGTCGACGGCAGCAACTCCTCCTCCAAGTGTTTCAGCCAGATGAAACAGGTCATTCGGCCCGTTGGTATAACGAAACATGACACTGTGATCCTGCAACTCCCGAAATCCAACGGTTTGTGCAGTGGATTCACTGCGTTGGGGAGACTCCGGAGGTGGAAGTGGCTGTGACCGGATGCTGAAATCCCTCACCAGTTCTGTGTCGCCCGACCAGACACTGGTGTGCTCAAGATACATTCCACCACCGTATCCGGCGGCGATCATCAGCATCAGCCAGAGGGCGATAATCATGCGTCTATTCACAGAGGCTGCCTGCTGCTGTGTCGGACTCGATTTAAGAGTTCGACGGCTTCGTCTGCATCGACTGCGTGGCAGAGTTGTGTCAACAATGCAATTGTCGCGGCGTTCAATTCTGCGTCCTTGCTGGATGCGATCTCACCGATTCTTCGAACCTGAGCAAGTCGGGTCGCTTCAAGTTGCAGTTCAGACTCCTTTTGCTGTCGCCGGAGTGCATCACAGAAGAACGCGCGGAGTGGACTGCTGAGTGGGCTCTGCCCGACGGCCATCCTCCAGGAGGCCAGTTCAGCTTCTGCGTTTCCCTCGAGTGAGTGTTTGACAGCATGTGCCTGATAAAAGTCAGCGGCACTGTCAGCGGGCGGATGTTCAGGAAGAATGGAGTCTGCAACCAATTCATGGCGATTCAGGCGGACCAGTGCTCTCAGCGTGACAGCCGCCGCGTCTTCCTGTGAGTCTTCGAGCAGGCTCAAACACTCGGAATGTCTTCCCAGGATCATCAAAGCGCGCGCCAGCCCCACGCGGGTCTTCATATCCGCCGAATCGGCTTCGAGAGACCATCGCAACTGTTCCTCCACCGGAAGCACACCGTGAGTGTCGATAGCGAATCCCGAAAGGCATAAGAGCACCTGCTGTTCATTAAGCGCAACGTCTTTCGGGACTTCAAGCAACTGATGAAGCATGCTCTGGGGGTCGAGACGAATCCCAGCCAGCGTAATCAATCGCGCTCTCAGGCCTTCGTGCGAAGGGTCAGATTTAAGTCCTTCCTGCCAGAATGATTCAGCCACACGCAGCATGTTTTGCGACATTGCAGCATCTCCAATTCGCAATGATCGACTCACCGCATCTGATTCTGATGTCCGCAACGCTTCCAGAGCAATAACAAGGGCTGGCCTTGGCGTATGAAAAGCAAGTTGCTGCATCACCTCCTGGGCATGTTGGGACTGAGGATCTCGCGCCAGAATAGCTCTTGCCAGATGTTCCGCTGTTTCTTCGTCTCCCTCGTTCCACGCGATCGTCGCCTCGACTTCAAGATCTTCCACTGAAGGGCGTGTCCAGGCCTGCAGCGCGGCGCCAATCCCGATCGCTGCAACGGAGGCAATAAAAAGTCTTGTCATGAAGAATATGCCTAAGTGAGTGACCGACAAACCGGGCAGTCGTTCAGCAATTGGAAATTACCAGGCGATCATCAGCTTAGCAGATTGCCTCCACATTCGCCCGCCTCCCCCTGTCTACTCGTTGCCTCACTGTAAGACGCGACAGAGATCTCAGGATCGCTCTAATGCGGCAGCGCGAAGCGTCAGTTCAAGCGAGCAACTCGTTGCCTCTTTCCTGCACTGAATTTTCCGTTAACGCTGGTATCGGTGAACCTGTTCCGGGTCAGTTGACCAGCAGACCAGGCAACCAAAGACTGAACGCCGGAATGAAGGTAATCAGCAGCAGCGTGATCAGCAGCGGAATGAGAAACGGCACTGTTCCTTTTGTGACCGTCTGAACGGAACTTCCCGTGACGCTGCTGAGCACGTAAAGCACGAGTCCGACCGGAGGTGTGAGCAGGCCAAGCACAAGGTTGAGAATCATGACGATTCCCAGATGAAGCGGATGAATGCCAAACTCGGCTGCGGCCGGCAGCAGGACAGGAACCATGATCAACAGGCCTGCTACTGGTTCCAGCAACATGCCCGTAACCAGCAGAACCACGTTCACCAACAGCAGAAACACAATGGGACTGTCGGTAAACTGGAGCAACGCCTCAGTGACTGCCTGAGGCCCCTGTTCGCGAGCAATAATCCAGCCGAACAGTCCAGCGGCTGTGACAATCAACATGATCGAGCCGGTTGTGGAAGTGGTCTTCGTCAGCACTCGCCCAAGTGATTTCACAGTGAGTGACCGGTAAATCAAACCCAGAATCAGCACCCACGTAACGGCTGCGGCTGCGGCTTCTGTCGGAGTGAAGATTCCGC
>CAJWGB010000151.1 GCA_913031625.1 uncultured Planctomycetaceae bacterium | reverse complement strand
TTAGACAACTGGTTCTTCAGGCCGGTTGAGTCAAGTTCTTCCGCGAGGGCGTGAAGCTTTAAAATTTCCTGCCGTAGCTTGTCAAGCATAGGATCGGAAACGTTAATCTTTGCTAAATCCTCGGCGAAGGTATCGAGCAGGCCGGGATGGTTGATCACGGTCGCCAGAAGCGCCTGTTCGAGGCGCCGTTTGAGCACGTTGGGACCGGCGCGGGGTCCCGAAATACCGGCGTTCCGGGCGTTTCCGCCCCAGCTCTGACCGCCGCGTCCGGGCCCGCGCCCACCACCATATCCGCCGCGGCCCTGCCCCGCGCCGCGGTTGGGCCCGCCGCGCCGCGCATTAACCATGTCCCTTAATTTCTCGCGGAACAGGCTTTGGTACTGGAACTGGACCTTGCGGTCGGCGATGGAGAGCGCGCGGTCTTCGAGGCGTTTTTCGAGCCCGGCGATGCGTTCGGGGGTATCGAACACGCGGCCCTCTGCCTCCAGCGACCAGATCATCGCCGCCAGCGGCGCGGCCTTGTCGATCAGCGCATTCATGGCGGCCGGTCCCTGGGCGGAGACGAGACTGTCCGGATCATCCCCCGCCGGCAGGGTGACGGACCACACGTTGTCGGTGGGCGCGAAGCCATCGACGTCGGCGACGTGCAGCGCGACCCGCGCCTCGGACGGACCGGTCGCCCGCCCGCGGATCTGCAGGTGCCTGGCGAACAGGCACACCCGGCTCGCCGTGGCCACGCTGATCCGCGCGGCCGCCGCCATCGCCATCCCGCTGGTCTCCTACGGGATTCCGGTCGCCTTCACGCTGCTGTTGATGGCGGTGCTGGCCATGGCGGCTGGCGCCGGCTGGAACGCGATTGCCGGCTGGCTGCGCCATGCGCGCGGCGTCAACGAGACCATTTCGACACTGCTGCTGACGTTCTTCTTTCGCCACATGCCTGAACTCATTCGCCAGGGACGTGTGTACCTCGCACAGCCCCCCTTGTTTCGAATCGAAGTCGGAAAGACCATCCAGTACGCCCAGACTGATGCTGAGAAGGAAGAGATCCTTGCATCCCTGCCCGAGAATCGATCGCCCACAGTTCTCCGCTTCAAAGGGCTTGGAGAAATGCTGCCTCGGCAGTTGCGAGAGACAACGCTCGACCCGGAAACCCGAGTGTTACTTCGAGTCGATATCGAAAGCCAGTTGGAAGCTGACGAAACGTTCCATCAGTTGCTTGGCAAGGATCCAGCTGAGCGATATCGGATCATCATGGAGGATGCAAGTTTTGCCGATGACGTCGACCTGTAATCGATACGGCACTTGCTGCCGCAATGGAGCGTCGTCATGTCGTCATCGGTGGCACAGCCCTCTGCCACTCTGGTAAAATTGCCAACACATTCCCACCTCCTCAGGATTCCCACATGGCCCGCACCCTGAATCTGTTGCTCCTCTCGTGCTTCCTGTCGGCTGTCTCCGCACAGGAAAAACCAAAGCCGCTGAAAGGTCTTCTGATAACGGGAGGCTGCTGCCACGATTACGCGAACCAAAAGCGAATCATAACCGAGGGTCTCAGCCAACGTGTGAACATCGAGTGGGACGTGATCCACGAGGGTGGAACGGGACGCGATCACAAGGTCTCTGTGTACAGTAAGGCAGGGTGGGCCAGGAAGTATGACGTCATTTTTCATAATGAGTGTTTTGGTGGCGTAAAGGACGATGGATTTGTCGCTGGCATTGCGGAGGCACACCACGCAGGTGTACCGGCAATTTTTGTCCATTGCGCGCTGCACAGTTATCGAAACGCGCCCGTCGGTGCTGATGCATGGCGGGAATTGATTGGCGTCACGTCACGTAGCCATGAAGGCAAACGGGGAGTTGAAGTCGTGCGACTGAATGGCGGGCATCCTGTGATGAAAGATTTTCCGGAAAAGTGGCAGACGCCCAACGGGGAGTTGTACAAGATTGAGAAAGTATGGCCCAACTGTATTCCCCTTGCTAAGGCGTATGGTGAGGACACAAAGAAGGACCACACGGTCATCTGGATTAACACCTTCGGACGGGCACGCGTATTCGGCACGTCACTCGGCCATCACAATGAAACAATGAACAACGATATCTGGCTGGACCTTGTGGCTCGAGGACTGCTATGGAGCGTGGATCGGCTGCAGCCGAATGGCCGGCCTATGAAGGGCTACGAAGGAACGGGCGTCAAGCCGATTCAACTGGAGGTGTCGCTGCCTCAGCCTGTCCCTGACCCTGCATTTGCTGTCAAATGAACTGGTCGCTGGTCTCGCGCCTGCTGGCGTATCTGGCACTGCTGATTGGAACGGCCATGGTAGTTTCACTGCCATGGTCGTTTCCTGTCTTCGGTGAAGCCCCGGTATTCGAACGCGCGACACTGCGCGGAATGGTGTGGTCAATTGGGATCTGCCTTGCCGCAGGCGGTGTGCTTGCTGCTTTAGGACGTCAGTCTTCTGATGACACACTACTCAGAAAAGAAGCACTGGCGGTCGTGGGACTGGGGTGGATTCTCTGCGGAGTGCTTGGAGGCCTGCCCTATCTGCTGACCCCCGTTTATCGAATGCCTGGTGTCCCGATGACGTCGGCGGATGCATTCTTCGAGTCGGTGTCCGGTTTTACGACAACCGGTGCCTCTGTGCTGTCACAGCTGGAAGTCCCGGAGGGAATAGAGAACTGCGAATTGGCGGCTCGCAGAGGTGAAATCGGCTACATCCCGCGCAGTGTATTGTTCTGGCGCAGCTTTACGCACTGGCTGGGTGGCATGGGAATCATCGTCCTGTTTGTTGCCATACTCGGGCAACTGGGAGCCGGAGGGAAGGCGCTCATGCGCCGAGAGGTCCCCGGTCCACTCAGTGACAATGTCAGACCGCGAATTCGCGAAAGCGCCATGCTGATGTGGACCATATACCTCGGCCTGTCAGCACTCCTCGCAGTGACTCTGATGTGTCAGGGCATGAGCGTATTCGATTCGCTCTGCCATACATTTGGCACCCTCGCAACGGGGGGATTCAGTACACGTAACAGCAGCGTTGGAGCCTTTGCCAGCAGTGGAATTGAGACATCAATTATTGTCTTCATGATCCTGGCGGGCACGAACTTCAATCTCTACTACCTGTTGTTTCATAGTTCAGGCCGTCAAAAACCCGGTTGGGCCGAGTTCCTGCAGCGAATGAAGCAGTTCGTGCTCGACCCGGAATTCCGCGCGTACCTTGCTGTCATTTTGGTTTCCATTTCTGTGCTTGCCGTGCTCCTGCACACCACAGGAGTCTACCAGTCAACGGGAGCGACGACTCGACACGCAGCGTTCAATGTCGTGGCCATCATGACGACAACCGGATTTGGCACCGAGAACTTTGCCGTATGGCCGGCATTCGCTCAGTCGCTGCTGCTGCTGCTGATGTTTGTTGGCGGATGTTCAGGCTCCACCGGCGGCGGCATCAAAGTAATCCGTTTCCTTGTGTTGTGGAAAGTCCTCAAGCTGGAAGCCGAAAGAGCGTTCCGCCCAAATCTCGTGCAGCCAATTCGTCTTGCCGGCAAGCGTATTGACGAGTCAATTGCGCGCGACGTCGTTGTCTACTTCTGCCTGCTTGGTCTGATCTTTGTCGCCAGCTGGGGACTCTTGCTGGCACTGGAACCGACCAGTCAATGGGACGGAAACTCCTCTGAGAAACTGGTCGACTGCGGCAGTGCTGTCGCAGCGACACTCAACAATATTGGCCCCGGTCTCGGCGTCTGCGGGCCACACGGCAACTACACTCACTTCACAGACGCCGGAAAGGTCCTGCTGACCTTTCTGATGCTGCTGGGGCGGCTGGAACTCTTCGCAATTGTTGTCCTCCTGATCCCCGCCTTCTGGAAGACACAGTAGCAGTTGCGTTCGGTATGTCGCGTTCTGTTCCCGCCGTCTACGCGTCCTGGTTGGGCCACGCGGGGCATCTCACCTGCTCGCGCAGCGTGCTTGTATTGAGGCGTCCTGACAGAGCACATCTGAGAGATCTGTTGCGGCCTGCAGTAGAGCAACGAGTTAACAGGCTGGTAACCCGAAGCGTTAGCGAGGGAAGAAGATTCAGTTTTCTGTCGGATCCCTCGCTGACCGGGAGATTGCCTCCATCGTTGTAACCTGTTGCCGGAATTGGCTTTCCTGCATGAAGTACATGTGAGCCGAAGGCCGTGAGGCCTCGGGTGTCAACGAGCAGCCAGACAGTGTGTCTCACCCGGACGCTCACGCGCTTCACCCGGACGCTCACGCGCTTCACCCGGACGCTCACGCGTCTCGGCTAACAACAACCATTGCTGCTCAACGACTTATGTCGACGGATGCAATTTCCTGTCACGCTTCGGGTGTCCATTCAGGCAGACGCCAAACTCAAATCAAATACGTTCGACGCCCCGTTTACTCGCGTGTCTTTTGGTCAATACAGGCCCGCCGTACACAAGCACGTGCCGCAAGCCAGTGTGTTGCGTTCAGGTCCCCCTTATGCGACATCCTGAGTTGATCACGAAACTCGATCAACTCACTTGCCTGCGCTACGTGCTTGTACCCATCGTCGACTGGGAAAACGTTTGACCCAATCACAGCGCATGAAAAAGGGGCCGGCGGTTCGCTGGCCCCTTTGATCGACTTTAAGCAATTCGAAGATTAACCCTTCAGAGCTTCTCGTTCTTTTCGTCGCTTCGCCAGAACGTCTTCCTGAATGTTCTTTGGCGTCTGACGATAGCACATGAATTCCATGCTAAAGGTACCTTTACCCTGCGTCATGGATCGAATTTCGTTCGCGTAGTCGAACATTTCTGCCAGAGGCACTTCTGCCAGAATAATGGCTGTCCCGTCTGTCACTTCTGAAGAAGTCACAATTCCACGCTTACTGGAAAGGTGTCCGGTGACACCGCCCTGGAATTCATCCGGGGTCTCGATTTCCAGCAGCATGATTGGTTCCAGCAGTGCCATACCGGCCTTTGGCAGGATGGACTCACGCATTGCTTCACGAGCTGCCAGCTTGAACGCCATGTCGGACGAGTCAACATCGTGATAGCTACCGTCCTGCAGGCTGACTTTCACCCCGACGATTTCGTATTCGCCGAGAGGACCTTTTTCCATCATGTCGGCGAAACCAGCTTCACAGGCCGGGATGTATTCGCGAGGAATGCGACCACCTGTGATCTCGTTGACGAACTCAAATGGATCTTCCGCATCTTCCGGCAGCGGTTCCATGACACCGACGACGTGACCGTACTGACCGGAACCACCACTCTGCTTCGCTCGCTTGTGGTTGAACTCGACTCGCTGAGTCGGACGTTCGCGGTACGAAACGCGAGGCTCACCAATGACGCACTCGCACTTGTACTCACGCTTAATTCGCTCAATGTAGACGTCGAGGTGCAGCTGGCCCATTCCGGCGATGAGAGTCTGATTGGTCTCTTCGTCAGACAGGACATGGAACGTTGGGTCTTCCCGGCGGAATCGTTCCAGAGCCTTTCCAAGCTTGTCGGCATCGTCACGCTTGGCAGGTTCGATGGACAGGCGAATCACAGGATCTGCAACATAAATGTTTTCCAGCGAGTAATTGACGCCGTCCCCAAGGAACGTATCACCGGAAGCACAGTCCACACCAACAACAGCGATAATGTCGCCGGCACCTGCGACATCGATGTCTTCACGATCATCGGCGTGCATTCGCACCATACGTCCAAACCGGACGGAGTTGCCGACACGGGCGTTGGTGTAAGACTGACCTTTCTTGATCTGCCCCTGATAGATTCGCATGTAGGTCAACTGGCCGAACGCTTCGACAACGGTCTTGAACGCCATGGCAACCATAGGGTCCTTGTCGTCATTGCTCAGCGTGACTTTTGCAGGCGTGCCTTCGTCATCGACATTGTCGTTGTCGTTGGCTTCCACCTGAACGTCAGTCGGACACGGCAGATACATGGTGACAGCGTCGAGTGCTTCCTGAACGGTCTTGTTCTTGAAAGCACTTCCCATCAGAACAGGAGTCACCTGCTGGGCCAGTGTCGCACTGCGGATGACCCGGCGAACGTGCTCGATCTCCGGCTCACCTTCTTCGAGCAGGATTTCCATCAGTTCGTCATCGAACTGTGACAGTGCTTCCAGCATTTCCATGCGGGTTTCGGCTGCCTGTTCTTTCAGTTCCTCGGGGATCTCTTTGCGTTCAACAATTTCGCCTTCGCTGCCGGTTGTGTAAACGGCTTCCATGCGAACGAGGTCAACGACACCAACGAAGTTGGCTTCAGATCCAATTGGAATCTGCAGCGGCACCGCATTGGTCTTGAGTTTGTCACGCATAGCCTGCATGACCTTGTCCGGATTCGCACCGGTTCGGTCCATCTTGTTGATGAACGCAATTCGGGGAACGCCGTAACGTTTCATCTGACGGTCAACCGTCAGAGACTGACTCTGAACACCACCTACTGAACACAGGACAAGGATTGCACCGTCCAGAACGCGGAGAGATCGTTCCACTTCAACGGTGAAGTCAACGTGGCCCGGCGTATCAATGATGTTGACGACGTGCTCTGGAATGTCGAGTTCGTCGTTCTTCCAGTCAACGCGAGTGGCTGCAGACGTAATCGTAATACCACGCTCACGTTCGAGTTCCATGTGGTCCATAGTCGCGCCGCCATCACCGCCACGAACATCCCGAATCTTGTGAATACGTCCGCAGTAAAAGAGCATTCGCTCTGTCAGCGTCGTCTTTCCGGAGTCGATGTGGGCAGAAATACCAATGTTGCGAACGCGACTAAGGTCAGCCATTTCTCCAACCGTTCCAAGTTTGGCCTCTGTTGGCCAGGGTAAAATGTCCCGCACAGAACGTCCGCACGGTTTGGGTTTCAAAAGGGGGCTGCTGGGGGGCTTCTGATGGGAGATCCATCCAGTCCTCAGCAACCGTCAATCCGAAGGCAGTAACGCGGAGTTCTGCCCTGCCTGCGACCGAGCAATCGGCGGGGAAAACTCAGGAATTTGCCACGCCTGCACGGCTCAAAAATCAAGTTGAGAATACTATCGGCGCCCATTTTCACAGGAAAGAGCGATTCCCTGCGAATTTCCAAAACTCACTACGTTTCCCGATATGGGAATGAACACGTAACTCTTTTGCAGGGAGTGGCTTAGGTATTTCAGGTGCGGTCCGTTAGGGCTGTGAGGGCAGCACCGAGACTCGAATCGCCCGAAAATCAATGTCCGTCGTGGGATCATGGCCCTGCAGGCTCAAATGTCCAGCCTCGCGCCGCAGTCCTCTGCGGGGGTTTTCATTGGACTCGCGCTCGTCCGTCCAGTCGAGTACCTGGTAACCGTTGACGAACGTGGCAAAGCGATTCCCCTGGGCAATCAGTGTCTGAACAACCCACGTGTTATTGTCTGCGACCACATAGCGGGCCGGCGCGCGGCGATAGATCCCTCCGGAACCAAAGTCTGCCGGGGTCGTCCGATCACCCTCCCTGAAGTCATGCTGAATCTGCATCTCGTAGCCGTTTGACGGGCCCTCTTCAGTCCCCTTCATCGCCCGGAAGAATACTCCGCTGTTGGCAGGACGGCCGTCAGCGATTGCCTTCTCGTCCTGAATCCGTGACTCCACGTGCAGGATAAAGTCGGACCACGTCTCTTCCGTTTCAAGAAAGCCCGGTCCGTTGGCTGCATGTATGTTTCCTTCCGTGACCGTGAATTCCGAAGCACCGCCGGGAACAACCTGAAAGCCGGACAGATCGCTGCCATTGAAGACTTCTTTTGTGTTCACAGGACGAAGAAATACGTTTCGAAAAGCAATTCGCCCCTTGTTCTTCTGCAGACCTATCCGGCCGGAATCCCTGCGGTTCTCTGATTCGTCGGTGAATTCAGTCACGAGTCTGCCATCGAGGTGCACCTTGACCTGAGAGTCAGAACACACGATCTGCATGGAATGCCAGTCACCGGCAACCTTCGGCACATTTTCAGAGACGTGTCTGCCGACAATACTGGCTGTGTTGTGACTCTCGTGATCGTCGCAGATGTTGACCTCATAGGTATCCGTAACCGGACTCTTTACATCTTCTGCACTTCGGACAAACACACCGCTGTTCCCGCCTTCCTGCATGTGGAATTCACAGCGGAATTCGAAGTTAGAGAATGAGAAGGGGGTTTGCAGCAGGCTGATCTCGCCCTCAGATGCGACAATGCATCCGTCTTCCACATGCCAGTTCGTGCCTTCCGGGATATCCCAGCCGAACAGAGTTCGCCCGTCAAACAGGCTGATCCAGCCAGCGCGAAGCTCTTCTTCAGTGAGTTCCGGCGGCACGAACTCCAGTTTTGCTGCGGGCTGCCCCTCAGGAGGTTTCGCGGACGTTTGCTCCTTTTCTGTCGACTCTGAGTCGGCACTGGATGAGGAGTCGTTCTCAGTCGGATTGGCTGAATCATTGTCCGGTTCCCCTGTGGAGGTGAAGTCTCCTTCGTCACCACATCCAATGACGACAAAGATGCAGAATGACCACAGGGTGAGTTGAATGCGTGACATGACGGACCTGACAGAGAAGATGATCTGGGACATGCAGAGTATAGACGCGTTGATGTTGAGAGAAAGGGACGCAGGTTGTCAGAGTGGCTGTAAGTGACCTTAACGGCAGACGCTGTGGGGCGCAGTCGGCAGGTTCGAGCCTGTGTATCGTTCATGTGGTGAATTGCCGGTTCATGCGGACCAGCGCCCTTTTCATCACTGCTCGCTGATGAGACCCTGAAGCGCACAAAAAAACTCCCGGCCGAGTCATTCTCAGCCGGGAGTCTCATTTCGGAAAGATAATTACTCGTCTGAAGCAGCCGTCCATGCTCCAAGAACTGCGTCGTAAGCGCAGATTTCATCAGCTGTGAAATAAATGTCGATTTCGCGATTGGCAGACTCAACGCTGTCACTGCCGTGAATCATGTTCATCTGACGGCTGCAGCCAAAGTCGCCGCGGATTGTTCCCGGCGCCGCTTCACGTCCGTTGGTGGCGCCAATGATGGTTCGCATCACAGAAACTGCTTCCGGACCTTCCACGATCATTGCCACAACCGGAGCTGAAGTAATGAAGCCTTCCAGATCTGGGTAGAAGGGCTTCTCCACATGCTCGGCATAGTGCCGCTGACTGAGCTCAGGAGTCACCTGCAGCATCTTCATGGCGATGATGCCCAGTCCCTTGCTCTCGATTCGTGAAACAATGGTTCCAATCAGCCGGCGCTGAACACCGTCAGGCTTAACCAGAATAAGCGTTCGCTCGGACGCCATGAGATCTCTCCGTTTGTTTGAAAGTGATTTACGATCAGCCGGCTGCGACAGTCTGTGCCTTCATCAGTTCCACAAATTCGCGGAACAGGTAGTGGCTGTCATGTGGTCCGGAAGAAGCTTCCGGGTGGTACTGAACACCGAACGCCGGATGGACCGTATGCCGAATGCCTTCGACTGTATCGTCATTCAGATTAATATGTGTGACTTCAACTTCTGCGGGGAGTGAATCTGAATCCAGTGCAAACCCGTGGTTCTGGGAAGTTATTTCCACTTTGCCGGTTGCATGATTCAGAACAGGCTGGTTTGCCCCTCGATGACCGAATCGCAGCTTGTACGTCTTTCCACCGCAGGCCAGTCCCAGCAGCTGCAGTCCAAGGCAGATTCCGAAAATCGGCTTCTGACCAAGCAGTGTACGAATTGTCGAAATGGCATAGTCCAGCGGTTCAGGATCACCGGGACCGTTTGACAGGAAGACACCGTCCGGATTCAGTGCCAGAATCTCTTCCGCCGATGTCTTGCCAGGCACGACTGTCACTCGGCAGCCGGTGTCTTTCAGAAAGCGTGGAATGTTCCACTTCATTCCATAGTCAATGGCGACGATGTGCAGCCCGGTATCGGCCCCTTCTTCCGCCCCGAATTCGACCGGCCGGCCCAGTGTGTCGAGTGGTGATTCCCAGTCTGAAGTTTCCTCCGGCATCACTTCGCAGGCCAGGTCTTTTCCGACCAGCGACGGTCCTGATTTCGCTTTCTCGATCAGCGATGCGTCATCAAGATCGACTGTGGAGAGCATTCCGGGCATCGCCCCGTGAATTCGGATCTGACGCACCAGAGCACGCGTATCAATCCCCTGGATCCCAATAATGCCGTTTCGCTTCAGGTAACTATCAAGCGACTCATTGCTGCGGTAGTTGGATGGAAGCTCGCACAATTCACGGATGACGAATCCTCGCAGGAACAGTCCGTGGCTCTCAACATCCTCAGCGTTAACACCATAGTTTCCAATGAGCGGATACGTCATTGTTACGATCTGGCCGTTGTAGGACGGGTCCGTCAGGATCTCCTGGTAACCGGTCATACTCGTGTTGAATACGACTTCACCGTGAATTTCTCCTGACGCACCGAAGGCGGTGCCGGAGAATACAGATCCGTTAGCGAGAGCCAGTTTGGCGGGTTGAATCGTCATAATTTCAGTCCGTAGGCTGGTGCGGCCGGTTTCTCGGAGGTCTGCGCGCAAAAGGCCTGCAGTTCGAAGTACCGGATTTTTGGACTTGTACCACGGTGACACGAGATCGGAAAGCAGGCGGCCGGCAAACTGCTAAAATTGTCGTAACCCGGAACCGGAAACACCCTCTTCCGCCTCGATTTGAAGGGAGCCGCAATACAGAATTCGGATTCCACTATCCCGCATTTCTTTCCTGCGCATTCATCCCACTCTCTTTGCCATGTCATTCGCCCGCCTTGATCAGAAACGAATTGTCGTCACCGGCTCGTCCAGCGGAATCGGACGAGCAATCGCCCTGGAATGTGCTCGCGCAGGGGCAGATCTCATTTTGACGTACCGAACGTCCCAGGCCGCCGCAGCTGAAGTATCTGCAGACATTCAGGCTCTGGGACGGCAGGTTCAGGTTTGCCAGCTGGATGTGAGTTGCCCGGATTCCCGCACGAACTTTGAGCAGGTCGTCGTCGACGGAGGGCAAATCGATGCTGTCGTCAACAACGCTGGCGCTGATTTGCTGACGGGGGCTCTCAGCGAAGCCTCGTTTCACGAAAAGCTACAAACACTGCTTGCAGTCGACGTCACCGGCACAGTCGAGCTGGCACGCGCATTCGGACTGCGTTTTCAACAACAGGGACATGGATGCATTCTGACGGTCGGATGGGACCAGTCTGACCGCGGAATGGAAGGCGACAGTGGTGAACTGTTTGCCACCGCCAAGAATGCGATCATGGGCTTCACTCGATCGCTGTCAGTGAGCCTCGCACCTGAAGTTCGCGTGAACTGCATCGCGCCGGGCTGGATTCAAACAGCATGGGGCGATCATGCGAGTGAGTACTGGCAGAATCGAGTACTTAACGAGACACCCCTCAAACGGTGGGGGCGTCCCGAAGACATCGCTGCGACTGCTCGATTTTTGCTAAGCGAAGAAGCGTCGTATATGACAGGTCAGGTCATCAACGTGAACGGCGGCGCAGTGCGATAAGCCTGCTGTTGCCTGACAGCAACGCAGCATCGGTTCTAGGCTGCTGAGTTCAGTGAGTCTGAATCGACTTCTTCTGCGGGCTTCTGAGCCAGCTGTTTCAAAAAGCGGAAGTGCGAGGCGAGAGCAGAACCGAGCGTCGGGTGAGCGTAATAGTTGACGCCAAACTCTTCACTCGTCTGTTTTACAATGGGAGCAAGAGCCGGGTAATGTGTGTGGCAGATCTGGGGGAACAGATGATGCTCAATCTGAAAATTCAGTCCGCCAGTGAACCAGTTGACGATCCGGCTGTTCTGAGCAAAGTCGACCGTTGTTTCGACCTGGTGCACTCCCCACTCGTTCTCAATTCGCATTGAGTCCTCATCGGGCATCGGAAAGTCAGCATGTTCCATCACGTGAGCGAGTTGGAAGACAATGCTGAGCGTGGCACCCTGAACGAACGAAGCAAGGAAGAAAAAAAGCAGAACATTCTGCCAACTGTGAAATGCCAGTGGGATCGCAAATGCCAGACTCATGAAAATGAGCTTGCCAGCGATCAATGCGGTCATCTCCCAGCCTTTCGGCTTCGGGACTCGCGTCGTTCCGATTTTGCCTCGAAACAGGGCAAGGTAGTCATCGACGAACTGCCATTTGAATGTAATAAAGCCGTACAGAAACCACAGGTAAAAGTGCTGCAGTCGATGAAATGGCAAATGTCGCTGATGAGGAGACAGTCGCCCAAGGAACCCAACGTCAATGTCCGCATCCACACCCGTCACATTGGTGTAGGAGTGATGGATGATGTTGTGAGTTCGCTTCCAGATAAATGAACTGCCGCCAAGGATATCCAGCGTGAACGCCATCAGGTTGTTGACAATTGGGTACTTCGAATAAGCACCGTGCCCACCATCGTGCTGAATGTTGAATCCGACGGCAGCCATTGCCAGTCCAAGAGACACGGCTGAGAGGACGGCGGTCAGAGTTGTCCCTGACAGCAGCACAAGGCTTACCCATGAGGCAGTCAGCCAGGCCAGAATGACGAACGTCTTCACATACATCCGAGGGTGGTCGTGTTTTGAAAGATTGTTCTCTTCAAAATAGCCGTCCACGCGCTCGCGAAGAGTCTTCATGAAGCCGTCAGTCTTACCGAATTTCACCGTCCTGGGTTCAGAAACGGAGGACATCGTGTCCAGTAGCAGAGTCGATACAGACATGTTTTTTATGCGATCAGTTTTCAAATGCAGCGTGCCAAAGGCGGAACCGCCGGGCATGGGTAATATTTCTACCAGACAGGACAGTCGAGTTAACCGGTGCTCAAGGCGATTTACAAAGCGGTGACAAACTCAGAATCGGCCTCCTGAAAGGGTCGCAGTTGTGTCATGTTCAGTTCGAAACGGGGAAGATTGAGTCACTTCTGAGCTGGACACTGCGTGAAACGCGGGGAATTGGCGAGAAGTATTGGATTGGGGTATACTGCAGAAGTGCCACTGGTCTCACTAAGGGCAGGTCAGATGAATAGTTCAAAACACGGTGACTCAGGATCTGGAAGAATCTCCCGGCGGTCGGCTCTTGCCGCAGGAAGCGCTCTGGCCGTTCAGCCATGGGTGCGAGCATCTGATGTCCCAGCTCCCACAAAGCCAACCTCAGTCATTTACATTTTCCTGTCGGGCGGACTGGGGCAACAGGACAGCTTCGACATGAAGCCTGAGGCTCCGCGAGACATCCGCGGAGACTTTTCCCCGATCGCAACACAGACTCCCGGGCTGCAGATCTGTGAGCACATGCCGATGCTGGCCGCACGAAGCCAGCACTGGAGCGTCGTTCGCAGCCTGACTCATCCGTACAACGAGCACTCCCAGGGCCACATGGTCATGCTGTCCGGACGAACTCCGATGCCCATCGGATTTAATCCCTCACAGCCAAAGCCAACTGATCACCCCGCAATTGCATCCATCCTCGGAGCACTGCTTCCGGAAAAGGATGGCCTGCCTCCATCAATTGTTCTGCCTGAGAAATTGATCCATCGCACAGGCCGCGTGATCCCGGGACAGTTTGGAGGCGTGATGGGCAATCACCGGGATCCATGGTTCCTCGCTGCCAGCCGATTTAACGCGACCACTTATGGAGCATGGCCCGAATACGAATTCCATCACGCTCGCGGTGGCGAGAAGACCGACATTCATTTTCGGACACCAGGACTAACACTCCCTAAAGGCCTGAGTGGTGCACACTTTGAAGAGCGACTCAGCCTGCTGCGGCAGTTTGAGTCCGAAGGAAAACCCCTCAAAGAACTCCAGGAGCTGGCATCCTTCGGGAGATACCGCGACAAAGCCATGTCCATGCTCGGCGATGGTCGCCTCAGCAAACTCTTCGACATCCACAAAACGGATGAGTCGATTCAGCAGCGATATGGTAAGAACTCATTTGGCTGGTCACTGCTGCTGGCAAGACGTCTTGTCGGTGCCGGCGTGCGATACGTTCAAGTCAATCTCGGAAACAATGAGACCTGGGATACGCACGGCAATGCATTTCCAAATCTGAAGAACTACCTGATGCCGCCAATGGACAGAGGTGTTTCAGCTCTGTTGGACGACCTCGCTGAAACCGGCGAGCTCGATTCAACTCTGATTGTGATGGCTGGTGAATTCGGACGCACACCCAAAGTGTTTGGTCTTCCGGCACACTACAAGCTCCCTGGTCGGGATCACTGGGGGGCCGTTCAGTCAGTCATGCTGGCTGGAAACGGTTTTGGAGGCGGTCGAATCATAGGTTCGACGGACAAACAGGGCGGCCATCCGGCAACGGAAAAGAAGACGCCGGAACAGCTTGCCGCCACCATGTATGAGACGCTCGGATTTGCACGCAACACGCACTGGTACGACCTGCAGGACCGACCAATGCAGTTGTTTAACGCAGATCCAATTTCCTGAGCGACTCCCGGCGCTAACCCTCGAAGCTGCTTCGTATGCGTGAGTCAGTCTGGTAACGTCCCCGCTCCGACATTCACGTTACTCGTCCCGTACACAGCCCCCATGCCTGACCGTATTTTCCTCGACAACAACGCAACGACGCTCATCCTTCCTGCCGTTGCGGAAGCCATGTCCGTCGCATGGCAGACCGCATTCGCTAACCCGGGGAGTCAGCATGGATTTGGGCGTGATGCTCGTCGCGTTCTGGAGGACAGCCGTGAAGATATCGCACGGATTCTCGACGCGGATGCATCGGAGATCGTCTTCACGAGTGGTGGAACTGAGTCCATTAACACGGCGATTCATGGACTAACTCAGGGCAGAACAGGAACGATCGCCCTGACCGCCGGCGAACATCCCGCAACGACTGCCGCGTGTAAAGCGGTTCAGGAACGCGGGCTGCAGACTGTTGACCTTCCCGTAGACGGCAACGGAAACCTCGTGGCAGACGCATGGCCCGACTTTCCGTGGGATTCGCTGCAACTCGTATGTGTGATCCTCGCCCACAATGAAACCGGCGTGATTCAGGACCTGAAAGCACTCGGCGATCTTTGTGAACAGCACTCGGTCCCGTTGCTGATTGATGCAGTCCAGGCGGTGGGCAAGATCCCTGTCAGCTTCCGAGACCTGAAGGCAACAGCCCTGGCGTTTGGCGCACACAAGTTTCATGGTCCACGCGGAATCGGCGGTCTGGTGATCCGAGATGGAGTGAAGATTCCTGCATTTCTGGAGGGCGGTCACCAGGAGTCCGGACGTCGGGCGGGAACTGAACCCGTGCCGCTGATTGCTGGCATGGCGGCCGCGCTCAGGGCGTTCGAAGCCGGTGGCAGGGACCGCATGGCGAGTATTCAGATGCTCCGAAATCAATTGGAAACTCTGCTCAGGGAGTCATGCGCTCCGATCGTTATCCATGGTGCTTGTGCGAACCGGCTTCCGAACACGCTGAGTATCGCGTTTCCCGGAGTTGACGGTGAAGCAATGCTGGTGAACCTGGATCTAATAATGATGAAGGTGATTTATACTCTTTGGGTTCTGATGGTTGTGATTACGTTCATACAGACAATTATCAACCTATACCTCATATGAATTTCTATACTAAGGACCATGATAGCTTTAGAAATGAAATTCTTATTAATAATAGTTTCAGAGAAGATAATTTACAAAAATATGTTAATTTTATTAACGCAGCGATTAAAGAACTACCTTCAGTTTATCATTACTCTTGGTTTGATATTAAAAGAAAAATTTACAATTACAGAGATTTTTGGAGTAAGTTTCATGCAAGCCT
>CAJWGB010000150.1 GCA_913031625.1 uncultured Planctomycetaceae bacterium | reverse complement strand
TGCAGGCCGAAGTGGAACAGAAAAGTCCGGGGCTGACTGAGCTGTGGTTTCAGAGCATCGGGGGAACTGACTCCGCCAACGAAACCTTCGACATTAGTGTCGAGAAGATGAAACGGTATGCGGAACAACGCACTGGAAAGTATGGACTGTATTTTGAGACCGGTCAGGGGGCCGACTTCACAAACGGTCACGGACACGGATTCGACATGGTGCTGCACGAGTCCAGAAAGTATGGATTCGCCAGAGCTCTCACGGAGACTGTCAGGAAAGCTCGCAACGGTGCGGCGTGGGTGCATCTGAATGATGTCGCCGGCTTCATTGGCCCGGAGGTGTTCCGGAGTCGAGAGCAGTTGGTTCGCTGTTGCCTCGAAGATATCGTTATGGGGAAGCTGCATGGTTTGACCATCGGTCTTGATGTGTGTTCCACACTGCACATGGACATCTCGCTGGATGACCTTGACTGGTGTCTGGATCAGATCATGCCCGCTAATCCAGCCTACCTGATGGCGCTGCCGACAAAGATCGATCCCATGTTGGGGTACTTGACGACCGGCTACCAGGACCACGTTCGTCTGCGCGAGAAGTTTGGCTACCGAGTCAACGATGTTGTCTGGCGGTTCTTTCAACAAATGCAGGTTGTTGATCGGGATGGCGGGCCTGGACCTGTCTTCGGCAATCCGCTTGCACTCTTTGTGGAGTACCGTCGCCGCAAAGGGGACACTCGATCTGTCGAGGACATTCAGTCAGAGGGACGCCGCGAAATGCAGGCTGTACGCGAACGAGGCCTGTTTCTTGCTGAGGGGCATGGTCGGCAAACGTGGGACCTGTCACCGAAACTTCGGAACGACATTCAGCGCATCTATGATGACGCCAAGCTGAGCATCTGGGCCGAATTGAATGACCAGTTCATCGAATCCGTTCCCAATGCTCTTCCGATTCAGACCAAATCGGAAGACCGATCGGATTACATTCTGCACCCGACAGGTGGCGAAGAGCTTGCCGACGATTCGCAGAAGACGCTGCAGCGGCTGAAGGCTCGTCAGGCAGGGAATGTTGATGTGCAGATCGTCGTGTCGGATGGCCTGAATGCTCTGGCGATCATGGAAGCAGGCCATCTTGAACCATTCCTGCGTCAGGCACGTGTGCATCTGAAGAACCGCGGATATCGAGTGGCCGCCGAAGTGGCCGTTCAGACATCTGGCCGCGTTCGGGCCGGTTATCGAATTGGAGAGACTCTGTTCGGTGGTCTGCCGGGGCCTCGCGCGATTCTCCATGTGATTGGAGAACGACCAGGTTCCGGACACCGTACCTTTTCAACATACATCACTGCGCCCAGCGGGAATCTCTGGGGACAGCCCGGAAAGGTGGATCACAATATTACTAAGGTTGTGTCGGGGATCGCGGCGACCGCTCTGGATCCAGTGCAGGCGGCCGAGACTGTTGTGGAATTGTTGGACGGAATCGTGAATGGATAGTGATTTGCGTGGCAGGGTTTGCCACTGAGTTCACAGCGACGCACAAAGAGCGAATGTCTCTGCAGCCACCAGATGGTGAATTCCGCCCAATCGTCCACCTCACATGGTTTTTCTTTGTGAAACTCAGTGGTGATGACGCGGAAGTCACGTGGGTACTCAGAGAGCTACTGAGAGTGAGTCTGCGTACCAGATGACGGATCCGAGCGGTTGCCTGTCGCACAGCTTCCGGATTCAGAATAATGACACTGCATTTCTGACAGGAGATTTCTATGCCCACACGAACGACTGAGCGACGCTACGGCATTCAGCGTCGCGAATTCCTTGGTTATCTGGCCGCAGTATCTGCCATCCCAAACCTTGCACAGCAGGCTGAAGGGAGACCGATGTCCTTCAACGACAACCCGTTTACTCTGGGGGTTGCGTCGGGAGACCCGGAATCGGACGGTGCGGTCCTTTGGACTCGACTTGCCCCAGCGCCGCTTGAACCCGGGGGCGGGATGCCGAATGAGGCTGTGAAAGTCCGTTGGGAAGTTTCGACCGACGACGCTTTTGCAAACGTTGTCCAGTCCGGGACAGCGACAGCGCTGCCACAACTTGGGCATTCCGTGCATGTCGAAGTCAGTGGACTGCATCCGCACCACTGGTACTTCTTCCGGTTTCATGCTGGTTCTGAAACGAGTCCTGTTGGCCGGACACGGACAGCTCCTGCTCAGGACGCCATGCCGGATCGACTCAAGTTTGCATTTACTTCCTGCCAGCACTACGAGAGCGGATACTTCAATGGTTATCCCCATATGTGTCAGGAAGATCTGGATCTGGTCGTCCACCTGGGAGACTACATCTACGAATACGCAGGAATCGACAATCGGCCTCGTAAGCATCTCGGAAAGGAAATCGAGTCGCTCGATGACTATCGAATCCGGTATTCACAATATCGGCTGGATGAGACACTTCAGGAGACTCACCGACTCTTCCCGTGGCTGGTGACCTGGGACGATCATGAATTCGATAACAACTACGCTGATCTTGTTTCGGAAGAGGACGGCATCTCTCCCGAGGCCTTCCTGGTGCGCCGAATGAATGCTTACCAGGCCTATTATGAATTCATGCCATTGCGGCGCCGGTCGTTCCCGCAGGGCCCGGACATGAAACTCTACCGTGGATGCCAGTACGGTCAGCTGGCGAACTTTCATGTTCTGGATACGCGGCAGTACCGAACAGACCAGCCGAATGGAGACCACCAAAAGCCGATGACCGGCAAAGTGTTTGACCCTCAGGCAACGATGCTGGGCGCTGAACAGGAGAAGTGGCTGATGTCGAGTCTGCTGAAGTCAGACTCAACGTGGAACGTTCTTGCTCAACAGGTCATGATGGCGCCACTCAATCGCGGAGAAGGTGATGATAAGCGATACAGCATGGATCAGTGGCCGGGTTACGAAGTCAGCCGCCGTCGGCTGTTGAAGTTTTTCCATGAACGTCGTGTCCCGAATCCCGTGGTACTGACCGGAGACATCCACCTGAATTGGGTGAATGACCTGCAGCTCGATTTTACGGATCCGGAGTCACCTCTGGTTGGGACTGAGCTTGTTGGTACTGCTATGACATCGGGGGGGAATGGCGGCAATGTGATTCCGGAGTACGAACGAGCCGCTTCTCAGAACGACTTCGTGCGGTGGTACAATTCCAATCGAGGCTACGTGTCGTGTGAACTGACGCCCGAAAGCTGGACGAGCTACTTTCGGGTCACACCATATGTGGACAGGCCCGGGGCCCCGATCCAAACGAAAGGGACGTTCGTCATCGAGGATGGACTTCCCGGAGCAAAGAAGGCCTGATTGAGGTCGGCAGGATGCTCCGCATGGCTGTCGAAGGACCCAAAGACGAGGTTTTACACAGTTGTGTGGGACGACAGCCTCGCAGGGGCCTCTCATGTTTCGCAGACTCAATCATCCTGTCTGGGCGTTTAGTGGATCATTCATCTGCTACTTTCTGATCGCTCGACTTGGATTGTTGTTTCGGACTGAGCCTGATCAGTTTGCCATCTTCTGGCCACCCAATGGCTGGCTGTTAGGTCTGCTTCTTACTACTCAGGGGCGGCAGAGACAGGTGATTCTGGGCAACGCGGGGCTGGCCTGCATATTGGCTAATCTTTCGGGCGGGAACAGCGTGCCCGTCAGTTTGGGTTTTACTGTCGTCAACATGGCAGAGCCCATAATTGCGGCGTGGGTTCTGTTGCGTGTTGGCGGAGGGCGTTTCCGAGTCAGCAGTCCAGGTGACGTTCTACAACTGTACTTTGTTGCTCTTTGCGTCTGTCTCATTTCGGCATTGGGTGGGACCGCGGTGATCACGCATGGGCTCGGTGTTCCGGACCCGGTTCGTGTGTACCGATTGTTTCTGCTGGCCGACGCGATCAGTGTTGTACTGGTGACGCCCGTAATACTGGTGTGGGCCCATGCTCCGGCGGAGGCGACTTCACTCAGGCCGAAACGAGCATTTGAGGCGGCCTGTTGTGTAATCCTCATTTCTGCGCTCACATTACTCATCTTCGGTGAGTCGGGAGGCTCGCCATGGAAGACCACCTCATGGGCCTTTCCCGTTGTCGCGATATTGATCTGGCCGGCTCTGCGATTTGGGTTGCGAGGAACCGCGACAGGAGTGCTCGTCGTATCGTTGATTGCAATCTGGAACACTGGTGTCGGGCGGGGGCCGTTCGCAACAGTGAACGCATCTGCGGCCGACCAGCTGCTGGCCGTTCAGTATTTCCTGAGTGTTCTGAGTCTCAGTTCACTGTCGTTGGCGGCAGCGCTCGAGCAGCGTGAGGAATACCGACAACAGCTGCTGGAGACCCAGAAGACAGAAGCGATTGGACAACTGGCTGGATCCATTGCTCACGACTTTAACAACATTATGACAGTGGTTAACTGCGTTAGTGAAACCCTGATGCTGGACCCAACCACAACACCGGAACAGAAGCAGCAGGTCGAAGAGATCTACGTTGCGGGACGCAAGGCTGCGGATCTGACAGGACAGCTTATGACTATTGGCAGAAAGCAGACATTCAACTCAGAGTCGGTCGATCTGAATGCTCTGATCACTCACATGTATCCGCTGTTGACTCGCCTTGCGGGGAACACGATTAGTATCGAGACAGATCTTCAACATGACCTGCATTCGGTTTCGGTTGACTCACGACAATTGGAGCGAGTGATTGTGAATCTCATCGTCAATGCACGCGAGGCAATGCCGGATGGAGGAGCAGTGCTCCTGACCACAATGAATCTGAGTCCGGGTGACGGACGGGGCCGGGTCCGACTCTCAATTCGGGATGACGGGATTGGAATGACAAGAGATGTCCTCCGCCGAATCTTTGAACCACACTTTACCACACGAAAGGCGGTCGGCGGCACGGGCCTCGGTCTGGCTTCTTCACGCGGGATTATCCAGCAATGCGGTGGTCAACTGGAAGTGGAGAGCGCTGCGGGAGAGGGGAGCGTGTTCCACATTACGCTGCCGGGCTCAGGCAAAGCTGCAAAACCGAACCGAGAAGTGATCTCTGCGCAGGCGGATCGAGAGGTGATTCTTCTGGTTGATGATGAGGAGTCGATCCGACGCTCCGTTGGCCTCTGGCTCGAGAGGCATGGCTACCACGTTCTGCCGGCCACTGACGGCGAGGAAGCGCTGGAACTCAGTCTTCAGCACGAACGGATAGATCTGTTGCTGACTGACTTAACGATGCCAGGGCTCAATGGTCGCAGGCTGGCTTCGGAAATGCTTGCTGCACGACCATTGCTGCCAGTGATTCTGATGTCTGGTCATGCTCCTGCAGATCAGATGGACGGCAGGGAAGACTTCCGGCAGGTGCACTTTGTGCAGAAACCGTTCCTTCTGCCCAAGCTGACCGAAAGTATCCGCGGCCTGCTTGATTCTCGCGGCGATGAGGCGTCTGAGCAACGGCGAGCCGGTTAACTACCGGTTGCAATGCGAGTCTGCCCAGGTGTCGAAACCGAACGTGCCGGTGCGGGACGACTGACACCGCGGATTTTGCCCGAAACTGCTTTTTGAGAATTGATGGGTAGGGAGATTTCCGCCGAGCTGCATAATTCAAAGTAATCCATGTCTGAGACACATCGAGGCTTTCCGTCTGATGTCTCAGCCGAACGACACACTCTGGCACTCGTATTCGGAATCGCCATGACGGCACCCGTGACCCAACCGACCATGCCTCCCCTCCCGGAGCACGCTCAACAGCGTCTGGACGAGTTCCTTGAATCGCTGCGGTCGATCGCTGTAAGCCTCGTTGGGTATCCGGTTTCACAGGACTATTCCTATCCGGAGATCCTGCCGTTTCTGGACTATGCTGTTAACAACGTGGGCGACCCGTTTGGCGACTCCATCTATCGCGAGAACAGCTTTCAGTTTGAACAGGAGGTCATTAAGTACTTTCAGAAGCATCTGGGTGGCAGCGCTGACACATGGGGCTACATGACCGGCGGTGGGACGGAAGGTAACCTGTACGGCCTGTTTCTGGCTCGCGAATCGTTCCCTGATGGTGTCGTTTACTTCTCGGAACACACGCACTACTCGGCATCCAAACTGGTTCGCGTTCTCGGGTGCCGAAGCATCATGATTCGCGGTCAGTCCAATGGTGAGATTGACTACGAAGATCTGGAGGAGACGATCAGGATCCATCGTGATGTGCCCCCCATCATTCTGGCGAACATTGGGACCACGATGCATGGCGCCATCGACGACCTGAGTCGACTGAAAGCCATGCTGAAGAAAATGGCGATCAGTCGTTACTACATTCATGCTGATGCAGCACTCTCCGGAATGCTGCTGCCATGGGTGCGTGACCCTCAGCCGTTTCGGTTCGATGATGGTGTCGATTCAATTTCCGTGTCCGGTCACAAGTTCATCGGTTCGCCGATGCCCTGTGGCATTGTGCTTGCCAAGAAGCAGTACGTGGATCGAGTCGCTCGGAGCGTTGAGTACGTTGGATGTATGGATACCACCATTGCAGGCAGCCGCAACGGTCTGTCCCCGCTTGTTTTGTGGAGTGCAATTCAGCGATGGGGTGAAGAGGGACTGCGTGAACGGGCGCGGTATTGCTTTCGCATGGCTGATTATGCCATTGAGCGGTTGCGTGCGGGAGGCATCAAGGCGTGGCGCCACAACAATTCGATTACGGTCGTCTTTCCTCGGCCGCATGATCAGGTGATAGATCGCTGGCAGATCGCCCCCAGCGCTGACATTGCGCATCTGATTACGATGCCACATGTCACCCTGGAAATGGTGGATGCAGTGATTAACGATATTATCTGCACCAGTCAGCAGGCCCGCTCATGAGAACCATCGTCCTGATAACGCCGCCGGATCGGCCTGGCACACTCGCCGAGATCGCTGAGAAACTCGGTGAGTCGATGATCAATATCTCAAATATCGATGTTGTCGATGATCACATCCACGGCATCGTGCGCATTATCGCGGAACCTCATGATGAAGCACTGCGTCTGCTGACCGAGGCGGGATTTCAGGCGGTCAGTGATGACCTGATCACAATTCGAATTGAGGATGTACCCGGGGGGCTGGCCAAAATCGCAAGCCGCTTCACCGAACCGGGAATTAACATTCGCTCGCTGCGATTTGCTAGACGGGATAATGGATGGGCGACTGTGCTGCTGTCAACTGACGATGACGCCCGCGCTCAGGAACTTCTGCGAGAATTCCTCGTGTTTCCCAACGGGTAGGGGCTGTCGAATTCCCAGGCCACCCAATGGTGAGTCCAGACCGCGGAAGCTCGCGATTGCAGGGTTGCGAAGTCCGTCAAAATGGTTGGTGAAAGAACTCATCTCATCAGGATACGGTACGCTGACTCGGGAGTCATGGTATGATGTGCTCGTTTCGTGCTGTGTGATGACCTATGAGAATACTGTTACTGATCCTGCTCGGCGTTCTGCCAGCCTGTGCCGATGATGCTGCGACAGCATTTCATCGGGATGTGCGGCCCTTGCTGTCGAAATATTGCTTCGCCTGTCACGGCAGGGAAGACCCCGACGGCAACCTCAGTTTTGAGCTGATCGAAACCCGTGAAGAAATCGAAGCGGCATGGGAATCATGGGAGGCTGCGACTGAGCACCTGACCCATCAAACAATGCCGCCGGAAGGAGAAGCTCAGCCAACCGCCAACGAACGTGACGTCATCATCTCCTGGTATTCGCGACTGCGGGCAGGCATTACGCCTCGCCCTGCTCTGTATCGACCACGGCGACTGTCGGTTGAGGAGTACCGTAACACGTTGCGGACTGTGTTCGGCTTTGAACTTGAGGTTGCCATCATTGAGGCGGAACAAACGCTGACAGAACGCTCGATGGTGCGAAAGTTGATGCCCGTTGATCCACCGGGGCCAAGCGGGTTTCGCAATGACACGTATTCCAATCCGATTTCACTCGTTGCATGGGACCAGTATTCGCTCCTGACGGATCGTGCAATTCAGGAGCTTCTCTCAGACAGGCGAGTCGCCGTTCTTGAGCGGTTTGTTGGGCCGATCAGTGACAGTGGGCTGACTCGGGTTCAGGCGGCTGATCTGCTGACTGAGTTTGCTGAACGGACGATTCGGAGGACTCCGGCTGCGCAACGAATCGCACAGCTGCGTCAACGAATCATGAAGGATCCGGAAACTGAAGTGCTGGCTGTCCTCGTTCCTGAACTGAAAGCACTTCTGATGTCGCCGCAATTTCTTTATCGCGGCACATTGCAGGTGAGGCCACAGGAAACACGTGGGGCCGTTGATCAGTTTGAACTGGCAGAACGGCTGTCCTATTTCCTCTGGGCCGACATGCCAGACGCAGAGCTTTTGGACCTGGCGGCTCGGGGAGAGCTGAAGGGGGCGAGGATTTCGCAGCAGATTGATCGAATGCTGAAGTTACCGGGTGCGCGAAGTTTGTCTCAGGTATTCGCATCGGAATGGCTGACGCTCGGAGAAATCGAACATGTGTCCAGGAATCCACCGGTGATGCTGGCACTGAAATCGCAGCCACATGACTTCATGCACTATCTGTTCACCGCGAACCGACCACTGCTGGAGCTGATTGATTCGCAGACGGCATTCATCAATGTCCACACACGCCGCATGTACGGAAAAGACGCGCAGCAACTGCCAAAGTATGTCAAACAGAAGGGGATCGAGATTGAGGCGGTGCCGAATGGCAGGATCACGCTTAACGAAACAAAAGAACGAGGCGGGATTCTCACGATGCCCGGAGTGCTGGCGATGAATCGCGGTCCCATTCTTCGCGGCACGTGGATTCTCGAACGAATTCTGGGCGATGAATTGCCGGAACCGCCGCCCGATGTCGGACAGGTTCAGCCAAATCGTAATGGAGCAAAACTCACGTTTCGGGAACGGTTCGAACAGCACCGTTCTCAGCCGGCCTGTGCGGTGTGTCACGACAGAATTGATCCGCTTGGCTTTGCCTTTCAGGAATTCGGTTCGGGCGGACAGTTTCTACGCAGTAGTTCGTACCGGCCTCCGAAGAAGAATCGAACAAGTCCGAACGCTCCGAAGCCTGGTGATCAGATCGATACTTCTGGTCAGTTGCCCACTGGAGAGAAATTCAGCAACGTGGCCGAATTGAAACGCATTCTTGTGACGAGTCAGCGAGACAGGGTGACTCGTAATATCGTAAAACGCACAATGTCGTATGCTCTGTGTCGAAAGCTGTCGATCTACGATCAGCCGATTGTCGATGACATCACAGAACAAATGATGAAAACAGATGGGACATGGCGAGACCTGTTTGTTGCGATTGCCGAAAGTGTTCCGTTCCGCGAAGCCATCTGGTCTTCGCCTGAGGGTCAACCATGAACCAACGTTTAAATCGACGCGCGGCACTCAGAGGTGCTGGTGTTCTGCTGCCTCTTCCGTTTCTGAACATGATGGAGACGAAGGCTGCCGTCAAAGAACAGGAGTCCCCGCTGCGGTTCCTGACGCTCTTTAAACCCAACGGAGTGCATCCTCCGTCGTGGAATATCAGTGGCGGCACCGAGCACGACTTCCGAATGTCGCCGCTGATGAAGCCATTTGAAGGGCACAAACAGGATGTGCTGATTCTCGACAATATGGGTGACTTCGGATTCTCGTCCCATGCCAACTCAACCCGTCGATTTCTGTCGGGCCGTCATGACAATACGAAGTCTGCTTCTGTTGACCAGTTGATCGCAGATCGAATCAAAGGGGATACGCCTCATCGCTCTCTTGAATTGACGACCGAGGGCCTGTTCCCGAATCAGATCGGATGCAGTTATATCTCGTACAACAGCTCCGGAGCACCGATTCCGCGGGAAAGCGATCCGCAGCTTGTCTTTGATCGACTGTTCCGCAGTCCGCTGTCCAACCCTGAGCGACGGCGGCAGATGGCCACCGTTCTCGATCGAGTGCTCGAAGACGCTCGAGCACTCTCACGGCGCGCGGGCAGGGAGGACCAGCAGACGTTAAATGAGTATCTGCAGGTCGTGCGTGACTCAGAGAAGCGGTTGGAGAAGATCCAGCAGTCGAAGCCGGACTACAAAGTTCAGGATTTCACCCGGCCGGGCGCCGGAGGAAATCTGGATGAACAGGTTGAGTCGATGCTGGACATGATCGAACTGGCATTGTGGACCGACTCCACTCGGTGCGTGACCTATATGCTCGGGAACAGTAACAGTCGAATGGTGTTTGATTTCCTCGGAATTAAAGAGCAACACCACTATCTGTCTCATTTCTTCCGCAACTTCAGCCGGAGTAACCTGGATTCCCTGTTGAAGATCAGCCTCTGGCATATGCAGAAGTTTGATTCTCTGATGCAGCGATTAAAGTCCCGTCGCGACGGTAATGGTACTCTGCTCGATAGTACCCTCGTGCTGTACGGGTCCGGCATGGGCCACAGCGATAATCATACGGCAACGAGAATTCCAATTATTCTTGCTGGCGCCAAAGAGCATCTTAAGACCGGTCGCTACGTCCGGTTTTCAAAGAATCAGCAGCTTGGTCGTCTGCATCTGGCACTGCTGGAGACGTTTGGGATTTCGGCAGAAGGATTCGCCGGATCCGAGACAGCCCTGCCGGGACTGAGTGGATCCGACTTTGAGCCGTACCAGGAGCGACCATTCGACAGTTGGGTCAAAGTCGCCGGCCAGACGATCACAGTTCAGGGGCGTCTGCGAATGTCGGATGACTTGAATGAGGCCCGGATCTTCTACGTGGATGTCGAAGGACAGCAGCCCGTGCGCGTTGAAGTCGGTTTTCGCGACTTCCACGACTTCAATCTTGCCTATCACTGTGGGACCGGTATTGCTTTGACGGGTACCGGTCAGGTTGACGGCAATCAAAAACGGATCACGAAAGTGAAAGAGCTGAAGTCAATCTTTGGGAAGAAACCGGGGACACAGAACGGCTAAACCGATGGGCGGACCGGGCCAGACCTCACAGGCAGCCCACCTTCATTCTCTGAGAGCATCCGATGTTGAAGACTCTGATCTCTCTGCAGGTTCTGTTGCCGGTAGCTCAGGATGCAGAACAAGTGGCCCCAGCTGCCAGCGGGAGGCCGAACACCGGCAGTGTTAGGTTGAAGCCTGACCTACGCGCGTGCCGCCGCCCCGTCAGGACTTTGGGCCGGCGTCGATGACATCCTGTGAGACTCCGTCGGCATACGCACGAAAATTCTCCACAAACAGCGTGGCAAGTCGGGCGGCCGCCTTGTCGTAGGCGTCCGCATCAGACCATGCATTGCGCGGCATAAGAATCTCGGATGGTACTCCGTCGCAGGCCGTCACGACGTTCAGGCCAAAGACAGGTTCCTGTTCTGTTGGTGCTTCCGCCAGTTTGCCAGTGTGGATTGAAGAAATGATCGCGCGTGTATGTTTCAACGAGATCCGATCTGTGTCTGCCGCGCCACCGCCACACCACCCGGTATTCACCAGCCAGACATTAACGTTGTGGTTTCGAATTCGTTCGGACAGCAGTTCCGCATACTTTCCTGGATGCCAGACAAGGAACGGTCCGCCGAAACACGGCGAGAATGTAGCCTGTGGTTCGTTGACTCCCATTTCAGTTCCTGCGACCTTCGCCGTGTATCCACTGATAAAATGGTATTCAGCCTGCTCGGGTGTGAGTCGGCTCACGGGGGGCAGCACACCGAACGCATCGCACGTCAGGAAGATGACGTCTGTGGGGTGCGCGGCCACACATGGGATCCGAGCATTCGGAATAAACTCGATGGGGTAAGATCCGCGCGTGTTCTCGGTGATGGAGGAGTCATTGAAGTCGACGTGATGATCTGCCTCGTCGTAGACAACATTCTCGAGGACAGCTCCGTATCGCAGCGCGTCGAAGATCTGAGGCTCTGCTTCACGGGTCAGGTAAATGGCTTTTGCGTAGCAGCCTCCTTCGATGTTGAAGACACCTTCGTCGGTCCAGCAATGTTCGTCATCGCCCACCAGTTCGCGGTCGGGATCGGCAGACAGTGTTGTCTTACCTGTGCCGGAAAGGCCAAACAGCACGAATGAACTTCCGTTTTCCGGAGAAGCGGTTGCCGAACAGTGCATGGGCAGCACGTCCTGTTTCGGCATCAGGTAATTCATCAGCGTGAAAACGGCCTTCTTCATTTCACCGGCATACTGAGTGCCGAGAATGACGACTTCTCTTCTCTCAAGGCTGAGATCGACGCTGGTCTTGCTGGTCATCCCGGTGGTGTATCGATTCGCAGGGAAAGCGCCGGCGTTCAGGATGACACAGTCCGGTTCCCCGAAAGCTTCCAGCTGCTCTCGTGTGGGCCGGATGAGCATGTTGTGCATGAACAACGCGTGGTAGGGCCTCGCACAGATCACGCGGACCTTGATCTGGTACGCGGGATCCCAGCCGGCAAAGCCGTCGAAGACGTAGAGCTGATTTCGAGTGTTCAGGTAGTCGACGGCTCGCTCTCGATTGACCAGAAATGTGGTCTCATCAAGTCCGATGTTAACGGGGCCCCACCAAACGTTCTCTTCGGAGTCTGGGTGTCGGACCACGCGTTTGTCGTGTGGAGAACGCCCGGTCTTGTCGCCTGAATGAACGATCAGAGCGCCCGTGTCCGCGAGCGTTGCTCCCATCTCCCTCCGCAGTGCCTCTTCGTAGAGGGCGGAAGGTGAAGCGTTTCGAAAGATCTCTTTGTCTTTCGTTTCGATCTCGTATGAACTCAGGTCAAACACCAGTCATCTCCATTCATGAGTCATTGAAGGTTGCTCATTGTTCCGGACAGTCTCGATTGAGACAAGGTCATCATCGGTTGTGTGGACGCCACCCTTCAGAGCACCTTGTGGTTCGCTTATGATTGGGCGGTGAATATTGGTCATCCCATGGTTTCGGACGTCAAGATGCTCGCACGATATTGCCCCCTGTTCTGTCTTATTTCGATTACTGCGGCCGCGGATCCTGTGATTACGCCCGGCACCAGGGCCCTGCCCCTGCCAGGAAAATCCTTTCAAGTGGATGGGCATGATGCGTTCGTCATTCTGCCGAAGGAGTCGAAGGGAGTCATTCCTTGGGTGTGGTACGCGCCCACACTCCGAGGCCTGCCAGCGAAATCGGAGATCTGGATGTTTAAGCGGTTCCTCGAGAATGGAATTGCCATCGCCGGAATTGATGTGGGGGAGTCATACGGCAGTCCGACCGGAGCAAAGCTCTATAGCGCACTTTACTCACATCTGTTGAAGGATCGTGATTTCAGCCCAAAGCCCTGCCTGCTGGCGCGCAGCCGAGGCGGGCTCATGCTGTACAGCTGGGCGGCCGATCATCCTGATTCGGTGGGAGGTGTTGCCGGGATCTATCCGGTGTGCAGCATTGCCAGTTACCCCGGTGTTGCGAACGCCGCCGGTGCATACGGGATGACTGCCGAACAGTTGCAGACGCAGCTAAAGAAGTACGATCCCGTCAATCGGCTCAAGGCACTGGCAGAAGCGGGAGTGCCGATTTTTCACATTCATGGCGACAGTGACAAAGTGGTTCCCCTTGATGCGAATTCGGCTGCACTGGAAAGGAACTACCGAAACTACGGCGGACCTGTGGAGATCGAAGTCATTAAGGGACAGGGACACAACATGTGGGATGGCTGGTTCACGTCTCAGCGTCTCACTGACTTTGTCATTGCGCGGGCACACGGCCGGCCTGTCAAGCAGGCGAGTAAAGTCTCTGATTCCGGGCCGATTGCGCACTGGACGCTTGATGAACAGGGAGCGGTCGCAACAGACAGTGCGGGCACTCATCACGGCAGGTATGTTGGGACGACTCCCGTCGAGGGCCGCATAAACGGCGGAAGGGACTTCGTCAGGTCACGCGGCGATCATGTCGTGATTCCTTATTCAAAGGACTTCGCAGTCTCGACGTTTACAGTCTCGGCATGGGTTCGTCTGACACGGCCTCCCACATTTTCCGGCGTGCTGGGGACTCGTCATGGCGGGGACCACACGTTTGATATGAAAGTGAATGACGCCAAAGTCCATGGCGACATTGGAGATGGAAAGGCATGGCTCGAAACGGCGGTCAATTTCTATGCGGATGACAGGGGGACGAATGGTCAGGGAGGCGACCTTGAACTTGATCGCTGGTACCACATCGTCTACGTCATCGATAGTGCTCAGCATGAGTGCCGTCTCTACCTGGATGCGGATCTGAAGAAACGCATTGCCTTCAAGGGGACTCCGGTTCTGATGACGGCGGCTAACACCATGCACATTGGTCATTCCTCCGGCACAGAGTTTATGGACGGCGTAATTGACGACGTGAAGATCTGGAACCGTGCTCTCACGGCGGAACAGGTCACTTCCGAGCACAGCCGAAGATAGTTTGTGCCCGCGTTAGATCGAAAGCTGACATTCAGGTTGCCGCGTTGATTCGCTTTTTTGCATTGATTTCCAGGAGAATGTGGTCACTCGTGAAAGATTGCCGATCCTGGCTGAGTCTTTGCTCTGAAGTCCCCTCGACCGCAGCAGATCTCCGATGGAATCTACTCGAGCCAGCCTGATTCTCCGCCTGCAGAATGCCGACGACGTCGCCGCATGGGATGAGTTTTCAGCTATCTATGCTCCTGTCGTTTACCGGGTGGCAATTGCCAGAGGCCTGCAGGCAGCAGATGCAGAGAATCTTGTGCAGGAAGTGATGCTGTCTGTCGCTCGGTCAGTGGATCAGTGGCTTGAGCGAACCAACCGTGGAAGTTTTCGCGCATGGCTGCTCAGTATTTCTCGGAACGAGGCTGTCGATATTCTGACTCGTCGTGCCACACGGGTGATGGCCCGCGGCGGAGATTCTGCGGACCAGCTGCTCGCTGAACTACCCGCCGCCGACAACGTGTCGCAGGAACTGGATCTGGAGTACGACCGGGCCGTCTTTCAGTGGGCCGCCATTCAGGTTCGAGATGTAGTGGCTGATTCTACATGGGACGCGTTTCGTTTAACGAGTATTGACGGAGTATGTGTCACTGATGCGGCCGAGCAGCTGCAGATGCGTCCGGGAAATGTTTACCTTGCCCGCAGTCGGGTGATGACGCGAATTCGTGAGCTGGTGAAACAGTATGAGGTGGAATCATGAATAAGACGGCCGAATGCGATGATCGACAGCTGCTCACCATGTTGCGTGAAGAGCTTCCCGCTGATGAAATGGACGGCGCGCTCGCTCATATCGAAGATTGTGGTTACTGCCAGGATCGACTGGAGAAACTGTCTGCTCCGCAGGACGACTGGGATCGAGTGGCCAGAGTTCTCCCGGACTCTGCGACATTTGAGACACCGGTTTCCGGGGCAGAGTTTGCATGGACAGAATCGATGGCTCGGCAGCTGCTGTCGCCGCCCTCACACCCGGAGATGCTCGGTCGTATTGGACGCTATGAAGTTGAGCGGCTGATTGGTGCCGGAGGAATGGGAGTGGTCTTCAAGGCATACGACACGGAGCTCAATCGTCCTGTGGCCGTTAAGCTGCTGGCTCCCTACCTTGCCACAAGTGGACCGGCGCGTCAGCGTTTTGCGCGAGAAGCACGAGCGGCGGCTGCCATTGTCCATCAGCATGTCGTCCCAATTCACAATGTGGAAACCGACCGCGAGTCACCGTTTCTGGTGATGCACTACGTGGCCGGCGAATCACTGCAGTCGCGGATAGATCGGGAGGGAGCTCTGGAGCTTCGCGAGATCCTGCGGATCGGTTTGCAGGTGTCTGCCGGTCTGGCGGCCGCCCATCAGCAGGGGCTCGTTCATCGCGATATCAAACCCTCCAACATTCTGCTCG
>CAJWGB010000149.1 GCA_913031625.1 uncultured Planctomycetaceae bacterium | reverse complement strand
ACTGGATTGACTCAGTGAGACAGTCTGACTTGCCGTAAATACTGTACGACTCTTCGGCCTCAGTCGATCAGTTGGCGTAGCAATTATCTGAGATGTTGAGCTGATTGGTTATCCAGTTGGACGGCGGCCCTTATTGCGTGGTGCTAAGTGCTGTGTCTACACTTCAGCCGGTAGGACTAACAGCCAAATCAAAGTGCGTTAATCAAACCATATCCTCGCAAGACTGACGAACTGACTTGTACCCCTTTCGAGAGGGAGACTGTGACTTGAATCGACACGATGCCACCCAGACAGTGTTTTTCGTCCTGCTGCTGTTCACATCACTGACCTGTTATGCGGAGGACAGAACGGTCCTGGCGGCAACCCCACCGATGGGCTGGAACAGCTGGAATGCATTTGAAAAAGACATCGATGAAAACAAGATCCGCGCAATCGCAGATGCCATGGTCAGTTCCGGCATGCGAGATGCGGGCTACGAATATCTGGTGATCGACGATGCATGGATGGCGCCAAAGCGTGACTCCGAAGGACGTCTTTGGGGCGATCCAAAGACTTTCCCGGGCGGGATGAAAGCCATCGGGGACTACATCCACAGCAAAGGTCTGAAATTCGGGATCTATCAGGATCGCGCCGATCTGACCTGTCAGGGACTTCCGGGCAGCCTCAACCATGAAGAAGTTGACATGGCAACGTTCGCCGAGTGGGGCGTCGATTACATCAAGCTGGACAGCTGCCATGCCGAACGCAACGGGCGCACGAGTTCGGAGGACTATGCGATCTTTCGTAAGGCGATCGAGGCCACGGGGCGCCCAATGGTGCTGAGTATTTCGGACTTTGGAAACGCCGCATGGGCATGGGGGGGAAGCAAACACGCTCAACTGTGGCGCACCTCAAATGACATCTACCCGTGGATGGACTCCATCTACTACTGCGCTCAGACGTCCGGTGGTGATCAGAAGAGTCATCCGGCATTCAACGGCCTGTGGCAGTTTGCCGGCCCCGGTCACTGGAACGACCCGGACATGCTGCACGTGGGCAATCTCAAACACATCCCGGAGGATCGTAAGGAATTCGCCAACCGCACGCACTTCGGGCTCTGGTGCATCCTTGCCGCTCCGCTCATGGCTGGCAACGACCTCCGATCAATGAATGATGATGTGCGAACGGTCCTCACGGCAAAAGAGCTGATTGCGGTTAATCAGGACCCGCGAGGCGTTCAGGGCTACAAAGCTTTCTCACAGGACGGTCGTGAGGTCTACTGCAAGCCTCTGGCGGATGGCACCGCAGCGTTATTGTTCCTGAACAAGCAGCGGACGAAGACAAACATCTCCATCTCATGGAAGACAATAGGATTGTCCGGTCGCCAGCCTGTCCGCGACTTGTGGGCTCGCCGCGACATAGGCGAGTTTAAGGACACCTTTACTGCGACTGACCTGGGTTGGCACGAGTCGCTCATGATAAGAGTCGGAAACCCGGGTCCCGAACTTCCAACTGCTTCACCCGTTCCCCTGGAAAAGTATGCAGTGACCCGAACCGGCGTCACCTATCTGAGCCACCTCTATTACATCTGGAAGGCTCATCATGCTCCGGCCTATGACTCCACGTTTTCCGGCGAACCAATTACCGTCGCCGGACAGAAAGTTGCAAACGGAATTGGCTGCAAAGGAAAGAGCGCGTTCATGTTCATGATCAACGGTAAAGCAGATCGTTTTAAAGCGCGAGTACAGATGGACGCTGCCTCAGACGCTGCAGGCGAAGGGCGATTCAAAGTTCACAGCGGCGATTTCTTTTCGAACACCGTGTTATGGGACAGTAAGAAGATGAGCAAAAACTCTGAAGTACTGGACGTCGATATCGACCTTCGCGGAGTTCAGTGTCTGATGCTGGTCTTCGAAGGGAAAGATGCATTTGGCAACTGGATCGAACCACGCGTTATTGCCGGAGAATAGGCGACGGCAGTGTCGGCTGAAGTGCTGAACGCACGGACCACTCGAACATGCCCCCAGAGTATCGTGCCCTGCCGGGATTCTGTAGCCTGTGGGAAGTCGACCTCGATTGAGAGATGCATTGACGGCACGAATCCAATGCGGAGCACCCATGAGCCACCTACATCGCATCCCCAGGCAACTCGGAACGGTTTCCGGACTAACCCTCATTATCACGTTCGTTATGTCGACGAGGGTTTGCGCAGATGACTGGCCTATGTGGCGAATGGATGCCGGGCGAACCGGCATCACACAACAGACGCTTCCGAAAAACCTGCGGCTAAGCTGGAGTCGAAACCTACCGGAGATTACCCCGGCATTCCACAACCAGCGACTCCAGTTTGACGCCGGGTACGAACCGGTTGTTGCAGGCGGGCATCTGCTGCTGGCATCCTCTCGCAATGATTCCGTAACAGCCTACGATGCTGAGACAGGAAAAGAACTCTGGGTTCACCGAACTAATGGACCCGTTCGGTTTGCTCCTGCGGTCCAGGGCGAATCGGTCTGCTTCGGAGCAGACGACGGCTGCGTTTATTGCGTTGAATTGACGACGGGCAAGCTGCGTTGGAAGCATCAGGCCACACCCAGCGACCGCAAACTGCTTGGCAATCAACGTTTGATCTCGGTCTGGCCGGTTCGGGGAGGCCCGGTTGTTGCGGACGGACAAGTCTATGTCGCAGCAGGCGTTTGGCCCTTCGAAGGCGTGTTCGTCATCGCCCTGGATATCGCGACCGGAGACCCTGTCTGGCGAAACGAGCGACTTGGCTATCTGTACGGTCAGCAGCCGCATGACACGCAGGCCATCGGTGGACTGGCGCCACAGGGATACCTGATTGTTGATAATGACGAATTAATCGTGCCGTGCTCAACCGCGTACCCGGCGCGACTCGACCGCAGGACCGGCGAGCTCATTGAGTTTAAACTTCCTGCCCCCGGTCGTTTGCCTGGTGGCTGGTTTGCCGCAATGGATACCGAAGAGGCGAAAGCATTCCGCCGAGGCAAACTCACGTATGACGACCTGGTGAATCAGGAACTGCATGAAGACACGATTCGAAAGGGCGAAGGGAAGACGGGACTCAGCCGCACAATCAAAGCTGCTGATCAGAAGCTCGCCTTCGATGACACACTCGATGAACTGAACATCGGAGCAGTAGATGACAAAGTTCATTCGATGATTGTCGCAGACAGCAAACTGTACGTCTCGACGCTGGCGGGAACGTTGTACTGTTTTTCTGAGCGGGCAGATGATGCTGGACCGCCAAAACAATGGAACAACCCAGCCTCAAGACTCACAACAACGTCAGAAGCAACAGCACTTGCTGAAAGCCTGGTCCACGAATCGTCGAGTCCGCATGGAGTGGCAGTCGTCGTCGGACTGCAGGATGGAGCTCTGGTGAAGGCACTGATTGAAGCTACGAAGTTCCACGTCATCGCCATTGACGATCACCCAAAGCGAGTGGCCACGCTTCGCTCGGAACTGCAGTCGGCTGGACTCTACGGGACGCGTGCGGCAGTCATCGAAGCTGATCCGAGTAGTGTTGAATTGCCGCCGTTTCTGGCCTCCCTGATCACGACCGAGCTTCCCAATGGGCTGCAGAACACGTCCGTCAATCTGCTCCAGTCACTACGCCCATTTGGGGGATTGGCGGTCGCCGGCACAATGCCAGGTATAGGGATCGCATCAAAGAAGAGTCTGGAGACTCTGGATCCGGGCGGGTTCGAGACAGGCACGTTCGACGGCCGCGCCATCATTCGACGAGCAGGCGCCTTGCCGGGCACAGCTGACTACAAAGGAGAATATGCACTCTGCGAAGACGAACTCGTCCGATTCCCATTAGGTGTCCTCTGGTTTGACGACACACTGTCTCACTTCAAGAGGTCACCTCAACCTGTGTTCAACAATGGCGTGATGATCTCGCGGCCGAAGGACTGGCACGCGCCACGCGTCAAAGGAAACTGGTCCATCGACTACCCCTTGATGCGGCCGGTGTTTTCAGACATCTACACCGGCCGCGTCTTTGATGACTCGGAGATATCAGCCCTGAGGGAATCACTTCCTCCGGCGGATCTGAAAACTCGCCAGAAGAGCTACTACCATCCGCCGAATCAGACAAAGGCCCTGTTGCCCAATCCGCCAGATCCAGCACTCGCTGGAGAACGCACCAATCCTCTGACCGGGAAGAAGGAGCCACGCGTCATCCCCAAGACATACGGCTGCGACGGCGGCGTCGACTACGGCATGTTCTACACGCTGCGTGCCGGAACAGCCGCCTTCTATGACAAGACTTTGGAAAGCGGAACAGTATTTATCAGTGGCCCCAGAAGCGGTTGTACGAACAGCATCATTCCATCCGGAGGCGTGCTGAACGTACCGTATTTCTACGAAGGCTGTACGTGCAGCTATCCACTGCCAACCGCACTGTCGATGGTGGCAATGCCGGAGACTCATGAGCAGTGGTCATCATGGGGCACTACAGAAATCCAGCCGAATTCCATCGAACGAATTGGCCTTAACTTTGGTGCGCCCGGAGATCGCATGACCCGCGACGGAACACTCTGGCTTGACTATCCATCCGTTGGTGGACCGTCGCCTCAGATCAGAGTGGAAACGAAACCAAAGCAGCCGACTCCCCGTTATCGGCACAGCAACTGGGTCAGGGGTGGCGCAGGATGGCCATGGGCAGTAGCCTCCGCACTGGAAGGACTTGATGAACTGACTCTGCATGACCTCAGGCCAGGCACTTATACAGTCCGACTTTACTTTGCAGAGCTGTCAGACAAAGAAGCTGACAAACGAATGCAGACAGTGTCACTGCAGGGCAGGGCAGTCCTGAAAGACTTCAGCATTCGCGCGGCAGCAGGAGGTCCGATGAGGGGTGTCGTCAAAGAAGTTACTAACGTATCTGTCGACGGCACGCTGACGCTGCAGCTTCATGCTTTTAAACCTGATCAAAAAAGTCTCATCAGTGGCCTGGAACTCATCCGAATCCCGTAACCGAATTGCAGACGAGTTCTGAAATCTGCACGAATTCGGCAACTCCAATCCCCGTTTGCCCTCTGGTCTCACGAGGCATCAGATATTAATGGCAAAGAATTTCAATGCGAGGTCCGCCATCCGTCGTAAGACGCTGACCGTGCTTCTGATCCTGTTGTACCGTGTAATCAGTCCAACTGAAACGTGCGCAGCGCAACCGCCGAATATTCTGCTGATCACCTGCGACAATCTCGGCTACGGTGACCTCCCGTGCTTCAATTCCGAGGCAACAATCAGGGCGCCCAACCTTGACCGACTCGCATCTCAGGGAGCGAGGCTGACAAGCTTCTACACTGCCTCGCCGACCTGCACTGTCTCACGAGCATGCCTGCTGACAGGCCGTATCGCACAACGCCACGGACTGGACTATCAGTTGCCTGGTGTCAAAGGCAACTACGGCGTTGGCCTTAGTCACCACGAACTGCTCATCCCACAGATCCTGAAGTCCGCACCCGTTCCCTATGCAACTGGCTGTTTCGGCAAGTGGAACATTGGATTCGCAAAAGGGTCACGCCCAACGGAACGGGGCTTTGATGAATTTATCGGTCACGCTTCGGGCAACATGGATTATTACCGCCACAACTACCGAGAGCGTCATGATCTCTACCATGGCGTCAACGAGTTACGGCGCGAAGGCGAATATGCCACCGACATTTTTGCAGCCGCCGCAATTGACTTTATCAATCGTCACAGCAACGAACATCACCCATGGTTCTGTTATGTGCCTTTCAACGCGCCGCACTTTCCTACAGCAGGCAACAAGCGGGCTGGCGAGCCGAACATCTGGCAGGCTCCAGCCTGGGCATTTAAAGAAACAGGCCTGTCCTCTGACGAGACGGACCCACGAAAGCGATACGAAGCAGTTGTCTTTGCCCTAGATCGAGCAATTGGACGAGTTCTGGATTCTCTGGATGCCGCCGGGCAGACAGACAACACATTTGTCTTCTTCATGTCGGACAACGGCGCATTTCGACTGAGTCGCAGGGGACTGGATGTGGGGATCAACGACCCGCTGCGGAGCGGTGGAGTCACGTGCTGGGAAGGCGGTCTGCGGGTGGCTGCACTGGCTCGCTGGCCGGGAAAGATCAAATCAGGCTCGGTCATCAATGAACCGTTCTGGTCACCGGACCTGCTGACGGCCTGCGCAGAACTGGCAGGCGCAACGCTGCCAGACGATCGTGTGTTCGACGGCAGGAATCCGCTCCCTCTGTTGACAGCGAACGCTGAGTCACCGCACAAGTCGCTGTTCTTCGTCTACCGAACTCATGCCGCCCTTCGCAAGGGGGACTGGAAGATCGTGCGTGAACGGCCAGGCGAAGCATGGCAGTTGTTCAACCTTAAGAATGATCTGAGTGAATCAATGGACCTTGCAGCTTTGAATCCGGATCGTCGTGCCGAACTCGTTGCTGAATTCGCAACATGGCAGAAAGTTCTGCGGCAGGAAAAGTGACATGTCAATTATGGGTACCTACGTGAAACAACATCTCTCTGAAATGTTGATTGTGCTGATCGCCGTCATCGCAGGGAGCACTCAGTGCAACGCGCAGTGGTACGGTGAAAACGTCGAGCCCGGTGCAGATGTGATCATGATGGACATCCGCTGGCCATGGTGGGCTGAGTCGACCTACAGCGCGAACTTTAATATTGCGACGGTACCAGGTGGGGTGAGCGCATATGGTGGATTCGCCGGGTCAGTTGAAACAATCGGAAGTGATCACCGGCCCAATCTCGACCCTGAGGTGCAGGGCTCATTTCGGCCTGGATCAGTCTGGTCGTTCTGGGGCAGTAATGCAGAAGGGGAACCCGTCCGTGTCGTCACGGCATCTGAGCACACGTTTGCTTACCAGTACATCGGTGAAGGTGCGAGCGGAGCACTGTTTGGCACATGGCCCGTGATTCGGCAGAACCGCTGGTACACAATGCTGAAACGGATCTGGAGTCCCGCCGGGCAGACAAACCCGAAGACCGCCTACGTTGGTCGCTGGGTCAGAGACGTTGAAGCCGATCGTTGGTATCTATATGGAGTCATGCGTCTGCCAATCCCTGCAACAGGATTTACAGGCAACGCGGGCTTCCTTGAAGACTTTGGGCACAGCGGTCGATCTGCACGTTCGATTCACCGACGGTTCGGCTACTACCGCAAAGAGGGCAGGTGGAAGACTTCGAACGAAGTTCATATTGAAGTCCATCCCAGAGGCCGTGCAGTCGACGACCACTGGATCGTGAACAGGCTTGAAGACGACACCGTTCTGGCTATGGAAGTCAGCCAGAATCGAAAACTCGTCCCGCAGCTACTCATGGGAGAACCGCTGGAGTATGGCAGGAAGCATACGTTTAAGACGAAACAACCGGACTTGCCAATTCTTGATTCGCCGGAAGTAACCAACGTGCAGGCCCGGTCGAATGGACATCAGGTGTGGGTCTCATGGCAGGTGCCGGACTCCGCTTCGCCTCAGTGGTCATGGAAGGTCGAGATCTTCGACAACGCAGCATGTGAGGGAGACCCGATCGCTGTTCGAGAGAAGAGACTTCCGATAACGCGCAATGTGATTGTCGAAGCCGAACAGGAATCCCCGACAGTGCGATTTACAATGGTTGATGTATTTGACCAGCCCACTGAGCCAGTCATTATCAGGGCTGATGCAGCAGAACCTGACCGCAGTGTGGCAGAAGACGAGTCGACTCCAGAGGATCGGCAACCTGTTCCCGTCCCCGGCATGCAGTATGAATTCCGGGTGCAGGACAAAGAACGTCACGCCAACGTGATCTACCCGCCATCGAAAGCTGCACACAGCCGAAACGAGCGGCATCACTGGCTTTCACTGGATGAAATCAAGACAGGCCGACTGGTCCGGCAGGGTGTTTGCCGTGGCCTCGACATTGAACTGCGTGGCACTCGCCGTGAGGGCTATGCATTCCGTTTTCGTGGCCTGCTGCGGGTGCCCCGAACAGGGTACTACCTGTTCTACATGAAAGGAACGGACGGTTACCGAATCCAGATCGACGAACACGATACTCTCGTATGGGACGGCCTGCATGGCCCGGAAGAGAAGTCCGCCGGTATGCACCTTACTGCAGGTGATCACCCAATCGCTGTCGACTACTTTGTCGATAAGAACAAACCGTTCTTTTTGCTTGAGTGGGAAGGACCGGATCTTGAGCGTCAGGTGATCCCCGCATCGGCATTTTTTCACCGTCAGTCAGGCAGGCAGCCAGATGCCGAGGTGAAGGTCGCACCGTCTGAATCCGGTCGCATTGACGCGGAAGTCGTCGTCGCCCCGAACGGTCACCTCATCAATCGGATTGAATTCTACTTCGACACGATGCAGATCAGTTCTTCGAAACACCATCACCTGAAATACTCAGGCGTTCTTCCGGGAGGAAAGCACAGAGTCTGGGCACGCATTTATTATGACAGTGACCACACGCTCGACACCGAATTCAGCCCCATTACGGTCGATAGTAAATCACCAACGGGATGGAATCTAAGCATCGCTGGTGAACAGAATCTTGGATTCAATATTCTGCAGACCGCACCTGACGCATTCTCGTTTGTTGGCGAAGGCGAATATGTGCTCAGTCGCCCCGTCGAAGGCGACTTCACTCTCACCTGCCGGGTTGACCATTGCGCCGGGATGAATGGTGAGCCCGTCAACGCCAGTTCATGGGTTGGCCTGACTGTTCGAGAACACCCTGAACGGAATAACTACCGGTGGGGGCAGGAGTTTGGTGTCATGCAGGTCGCAAAGAACGGACTGCGCACAACACCCGATCACGGTGATGGAGCGGGCACGCGACAAAGCTATCAACGATTGCCGGATGGTCACTCCTGGTTGCGAATTGTCCGCCACGGGAAATCATGGAGTGCCTGGACTTCGCCGGATGGACAAAGCTGGCGATTGGGCAGTGTGCACTACAAACGTATTCCCTCAGACGCGGGCGCTGGGGTGGTGTTCCGCGCACTGCCGCAGGATGCCCGGATGTATTTTCGTGCCTCAGTTTCGAACGTCTCGCTGATCAGGGGAGTGCCGGAGAACTTTGCAATTGAGTCAACTGCGGTCACGGGAATCCGGTCGACTGAAGTTACGGGAGTGATTGTTGCCCGCACAGACTCGAACATTGTTGTTGTCCGAACAACAGCGAATGGACTGCTTCGCTCAACTGATGGTGGCAGGACATGGAATCCATCGAATGGCGCACTGACAGACCGGGCAAATTCAGTACGCAGCGTCGCAATTCACCCGACTGATCCACAGATTATGATACGGGCGACGAGTGCGGGCACATTCCGAACGAACGACGGTGGCAAAAGCTGGCAGCAGTTGCCGTTGAATTGTGACTTTGACGGATCCGGCCCAACCGCGGTGTGTGGTGAAGTCGTTGCATTCGTTCCGGGCAAACCGAAAACAATCTTTGCGGCGGGGGAAACCATGGGCCTGTTCCGCAGTGAAGACGGCGGGGACTCATGGTCCCGCGTGGTCGACGCGGGAAACCGCTTTACGGCAATCGACATCAATCCATACTTCCGTAACCAGTTTGGCGACACCGTCATTCACGCAGTGACATGTCCGGATCAGTTCATCGAACTCCTTGGGCGCGGCCCGTCTTCGTTTCGTGCCTCAGAAGCCAGTGCTTTCGATTTTGTTTCCTTCGATGACGGAAAATCCTTCAGGACTCATGTTGAGCGAAATGAACTGGGCTACCTGAACACCCTGTCGCTGCGCTGCAATCAGAGCGTGCAGTTGTATGGAACGACGCACGGGCTGATCCACACCTTCTCTTTTGGCATGGATAACTGCCTCTACTCGACGTCACTTCCGCTGGAGTCGTTGCGGCCATTCACTGCGATTGGAGGGAGCGTTGTGCAGCAGCAGTTCTGCACTCGCAAATTTGTCCAGGCAATCAACCCGGAGACGCCGCGCCGCCTTTCTCGAAGCGACCTGGGCGGCGACGTCTGGTCATGGACACAAACGAAAGGCGAGTTTCCGAAATGCGTTCTCAAAATTGTGCCCGCGGACCCAACGAACAACTCGAACGGCAGGAACTGGTGGCTCGTTGGTGAAGACGGCTTATACCGATCCAGTGACCAGTGCGAGACGTTCAGGAGAGTCGGCATCTCAAACACGCGGTGAGCGATGACGCAGTGGCGTTCGCCGGAACTCAGTGCGACGTCGCAACATGATGTAAGGCCCTGCATCGCTGGACGCAACCGTTCAGAGAAAATACCGCACACTTGCCTGACTCACTGGAAAGGCCACAATCAGTTTCGAATACCTCGCCCCCTGAAAGGCTTTCAAATGTTCCTGACCTGCAACGCTTCCATCACGTCCCCACGGTTCGCAGCAGCCATCGTGTGCTGTCTGTTGGCTCACGTAACTCCCAGTCCGGTAGCGATGGCCGACGAGGACCAACCGGCAGAGGTTCAGAGCCGAGTCGTCTTCTGCGCGATGGGAGATGTCCCTTACACAGCGGAGGAAGATCAGCTGCTAACGAAACAGATCGCAGACCTGCCCGGTACTGCGGAGTTTGTGGTCCATGTCGGGGACATCAAAGCGGGCGCTCCGCCATGTGAGGAAACTGTCTATCAGAAGGTCGCAGGGATGTTGCGTAAGTCTCCCCATCCGCTCTTCATTATCCCGGGCGACAACGAATGGAATGACTGCATTGAGCCCGATCCGCAACAGGCGTGGAGGTTCTGGACCAGACACTTCATGCGTTTCGAGCGTGGATGGCAGCACGACCTGCCCGTGTTTCGACAACTGGAACGCGAAGAGAATTTTTCCTTTGTCAGGAACGGAGTACTGTTTGTCGGGCTCAACATTGTGGGCGGCCGGATTCACGATCCGGACGAATGGAAACGCCGACACGCAGAATGCCTCGACTGGGTTCGCCGCAACCTGAAGGCAAAAGGGAGTGATGTCTCAAGTCTCGTGATTTTCGGCCATGCCAAACCGGTGAGTAATCACAGTGACTTTTTCAATCCGTTTCTCGAAGACGCAGAGAAGTTCGGCAAGCCAATTCTGTACCTGCACGGCGATGGTCATCGGTGGATTCACGATCGCCCGTTCGCAGCAAAAAATATCCTGCGAGTGCAGGTCGATCAGGGTGGAATCGCCTCTCCCGTACAAATCACCGTCACAAATGACCCTAAGGAACCATTTCTGTTCGACAGAAGAATCAAAGAGCCGGAGCAGTCGGAACCTGATGCGAACTCCCCGAGCAGGTAAATCGAACCGGAAGACGTGAAAAAGCTGTCCTTACAACAATGGAATCATCTGGCATGTTCTCGTGCATCCCTTATTCATGGTGAATGCCCTGGCTCTTACTGGTATACTAAGATAGTGCACAGGGACTCCCTCCCCAAAGCCTGCCCTAACCAAATTACCTCGTGTTTCGCGCAGCAATGGCCTCAACAACAGCCCGTGCTGTTGTTGTCGTGCTCCTTTCCGCCATGAAGACTCTGAACACCATTCTACTGGCAGGCATTCTCCTGACTCCCGGCAACTCCCACGCTGGAGACGGCGGCGAAGTCGTCACACTGGATGAAGCACGTGAGCTGGGGCGAAAATCGTCCACGATCCTGAAGCGAACATTGAGTGGTTTACAGACTCAAGGCGAGGCGCCTCCTAACGAGACTCCAAAGCCGAATACCGCAGTCTTTCGATCATCGGTACTTCCAGCCTTCAGAAAAAGCTGCCTTGCCTGCCACGGCCCGGATCATTCAGAAGGAAGGCTGCGCGTCGACCAGCTGAACCCGGACCTGCTCAAAGGAGCCGACATCGCGCAATGGCGAGAGATTTATAACGTCCTGAGCAATTCGGAGATGCCCCCGAAGGATGAAGCGGACTTTGCACTGGCTGACAATGACCGGGCAAAGATCGTCGACTGGCTGAGTGCAGAGTTAAACAAGGCATCGATCGTTCGCCGTAACGACCAGAAGAACTCCTCATTCCGACGACTCACAAAGTATGAGTTCGATTATGCACTTCAGGACCTGCTGGGGCTGAAACATTCCGTGGCAGGAAAGCTGCCTCCGGAGACCGCATCCGAAGACGGATTCAAGAACAGTTCTGAGCTGCTGCAGATGTCTGCCATGCAGTTTCAGACCTATCGCGAGATCGCGATAAAGGCACTCAGACGCGCGTGTGTTGTTGGTGATCGTCCGGCCCCCGTGACGTATATCATCTCGATGGAAGACGAGCTTACACGGGCCACAGCGCCAGAGAATGCAAAGACGTTTAACAGCAATGACGACAACTACCGGAATCACGCAAGACGCGTCCATCTCCTGAATCAGGAAAGCGGACTCGGCATTCAATTCTCTGGCGGGAATCCGAAGCCAGTCACAGACGCCACTGTCGCTGAGAAGATCTCGCCTTCTCCAGTCACGCTGGTCATGCCGCGAAATGCCGAATTGAAGCTGAACCTTGATCGTTTCCTGCCTGATGAAGGAATCATGCGCGTCCGTATTCGAGCCTCGCGGTCGACCGAGGAGCTGCAGGGGGATGCATGCCTTCAGCTGACGTTCAGCGCTCACACAAGCAACAATGCAAACTTCTCGAACACGATTGGCGAACGTGATGTCCGAGTCACAGCTCCCGCCAACCAGCCTGAGTTCATTGACTTCCATATCTCGCTGGCCGACATCCAGAGAAACCCGTTCAGGAAACTGGAAACAAGGTTTCCTCGACGGGACGAGTTCCTGCACATCCGAAATCTGACATTCACTGAGGGTCTCAATGTCCTGATCGATCACATTGAAATCTCAGCACCGTTTTACGAACAATGGCCGCCGCAATCACATCAGGCAGTCTTCTTCGACAGTGCCAACAAAGGCAATGAAGAGAGCTACGCCCGCGAGGTTCTTGGTCGATTCGTTCGCCGAGCATGGGGCCGCTCTGCGAACTCAGAAGAACTTCGACAGCTGATGAAACTGTTTACCCGGCATCGGTCAGAGTTCGAGAATCTCGAAGAGGCGATGCTGGAGGTTCTGGCCACAGTGTTGACCCACCCTGAGTTTCTCTACCTCGTCCAGGAGGGGCACAGGGATTCTGGCAACACTCCTGCAGCAATCAGTCAGCAGGAGCTCGCCGGAAGACTCTCGACATTCCTGTGGGCCAGCATTCCGGATGAGGAACTGTTGAGATACGCCGACCAGGGAAAATTGAAGGACCCTGGAGTTCTCAGGTCGCAGGTCGAACGAATGCTGGGGGACAAACGATCGCATCGGTTCACGCGACATTTCGTACAGCAATGGCTGGGCCTCGATGGATTGAACAGTGTCACTCACATCACCGACAGTCAGCTGAAACACGCCATGCTTGATGAGCCGGTCGCCTTTTTTGAAGAGGCGATCAGGCACAACAGCAGCGTGATGGATTTTCTCCATTCGGACTACGCGCTGGTCAACGAACGACTCGCACGGCATTACGGAATCCGTGATGTGCACGGCGTCCGATTTCGGAAAGTGCATGTGGACGTCAATCAGAATCGTGGAGGCATTCTGACCTCAGCGGCAGTCCTTGCGATGAATTCAGACGGGAAGCATTCGAACCCGCTGAAGCGAGGAGTCTGGATGCTGGAACGTGTTCTTCATGACCCACCGCCACCGCCTCCACCGAACGTGCCCGAAGTGGATCTGACAGACCCGAGGATCCTCGAAATGACGCTTAAGGAGCGAATTGCCGATCATCGGAATAAACCCGCCTGTGCGTCCTGCCATTCCCGAATCGACCCGTGGGGAATTGCCTTCGAGAACTATGATGCACTCGGATCATTTAGAACACAGGTCGGTGGCAAACCGATCGACGCCACATCTGAGCTATTCGGAAAACAAATACTCGCGGGCATGGGTGGCCTGAAACGATACCTACTTATGGAGCGACAGGATCAGTTTGCTCGGGCCATGGTTCACAAACTGACTTCCTACGCACTGGGACGTTCTCTGACATTTGGAGACCGCGTCGAGTTGGAGAAAATGGCTGGAAAACTAAGGAGTGGAGGCGATGGCCTCCGGGACCTGATTCACCTCGTCGTCAACAGCGACCTGTTTCACACAAATTGAAGCCAAATAGATACGGAACAGAAACACAATGACCAACTCTACCAACATGAATCGAAGACGTTTCATCTATGGCACGGGCGTCGCGCTGGTGCTGCCTCATTTCGAAACCTTTGCCGCCGACACACCGACACCAGCCGACACACCGAAACGCTTTCTGAGCGTTTATCACCCGGATGGCGTCGGGCTGCCATTGAGGGACGATCCGGCATGGAAAGACTGGAGTTGGTTTCCTCGCGGCGGTGAACGTGACTTCGAGCTGACGAAAGTTCTGGATGTCCTTGAGCCGCTGCGAAGTGACATCACCATCTATTCAGGGCTGTCTCACCCTGCTGTCCGACGCGTGCATGGACACTCAAACGCAGACCAGTATCTAACGGGAGCCGACACGAAGGGACACGGTCCGTACAAGAACTCCATTTCCGTTGACCAGGTCATTGCAGCTTATGCGGGTGACTTCACGCGTCACGCTTCGCTGGTCTTGTCCACCAACGGCGGGATTGGCGGGCCGCGCGGTGCTCAGACTCAGTCGTTCAACCGTGAAGGGCGACCGATTCCGGCCATGAACAAGCCGAAGCAGATTTTCGACATGCTGTTTGTCACCAGCAGCAAACAGGCTGCTGCAGAACTGGCGAGAAGCAAGAGTGCCCTGGACTTTCTGATTTCCAGCACACGTTCACTGGACCGAAAACTCTCGCAGCACGATCGCAGGACCCTGCAGCAGTACCTTGACTCGGTTCGTGACACAGAGGTCAAACTATCCAAAGCACAACGATGGATTGATACCCCAATCCCGGAAGTGGACACCAGCAACCTCACACTGGATGCAGATCCACAGGAAGCGAAACTCTACTTCGAAACCATGTATGAGTTGATTTATCTGGCGTTTGCCAGCGATTCGACTCGCGTTACCACCTTCCAACTGGGGAGAGAGAACGGAGAAGGGCCACATGACCTGTTGTCAAAGGCGGTTGGCCTGGGAGGCGCTCACGGGCTGACACACGCGGTTAAGAAGCCAAACGGCTGGAAGAACCTCGGCACTTACAACCGTTATCAGGCTCAGGAGTTTGGACGATTCGTGAAGAGGCTCAAAGACACACCGGAACCTGGCGGCAACGGCACGATGCTGGACAACACGTTTGCCATGCACGGCTCCGCATCCAGCAGTTTCCATCTTTCGCGTAACTACCCGATCATTTCCGCAGGCGGAAAGAATCTCGGATTCGAAAACGGACGTTACCTGAAGTTTGGTTCGGGCAATGAAGACAATCAGGCCGGCGCTGGCATTGTCACCGATGCGGGATGGCGAGGAAAAATTGAGGCCGAAGAGCTGCCTTTGGCACACCTCTTCGTGACGATCCTGCAGCGACTGGGAGTTGAGACCGATTCGTTCGCGGGGTATTCCGGGACGCTGGAACGCGTTTAAAGCGTTCCTGAGGAAGCTGTCGCTTCAACAGCTGAGGCAACAAACAGATAGTCCGGTCAGCCATGCATATTGTTAGCCGAGACGCGTGAGCGGCCGGGGGAAACGCACCGAGACGCATGAGCGGCCCGGTCAAACGCACCGAGACGCATGAGCGGCCCGGTCAAACGAACCGAGACGCGTGAGCGGCCCGGGGGAAACGCACCGAGACGCATGAGCGGCCCGGTCAAACGCACCGAGACGCGTGAGCGGCCGGGTGAAACGCACCGAGACGCGTGAGCGGCCCGGTCAAACGCACCGAGACGCGTGAGCGGCCGGGGGAAACACACCGAG
>CAJWGB010000148.1 GCA_913031625.1 uncultured Planctomycetaceae bacterium | reverse complement strand
GTTGGGGGGGGCTTCGTTGGGGGGTGACTCATCAGCAGTACTGGCCACCACGTTTCTCACGTCCATTGATGGGACTTCGTCTTTGGGGGCACCAGCATTCGATGCATCATCGGTGCCGTCGCTCTTGGCCAGCAGATCGTCCCATGCAATCGGTGCCTTTCGATGGCCGCGATCTTCGGCTTCGTCGGCATCGTCCTGCGAGTGGCTGACAGACTGATAGAATTCGCGAAACGCAAGCGGGACGGGTTGTCCATCGTTCGGTATCTCAACCTGCTGTGGATCTGGCGGATCCCTGTTCAGGAGAGGCAGGAGGAATACCGCGCCCAGAAGCGTTGTGACAACCGTTGAAGCCGCGAGCACGACGCTGCTGGTTCGGAACTCAGGTGATATTGTCATAAGAGCACTTCTGTCGAATTAGCGGAACCCGAGGCGCAGCCCGGGCGCGAAACTCCTGTCGGATAGATCGGCATGCCGGAAACCCAGACTGCACGAAAAATTCGAAAAACCGGCAAAGCTTCTCTGCTTTGCGCAGTTTGCCAGGGCTGGTTTCAGCTCTGGGCGGCTGCTAGCTGTGTGACTCGTCGTCGGCGAGTGGGGGGAGAACCCAGATCTCGCCGTACATCACTGGTTGCTCAGCTCGATAGCCCTCGTGTCGAATCAGTTCGAGGATCGCCTGAAAGATTCCGACGATCCGGGACTGCAGTTTTTCGTTTTCAAAGAAGCTGCTGAAAGTTGCGCGACCGGATTCTGAAATGCAGGCTCGAATTCGCTCCTGATGAACAGACATCGGTGTCTCGTCCATCCGGATACTGGTTTCCTGTTCCATGTCCGGCATGCGGACGATTCGAGCAAGTGCGCTGACGAGGTCCCAGAGTTCCACTTCCCGAATCCGGTCGATTGAGCTGTCTCGCCGTCGGTTGGGCCGGTCATCACTGAGGCGGGGGTATCGCTCCAGCCATTGGGAAGCCCGCTCATCCAGTACTTTTGCGGCGTCCTTGTACCGCTTGTACTGCATGAGCTGGCCAATCAGATCGCTGTTGGTTGTCTCAACTTCTTCTTCTGTTTCTTCTTCTTCCGGTTTTGGAAGAACTTCGCGACTCTTGATTTCAAGGAGCGTGCTGGCAACGACGACGAATTCGCCAATCAGGTCGAGATCCAGCAATTCAAGAATGCTGAGATACTCCTGAAAGTCACTCGTGACTTTTGCCAGCGAGACTGCGCAAATATCAAGTTCCTGACGCCGTACAAGATACAGCAGCAGGTCCATCGGACCTCCGTAGAATCCGAGGTCAACGCGCCAGGCAGCAAGTGTCGGTTGGGACATGCGAGGATGTTACGAATGGCTACGCTGTGGCAAAACGCTGAAACGCGGTCTGCTGCAGGCTTGTAGCTGTTGCCTGCGACTGGCATGCCCGGTGAGTGGCAGACTCTGCCGCATGCTTGTGGTACCGGTCGAAAATGCACTTGCGTCACGTTTTTCGACGGTATGGCTCGGTAGTCAGACGCGTGCAATACGGAGTGCTAGTTGCTCTTCGGGAGCTGAATCTCTGCGACGACAGGAAGGTGATCTGACGGGAATCGACCGTTCATCTGCTCATCGATCGTGTTGTGTCGAATTACCTCGACGCCTTCTGTAACAAAGATGTAGTCGATTCTGCGTCCCGGTTCGACGGCCCGGAAGCCGCACCACGTCGAGTTCGGCCCGGTGTACTTCGTTTTTGAGAGTCCGCGGGCATCAAACCAGCGTGGCTCGTCCTTTGTTTTCTGGGTGAGCGCGACAATCGGGGGAGCGGTCGGCATCGCGTTAAAGTCGCCGGTCAGGATTACGTCGTGGTCGGCAAAGGTCGACTGCAGGCGGCGTCTGAGCAGGCGCGCACTTTCCAGACGCGCTGTGCTGCCGCGGTGATCGAAGTGGGTGTTAACAAACAGAAGCTTTTGGCCGCTCGTTCTGTCTTTCAGGCGTACCCAGCTTGCGATGCGGGTAATCGCCGCATCCCAGTCACGACTGCCGACCTTGTCGGGCGTCTTTGACAACCAGAAGGTTGACTTCTCAAGCACCTGAAACCGGTCCCGACGGTAGAAGATGGGAGCGTATTCGCCTTTCGTTTTTCCATCATCTCGGCCGACTCCATAGGCGTCATAGTCTTTCAGGCCCTTCTTCAGGTCAGTCATTTGTCGTTGGACAACTTCCTGGAGACCGATAATGTCAGGCTTTGTTCGGTTAATGAGATCTGCAGCCCAGTCCTTTCGGTTGGGCCATGCGTCGATTCCATCACGAAGATTGAAGTAGCGAATGTTCCATGACATTGCTCGAATCGGATCAGCAATTGCGGAAGACAGACAGCCGGCAAGCAGGAGGAGCGTAAGAATGCGACGCATGATGAGATCCGATTGGGAAAAGACTGCAGGCACCCACAATATAGGGAAATGCGACTACGGAGAATACAGCCGACCTGTATGAGACATCCGTATCTGCGGCATTGACAATGGCTCAAATTTCATGAAAAGATGATCCACCGTCGCTGAGATGTGGTTACGCTGCAATCTGATTGTCGCTGTCTGCAAGAGTCGAATTCGTGATCTTCCTCCCCATCGGAACGGATGCTCCGCTCTACCATTACCCCATTACCACTGTTGGTTTGATCATCACCAACATTGTGTGCTTCGGGGTCACGGTCAGTTCCGGGCAGCCTGATTCGTGGGTTCTGGAATTCAGCCACATTGACCCGATTGAATGGGTCACGAATATGTTTGCTCATGCAGGACCTGGGCACCTGCTGGGAAATATGTTTTTCCTCTGGGGTTTCGGTCTGATTGTCGAAGGGAAGATCGGCTGGGCCCGGACCCTCTGCGTTTACATGATCATCGGCATCGTGGAGTCCGCCATCATTCAGGCAATCATGTGTGCCGGAGGAGCGACTGAGGGAGGTGCTCTGGGGGCTTCGGCGGCGATCATGGGATTCATGGCGATCAGTCTTATCTGGGCTCCAAAGAATGAAGTCAAGCTGTTCGTGTTCTTTTGGTTTGTCTTCATTGTCAGAGCATTCGTCTGGGACGTGACGGTGATGATGTTTGCCTGCGTCTATCTGGCGCTTGACCTGGCGTCTTTTCTGATCATTGATCAGGGGGTGGGGTCGGCGGCACTGCATTTGACTGGTGCGCTGGTTGGACTTGGCGTCGGTGTGCTGTTTGTGAAACGTGACTGGGTTGACTGTGAGAACTGGGACTTATTTGCTGTCACGGCCGGCACATACGGGCGGAACGCCGATCCAGCGACAGCAGTCGGAAGTCATGCTGATCCGACACTTATGTTTGGTCACTCCAACGTCAAGGTTCAGGATGAGATTCAGGTAGACACCCGGCAGTCTCTGTTTCAAAAGGAGCTGGAAACTGTCAATGGTCTCATTGATTCGGGGCAGTATCTGGAGGCGTCTGATCGGCTTGTTGATCTTAACCTGCAGCAGGAGAGACCGCTGGACGAGCGGCGGCTCGGAACGCTTGCGAAGGGACTGCTCCGTTCCGATATGCATGAGGAGGCGGAGGTCCTGCTTGAAGAGTATGTCGATCGATTTCCGGATGACGCGCACTGGGCACGAGTTCGACTGGCTCATGCACTCCTCAAGCGTCACAAGTGTCCGGGAGCTGCCCTGCGTCAACTCAAGCAGGTGCGTTTGTCGCAGCTGAGTCACGAACTTGAGGTTCTTGCGAAGAACGTTGTTCGCGCTGCAAAGGCTCAGGTGAAGGCGGGGGTCGAGGACGCTGAACGCGAGTGGTAGCCCTTCGTGGCTCCGGGCGACCGTGTGAGTAACGCAGATTCGTTCAAACCTGCAGCAACTGAGTTGAATTGGCAGGCTTGAAATTCACGCACGCTGTAAGATGCCGAGATGAGCTGGCGGTTAATCTTTACTGAATTTCAGGCAACGGTGTGGGCGTTTTCGGCCTTCTTCGCCGTGAGTCTGGCGATCGCCCTCTTTATCGCTTTACGCCGCTACGAAGCTCGCCTTGTTGCTCCGTCTGTTGGTCGAACGCTGCTCTATCTGCGTATCGCAGTGTTGATTCTGCTGCTGGTCACAATGCTTAAGCCCGTGATCACATCTGTCCTGAGCGAAGGGCAAAAGCAGAGGGTCGTCGTTGGTTTCGACGTGTCAGAGAGTATGGAGACAGCTGACAAACATGCGACGCGTTCTGAGAAGCTCCGCTGGGGGCAGGCACTTGGAATGCTGGGGAATGATGAAACTCAGGATTTGCTTGATGGGTGGACTGAAGATCTCGACGCGGGCCGGGAGCCTGATTGGGGCAACGGAGACCAGGGGCTGGCTGCCAGTCGCGAGGAGCACATGGAAGGTGTGTTTGGCCAGCTGGGAGACATGAGCCGGATGGAGTTCGTGAAGCGACTGTTGCTGGCGAAGCCGGGTAACTTTCTCGGAGAGCTGGGTGAAGTCAGTGATTACGACCTGCGTCTCTTTGGCGCAAAAACGGCAACGATTGACGCGACTGAGCTGAATGAAAATCTTCCTGCAGCACGCGAACAGCTTCAGACCAGTGCCACGGATGCAGTCAGGATTCTGACGGATAGTATCTCTGGCGAAGAAGGTGGAAATGTTCGCAGTATCATCCTGTTTACTGACGGAAGACAGACAGTGCCCGCCGACCTTTCCGCAGAGGCCGGCCGTCTGGCCACGCTTGGGATTCCGGTGTTCTGTATTCCGATTGGTTCTGTCAAGTCACCACGGGATCTTTCAATTGCAACGATTGACGTCCCGCAGAGTGTATTTCTGAATGACAATGCTCAGGTGGAGGCGACGCTGCTGGCAAGCGGATTCACGGGCGACGAAATCACCGTTCGACTAATGGAAGGTGAGAAGGTTCTTGATGAACAGAAGCAAGTGGCGTCTGAGGAATCGCTCCATGTGGAGTTTGAGATTCCTTCGGATGAAACCGGTCTGCGAGACTATCGGATCGAGACAGGCGTTCATGATGGCGAACTGCGTGAAGATAACAACAGCCGGGAGTTCTCCGTTTCGGTGATCGACAACAAGTCGCGAGTGCTGCTCGTTGAGGGAGATGCTCGTTGGGAGTTTCGGTACCTGAATAGCGCACTCGAACGCGATAGTCGAGTCGAACTGTCTACGATTCTCTTCCGGCAGCCGTATCTTCAGTTGCTCAATCGAACCTTTCTCAATCAGGATATTCCCCCGCGAGAACAGTTTCGAGAACAGCTCGCCAACACTGATCTGATGATCATTGGAGATGTACCACCAGAGAGTCTGTCAGAAGAGTTTTGGGAGGACGTCGAGAAGGCAGTCGCTGATGATGGTCTGAGTCTGTTGGTGATTCCCGGAAGAAGAAATATGCCGTTTCGCTATCGGTCACCAACGCTGACGCAACTGCTGCCCGTTCGAAATCCCACTCAACGGCTCGCAGAGCGATATCGTCGCTCCGTTCCCGGACAGGAGCAGAGTTCATTTCGCCTGCAGGTTACCCCGGCAGGTTCGGACCTGACGCTGTTTGACTTGTCAGCCCCCGGAGAAGTTACCGGTCTTGCCAATCTGCCCGGACACCCATGGGTGTGCACTGGAACCCCCGCTCCCGCGGCGACAGTGTGGGCGACAGCCAGTCAGGAAGGTGTGGACTGGAATCCCCAGGAGATGGGAGCTGTTGTGCATCAGTACTACGGATTCGGTCAGGTTGTCTGGTTTGGCCTCGACAGCACGTGGCGTTGGCGGCGTCGCGCTGGTGACCGCTGGCACCACCGATTCTGGGGACAGGTGGTGCGTTGGGCTGCCCGCAATAAGGGCTCCAGTGGGAACGATTCCGTGCGAATGAGTCTTTCGCATGTGATCGCAGAAGATACCGACACCGTTGACGTTGCTGTCCGGTGGAATCCGCGGCTGGTGCAGGAATTGAAGGGGGCCAAAGTGAGCGTCGCCATCATTCCTGAAGAACCTGATCCCGATCAGCCTCAGGCGGATCGTTCGATTCAGCTAACGCCCTTGCAGGGACGCCCGGAACGATTCTCAGGACAGATCGACAGTCTGCCAGCAGGTCGCTATCGCGTACAACTGGAGACCGATAGTCCACGGTTGAAACTCGATCCGCCTGTCGAAACAGGCCTGGTCATTCAGAAACGACTGTCGACTGAGCTGGCCAACATCAGCTGCAATCGAAGTCTGCTCAATCAGGTGGCAACAGTTTCCGGGGGAATGGTTCTGGAGCCATGGCAACTGGACGAATTGCTTCAGTTGCTCACTCCACAGTCGGAAGATGAGGAGAAGATCAGGCAGACTGACCTCTGGACACATTGGACCCTCGTCCTGCTGTTCTTCCTGCTGCTCATGTCCGAATGGGTCATTCGGAAACTGAATGGCTTGCCATAGTAGGCCGAACCGAGCTGCGGCGACCGGGTCCCGTCACCCGTGCAACTTTGCCATGCTGCGGATGAAGCCTCTTGAAGCCGCCGGGTTGTCGCTGTGTTCGTAATCCGGCCTGCGCTGCATTCGACTGGAAACTACCAATTGTATTGTTCACGGAGCCACGCAATCTGAGCAAGGTGGTGATCTACGTGCCATGCATAATTCGGCAGGGCTTCCTGCAGAGTGATGACTTTCTGTGGCTCTGGATGAAAGAACCCGAGTCTAAGGTCTTCGTCATTAAGTCCGCGGACCAGGTCACACCATCGCCGATGAATGCCTTCGAGGATCGTCAGTGATGACTCGAGGTCAGCTGTCCTGGCATCCACGACTTCTGACCACAGTGTTTCGTCGTAGGACTTGATGTGAGGAGTGTCCTCGGTCAGCGACCATTTGAACCGGACGTAGCAGTTGATGTGGCTGTCTGCAAGGTGATGCACAATCTGGCGAATCGTCCAGTTGCGGTATTTGGTGTTGAGTTGTTCGTCATTCAGTCCTGTGACTGCTTCACGTGTCCGCATCGGAGCCTGCTCAAGCTTCTTGATCGCAGCTTCTCGAACTTCGGCAGCAGATGCGCAGGCGGGCGCGTACTCACCTGCAGGAAACAGCGGCGGATTCATGGGCAGTTTCGTGGCTGGGGGTGGGTGTTGCGGGCCGGCTAGTCAGCTGCGAGGGAGATGCGTTTGATCTCGTGATCGTTTCTGATGATCACGTGACGGTTTGCGTAGGCAGGGTGGACCCAGTTGACTTTTGCATTTGCAAATCGCCGAGGTCCATAGCCACACTCTGTGTCTGGTTCGATCAGCTGAGTTCGTCCAAAGACCTTCGGCCCGTCAGGTGTGAACTGCATGATCAGCAGTTCGCCCAGATCGTTGTTGACGAAATAGTGATCTCCATTCTTCACCCAGAAGAACGAACCCCATCGCCCCTGACGCGTCAGGTCTTTGTTTTCCCAGACACGTTCTCCGTCCTTCAGGTTCAGGCCTCGTAATTCACCGTAGCTGCACGTGCCGTAAAAATGGTCTCCCTCGACGATGGGAGTGGTAATGACTGCATGCAGACTCTTCGTCTGATTGGGACGTTCTCCCTTGCCGCCGTTCTTCCAGATGATTTCGGCAGACTCAGCCCCAGTCACTCGGACCAGCATCGAGCCGTCATAGAATCCGCTTACCAGGATGTGGTTGCCAATCTGGACGGGGCGTCCAATTGCCATGTTTGCGCGAGCTGTGAACGGGACGCTCCACAGTTTACGGCCAGTGGATGGGTCGAATGCGGCAAGCTCTTCGTTGCACCATTGAATGAGCCGTGGCGCTCCGTGTAATTCGAATAGTTCGGGAGACGTATAGGGCAGGTCATGGCTTGCGGGTAACGCCTTCCAGATCTCTTTCCCTGTTTTTAGGTGGAGAGCACGAAGCAGGCCTTCCCTTCCTCCGCAGGGAATGATGACGGTGTCCTCCCAGACAATTCCGGTTGCAGACACTCCGAACACGGGAACGCCGGCTCCAAATTGTTTCAGGCTGTCGATTGTCCAGTGCAGCTTTCCTGACTCGAGATCGAGGCAGCAGATGACCCCCGTAGCTCCAATCGTGATTACGCGGTCACCGGCAATCAGCGGAGTTGCCCGTGGCCCGGTGGCATACGAGGCCATTTGACGCCGGTAGTGAGTTTCCCACTCATACTTCCAGAGCTCTTTCCCTGTCTTTTCGTCGAGGCACAGAACTCGTTCTTTCGCCTCCAGCGTTCGCGTTTCCGGTTTGGGACGATAGTCGGTCACAATGACGCGTCCCTTCGAGACCACAGGGCCGGAGTAGCCGGAACCGATTGGCACCGTCCACGACGTCTTGAGACCGCCGTCAGGAATCGTCCGCAGGATGCCGTCCTCGGCCCAGGTGCCTCGGCGGTCATTTCCGGACCATTGAGTCCAGTCTTCACCGTGCAGGCAGGGACTCAGCAGAAAAACAATGGCAAAAGGAACCAAACGCAACATCGCACAACTCCAGAGGCTTTTTGGCAGGCCTCGCGATATTATCAGGATTCCATCAGAGATGAATCCAACATCCGTTTCCCGCTGGTCAGGACGAAATTCAGGCACGAAGCCGCAGCGAGTGAGTAGTCGCGTAATCGCGTGGATGCAAACTATAGCTCGTCGGGCCCGGCCGACTTCGAGGAGGGCAGGTCGGAGGGGGCTGCACTGGATGTGGCAGACGTGTTGATTCCTGTATTCAATGAACGTCGCCGGAACACATTGATTTGCGACACGTGCCTGTGTTTGGGCGGAAAGCCCGAGTTCGGCTAATGCTGGCCGCTCTGCTTACACGTAGGTCTCGCAGTTAAGGTGCGAGATCAGCCAACTGTCGAGGAAGCGTGCAGAGTTACTGCACGGATCAAGTGGCTCGTCCATCACCCGAACGTCCATCTGGACGCCGGCCGTGCGGAACATTCGAACCGTCTCCAGATTCGCGGCGAGGTCTTCGTCGGATGCCGTTCGTGAAACTGTCTGCAGGATGTTCTTGCCTCGCATTTCGGAGGTGTCTCCCAGTAACAGTTCCTCGTTGCATTTCGGATCGATGGCGATTGCTCCGGCAAACCATTGCGGGCATTCGGCAAACAGCCTCAACGCCACGTCTGCTCCACTTCCGCTTCCTGCGACAAAGATCCGTTCACTGTGAATGTGGAACGCACGGCGAAGTCGACGAGCTGTAATATTGATCAGCTTATGAAGGGGGGCGGAGCCGAATTGCAAAGAGGTTTTGGACCAGCCAAATTCGTCGGGCCCTTGCAGATTTTGATTTCCTCGGATTGCAAGGCCGCAGTAGTTCTGATCACCAATGGCGTTCATCACCAGGTTGAGTTCCGCTTCGCTGCTTCTCTCATCGTGAAACCAGATTACCAGGGGGTAGGCGTAATTCTCTACATAACTGGAGGGTACAAAGAGCGCCACGGGCCAGTCAGACTGAGCAGCCGCATCTTCCTCCCGCTTCTCCTCGCGGCATTCAGAGTTGTACGACTCACATAATTCACGCAGCTCAAGTGGCATCCTGTCGATCTGGCTGTTGGGGATCAGAAAGGATGGGTTGTCCTGCAGGAATGAATGGGACTGCATTCGGTTAAACATACTAACTTCCGTGAGTTGACCTGGATGTACGAAAGGAGTCGCTCCGGACCCCTTTCGCCTGGGACGAGTTGGGGAATGCGTCATCCATAATCTGACGCATGGGGAACAGTCTGCCGGGACAGGCTGTTGGTTTTATTCGTTTGTGACCAAGGACCTGCTCACGTTTCAGTTTGTAGTGAACCGAAAGCAGACGCAGCAGTCGGGTGACTGCCGCCGTTTGTTTTGGGGTGGGGGCCGTGTTTTCGAAGTTACCGATCAGGCAGATTCCAATTCCAAATCCATTGTGTGGAACACTGCCGGAGTGAGCTCCATGAATCTGCTGTTTCCAGCGGAACGTGGAGTCGATGGATCCATCCTTCATCCCGTGACCGTTGCCGATCACAAAGTGGTATCCAATTCCGAGCCAGTTGTTGCCAGTCGCGTCTTTGCGTCGACGATGGTCCTGGTGAATGGATTCCACGCTGCCACGGGTAGTGGCCGAATGATGGATCACAATGTACTTCCACGCCCTGGGCTTTTCAGCGGTCGGCCATGGAAACGAAGCAGATTCCTTTCGGGTGTCCGGGAGTCGTGTCGATTGTGACTTTGAGGCAACCTGGGCAGATGATGAGAACTGTTGGCTTTGTTGAGAAAACGCACGTACATCGGTGACGATAAGACTGAGGAAGACTCCTGCAGTGGTAGTCAGAATGTAGTAATGGGGTTTCAAGTCATGCCCTATACGTTTCAGCACTGCTCATCGCTTCACTGCCGAAATCTAACCCTGCCTCAAAAACCTGTCAACGAGTGTCTGTCGGGGCGGATGTTCACGCCACCTGGACTGCCCTACCTGAAGTTAAGACAGGCAAACAGCGGTGGGTTTGCGGCCACAAAACCGGGTGGAAAACTCTGTGCATCTTCCCAGCCCTGGCCAGAAATCACAGGTCACGCTGTTCCGGCGAAGTTTCGGATACTCGGGCGGAATTGCTGACCCTCAGCGAATTTCCCGATGAACGAGAACTGTTTCTGAGCTTCACTATGAATCCCGGTCAGCGACTGTTTACTTCGCCGCTCGAAGATTGGGATCCTTCTGATCGCCCTTCATTCGACCGGCATAGTTGCCGACGCTGGCCCCCTGTGCCCACACGTCTGCCGGGACGTCATTCATAATGCCGAGTGACTGAGTCAGATTGAGGGCTTCCAGTGCCACCACAGAATCCCTGGTTGTGGTGAGGATTCGGGTAATGGCATCAAAGCCGGCATCCTTCTGCCCGGCTACGTGGAGAGCTTCCGCTGCAGCCAGACGGACTGATGGTGACTTGTCGTTCAACAGTTCTTTGAGCCGAGTGACGGTGTCTGGATCCGAGCGTTTCTGGATCGTGCAGCCAGTGGCGCCCCAGTATCGCATGACGGGATGGCTGTGGTTGAGAGCTGCTTTGAGCTCCGGCTCACTTCGTCCGTCGCCCGCATTCAACGCAGCCCGCAGGACATCGTGGTACGGAAAGTCCGGGGCGTTCACGAAACCATGAACCGTGTCATCTGCTGAGATCCCTTCATACATTGATTCCGGTACGATTCCCGTATCTGCGATTTCCCGCATCTTGTTCAGGGTGGCTGTCCGCATCTGCACGAGGCGAGCTTTGTGCTGTGGATCATCGGCCAGGTTCCTGAGTTCCCACGGATCTTCTTCCGTGCAATACAGTTCTTCCACTGGCTGGGGCACATTCCAATAGGCCGATTGAAGGTCGTTCAGGCCTCCGGACTGACGTAATCGAAACACAGACTGCCACCCCACCTGGCCATGTGGATAGCCGGCAAGGATTCCGCGATGACGATGCGGGTGGAAGTTGCGGACATATCGATACTTTCCATCCGTCACACCACGAACGAACCTTAGCATTCGTGAATCAAAACGCTGGCCGAACAGAAAGACATATGGTTCCGCTTTTTCGCGGCTCTTTCCCGCGAATGCAGTCCCCTGAAACTGTTCCGGGATCGGCACGCCGGCCAGACTGAAGACTGTTGGCGGCAGGTCGATAAAAGCGACCGGGCGATCGCTGACGCTTCCGGGAACGTTGGGGGCAAGGTGCTGCCACTTCCTGGGGAAGTGGACTATCATCGGGACATGTGTGCCGGTGTCATTGATGTAGCGCTTTGCGCGAGGCAGGATGCCTCCGTGATCTGAGTAGTAGAATACGATTGTGTTTTCACGCAGGCCCGCATCGTCGAGCTCATCAAGCCAGTCTCCGATCTGTGTGTCCATGGCCGTCACAATGTCCATGTAAGTCACCCAGTCCTGTCGCAACTCCGGCGTGTCTGGGTAATGAGGAGGCAGGTTGACGGTCTTCGCGTCACGACTCGGTGTTTTCGGGATCAGGCCCTGTTTGCGGTACCCGTCAGTCTTCTTGCGAAACAGGCTGCTTTCATGACTGATGGTGGTGTTGAATACGGCGAAGAATGGCTGGCCCTTCTTTCGGTTCTTCCAGTGAGCCTTTCCACTGCACTCATCCCAGTGACTCTTGTCATCTGTTCTGAAGTTGTAATCAGTCTTTGATCGATTGACGCAATAGTAGCCGGCCTCCCGCAGGTACGACGGGTAGGTCCTGAAGTGGTTTGGAACAGGGTATCGACTCCGCATGTTCTGGCAGCCGGAGCTGCTCGCATAGCGTCCAAGGATCATTGTATTGCGAGCAACTGCGCAGACCGCCGCATTGGAATAGGCGTAACGATATCGAATGCCCTGTTCGGCAAGGCGATCAATGTTGGGCGTTGTTGCATTCCGGTTTCCGTAACACCCAATCCAGTGATGGCTGTTGTCTTCACTGGTGACCCACAGGATGTTGGGCCGCGATGGATCAGACGCAGATACTCCTGCCAGATTGAGAATCAGAAGGATCGCGATGGCTGGCAGTTGAACAGGTCGAACCGGCATGAAGAGTTCTTTCATTGGAAGGCGGAATATTGGCACCTGGGGACAATAGTGATCGCTGGAACGACATTCAACGAAGGCCTGCATCCCAACGAGAATGAAATCTTCACCGATACCGGGGCATGCGGCACAGCCTGCTGGAGTGCTCAGCGAGACTCCTTTACAGTACCCCTCTCTCGAACTGACGCCTCCCTGATTTGGTGAAGAACCTTATGCTGACAAATCGGATCATATTCCGCGTATCTCTGGTCCTGCTGACGGCATCGATTTCGATCGGAGATGAACAGAAACTGGAACTGGCGGCGCCATTTACAGACAACATGATTCTTCAGCGGCAGGCGAAAGTACCGGTCTGGGGATTTGACCGGCCAGACGCTCATGTGACAGTGGAGTTTGCAGGACAGAAGAAGTCCGCAGTCGCAGACAGGTTTGGTGACTGGATGCTGTGGCTTGATCCACTGTCGGTCTCCCGTGAAGCACGCAGTTTCAAAATCAGCAATGACCGCAACGAATCGATCGTGCTGAATGGTGTGCTGGTTGGTGAAGTCTGGTTTTCGAGCGGACAATCCAACATGGTCTGGACGGCTGGCAGCAGTATGTGTCGCGACATTGCAGCAGAGATCGCTCGGTCTGAAAAAGATCTGCCCATTCGGGAGATCAACATTAATACGGTCTCAGCGCTGTACCCACAAAAGAGAGCAACGTCAGATGGGGGCTGGAAGACACACAAGTCGGCGAGCGGATTTTCAGCGCTCTCGCTTTCGTTTGCGTGGTCGCTTTACCAGGAACTCGATATGCCGATCGGGATCCTGCTGAGTGCGCACAGTAATACTCGGGTCGAGGCGTTTACTCAGCGCGAGGCGATCGAAGCTCACCCAAAGCTCAAGGGGGATGCCGATCTGATTCACGATGCGGACCCTTTGACTGATCAGGGACGGAACGCGTTCGAACAGTATTACCAGGATGTGAAGAGCTGGCAGGAAGTTGCCGGCCCCGCGGCAGATGTGGGGGGGCGAGTTCCAGGGCGTCCAAACCTGCCGGGGATTGCGGGGATGTGGCGTGGTCCGTCTCAGTTCTTCAACGGCAAGATTAATCCTGTGATTCCCTACGCGGTTCGTGGTGCGATCTGGTGCCAGGGAACAAGTAACTCGGGTGATGGACGGATCTACGCTGCCAGAATGGAAGCACTCGTTCGCGGGTGGCGGGACGCATGGCGGATGCCGAAGATGCCTTTTTACTTTACGCAGATGCAGTGTTACGGCTCTCCAGATCCCAATAATGTCGGCTTTGCAGATGTCCGGCAGGTGCAGCACAAATTCTTCATGGAGAATCGTGAAAATGTCGGGATGGTTGTTCAGTCAGATCTGAATTCAGCGCGTCCGCAGGGCATTCATTATTTCAACAAGTTGCATCCCGGAATGCGGATGGCACGCTGGGCTCTGGCGAAACAGTATGGAAAGGACATTGCGTACACCGGACCGATTTACACGGGGCATGTCGTAAAGGGCCGTCAGGTTGTTGTCTCGTTTGAAGCTGAAAGCCTCTTCGGCGGACTGATGGTTGGCAGTAAGGGGATGGCGAAGGACTATCGGGAAGAAGGGAAATATGTTGAACCTGCTTTGCCGACGCCCCAGGAGAAGCTGAACCATTTTCGGTTGTGTGGACAGGACAAGGTCTGGCACGCGGCTCAGGCAGAGATTGTGGGGGACACGGTCGTTGTTTCGTGTGAAAAGGTATCCGAGCCGGTCGGCGTCCAGTATGCCTATAACGCTGTGCCGGAGAATTCCAACCTGTACAACAAAGCCGGGTTGCCGGCGACTCCCTTTGCCGTTGTTAACGGACAGTTCATCTTTGAGGAAGACGATCTCGAGAAAGCAGCCGCGCTGAAGGCAAAGTACGCTCAGTACACAGATCCGAACTACCCCATCCTGCAGGTTGTGGAGTATTTCCGTGACGGGGCAATCATTCAGCGTGGCAAAACGATTCCTGTCTGGGGGCACGCGAATGAAGGTGAAACCGTCGAAGAAGCTGCGCTACGGGAACTGCATGAAGAACTCGGTCTCGAACTCGGAGCCGAAAGCGTTCTCGGGTTGCTTGACGATTATCCAACGCGGTCGGGTTATGTGATCACACCGGTGGTGCTGTGGGGAGGAGCAGACCCAGCGCTCATCCCATCACCTGACGAAGTCAGAGCGGTTTACCGAATTGGGCTGCACGCACTTTGTCGCGATGATTCTCCTCGCTATGTCGACATTCCAGAGAGTGATCGCCCTGTTGTTCAGGTCCCACTCGGGGGCGACCTCATTCATGCACCAACCGGCGCAGTTCTCGTTCAATTCCGTTGGGTCGGCATTGAAGGTCGAGCAGCAGACGACGCGCGGGTTGATGAAATGGAACAGCCTGTATTCGCCTGGAAGTAGCGCCTACCAATCGCCGTTGACGGTGACATCGCCGTGACGAACCCATTCGGCGCTACCTCGATTGAGCACGATCGCTGAACCCGTAGGAAGTTCGATGAGCGGCACGTCGGTGGCAAGGTGTTGCGCGCGTTGCAACTGTTCGGCCGCCCAAGTTTCTGATTCGGTAAGGACTGCGAGGCCTTCAACAAGCCCGAGTCCGAAGGTAAACGCCCCTCCTCGAGGGTCTGTCATTGGGTCGCACATCGCCGAGGCGCTCGCTCCGACTGCTGCAACCACACCTCCTCGTGCGAGCACTCCGCAGATTGATGCCCACAGCGGCGTGTCTTTGAGCGCTGTTCGCAAATGAATTGGTGAATCGCCAGCAAGCCACACCATGTCGACACCATCGACTGCCGCAACAAAATCCGCATCGGATGACTGCGCTCGCGTCAACGCCATCACCGGAACAATCTCGACACCGAGCCGTTTACCCCATTGACGGGCCGACTCGATCAGCAACTGCGGCTGCTCGAACGCATCGGCCGTTGGAAGAACTGCGACAGGCCCCGTTCGACCGCGCAGCAGCTGTTGGTCAAGTTCATCATTACTGACGAACGGACCGCCACCAAACAGTGCCAATGTACCTGCGTGCTGCTCGGTCATGACCACATCGTAGGTGAATGCCTCACCGGCAGGTTCCAATTCTCTTACGACCAAGATTGATTTCGATTAACGACCCTCCATAACGTGACGAGATGCAGACGCCCACCACCACGCGCATCAATGCGCTTGCGGGGCAGTGGCGAGAAGATGCTCAAACAGGGTGCTCACGCAATGACTGACGCCAACGGCATGTCCTTGCCTCACGAGATCACTCCCGTAGAGCCCGAGCCGTCGCGTTGGGTGCTACCGACCGACGGCCCAACAAACGACTCCGCACTTGTCGCCATCGGGGGAGACCTCGAACCCGGCACACTCTTGAACGCCTACCGCATCGGCCTGTTCCCTATGCCGGTACCCCGCCGAAGAATTGGCTGGTTTTCACCCGATCCGCGCGGCGTCATTCCGCTCAACCAACTTGCGATCTCACGGTCACTGCGCCGAAGCCTTCGTCGTTACACCGTGACCCGCAACCACGCCTTCAACGATGT